>JAJPHO010000073.1 GCA_021325215.1 Alphaproteobacteria bacterium
GAAGAAAGCGCCGAAGGCCTCGGCAACGCCTTCGCCGGCCAGACCGCCAAGGCCTATAATTCCAGCACCGCCTATTACAATCCGGCGGGCATGTCCTTCCTGACCGACAGCGAAATCGCCAGCACCGCGACCTGGATCTCGCCGGACGTCAAGTTCAACGGCCAGAACAGCAACCCGCTCTATTCCGCCGGCGTCGGCGGCCCGAACGTCAATGGCGTCGACGGCCCCAACGCGGTGAAGCCGGCCGCCATCGGCTCGATCTTCGGCGTGTGGAAGGTCGATCCCGACCTCGCCATCGGCGCCACCTTCGCCGTGCCGTTCGGCGAGCGCGTCGAATATAAGGAAAACTGGGTCGGCCGCTATCAGGCGCTGGCTTCGGACCTGACCGACTACGAAGGCTCGATCGTCGCTTCCTATAAGCTGACCCCGAGCTTCTCGGTCGGCGGCGGCATCCGCGTCGATTATCTGACCGGCCGCCTGTCGCAGGCCCTCAACACCTCGGCCATCGGCCTCGACGTCGCCCAGGGCCTCGGCAACGGCGCCCAGCAATACGGCGCCGGCGCGACCCAGGCCGCCGCCGGAGCGACCCAGGCAGCCGCCGCCGCGCAAGCCGCCGCCGCCGCCGGCAACGCCACTCTCGCCGCGCAATACGCTGCGCAGGCCCAGACTCTGGCTACCCAGGCCAAGGCCGCCCAGGCCCAGGCCGTGGCGCTGGCCCAGCAGGCCACCGTCATGCAGAACCTGGCGCTCGGCTGGGCCGCCAGCGGCTCGGACGGCCTGGCCAAGGTCGAAGGCAATGATTGGGGCGTCGGCTATACCCTCGGCTTCCTCTACGAGGTCGACCAGAATACCCGCATGGGCTTCAATTACCGCTCGCGCATGTATCACGACATCACCGGCCATTCGCAGATCCAGACCCCAGGCAACGCCTCCAGCGCTCCCTCGGCCTTCACCAGCCTGCTGCCGGCGTATCAGAGCGCCAGCCTCGGCATCACCCTGCCGGATGAAGCCACCGTCGGCGTCTATCACGACATCAACGACCAGTGGGCGGTCATGAGCGACGTGCAGTGGACCCAGTGGTCGCTGCTCAAGCAGCTCAACGTCCAGGGCGCCGACAACAGCCTGATCAGCTCGACCCAGGAAAACTGGCGCGACACCTGGTTCGTCGCCCTCGGCGCCAACTGGAAGCCGATCGACAAGTTCACCTTCCATTTCGGCGTCGCCTTCGACGAATCGCCGATGTCCGATGCCAACCGTACCGCGCGCATCCCCGATGCCGACCGTTACTGGACCGCTTTCGGCGTCTCTTATGCCGTCACCCCGAAGAGTGACATTCACTTCGGCTATGCCCATCTGTTCACTCGCGGCGGCAGCGTCAGCGACGCCAACGGTGCGGCGAATGGCGGCGGCGTGCTGACCGGCACCTATGCCGACAGCGTCGACATCGTCAGCGCCTCGTTCGCGATGCGCTTCTAGGGAGAGCCGGGCACAGGTCGGGTCACAGAGTCATGAGCCATAGCTGCAGTACCGTAGACCGTACGACACCGATCGCCGCCACGCCGATTCCGTGGCTTCTGGAGGAAGCGGTCCGCCGCTTCCCCCAGAGTTCGGCGATGGATTTCCTGGGCCGTCAGACCTCTTACGCCGAACTCGGCACGTTGGTCGACCAGGCGGCCCGGGGCTTTCAGCATCTGGGCGTCGAACGCGGTACGCGGGTGGCTCTGTGCCTGCCGAACTGTCCCTACTACGTCATCAGCTATTTCGCCGTGCTGAAGGCCGGCGGCGTGGTGGTCAATCTCAACCCGCTCTATGTCGAGCGCGAGATCAAGCATCTGGTCGAGGATAGCGGGGCCACCATCCTGGTCACCCTCGATCTCGACCAGATTTCCCGGAAGATCGTGCCGCTGGTCGGCCAGGGCACTCTCGAGAAGCTGGTCGTCTGCCCGATGGCGGACGCCCTGCCGACCCTCAAGGGATGGGCGTTCTCGCTGCTGAAGCGCAAGGAAATCGCCAAATTCCCGGCCACCGACCGCTATGTCCCCTTCAAGCGTCTGCTGGAAGCCAAGGGCGAGCTGGTCAAGGCGGTGATCGATCCCCTCAACGACGTGGCGGTGCTGCAATATACCGGCGGCACCACCGGCATCCCCAAGGCGGCGATGCTGACCCACGCCAACCTTACCGGCAATTGCGACCAGCTGGCGCGGCTGGTGCCCGAGATGCCGATCGGCACGGGGTCGATGCTGGTCCAGCTGCCGCTGTTCCACGTCTTCGCCATGACCGTGGCGATGAACCTGGCCATTCAGTTCGCGGCCGAGATGATCCTGCTGCCGCGCTATGAGAAATCGATGCTGCGCGCCGCCATCAAGCGCAAGAAGCCGACCATGTTCCCCGGCGTACCGACCCTCTACACCAACATCAACGAGGCGGCGGGCAAGGAAGACTGGGCGCTGTCGTCGATCCGCTATTGCATCTCGGGCGGCGCGCCTCTGCCGATGGAAGTGCGTCAGCGCTTCGAGGCTTTGTCGGGCTGCCAGCTGGTCGAAGGCTACGGCCTGTCGGAAACCTCGCCGGTGGCGACCTGCAACCCGATGGGCGCGGTGCGCGACGGTTCGATCGGCATTCCCCTGCCCGGCACCATCGTCGAGATCCGCGATTGCGACGACCCGACCAGGCTGATGCCGGTCGGCGAGAAGGGCGAGGTCTGCATACGCGGCCCGCAGGTGATGAAGGGCTATTGGCGCCGTACCGACGAAACCGCCAATGCCTTCGTCGACGGCGCCCTGCGCACCGGCGACGTCGGCTATATCGACCAGGACGGCTATATCTATCTGGTCGACCGCATCAAGGATTTGATCATCGCCGGCGGCTACAACATCTATCCGCGTGTGATCGAGGAAGCCCTCTACCAGCATCCGGCCATCGCCGAAGCCGTGGTGATCGGTGTTCCCGACGCCAATAAGGGCCAGGTGCCGAAGGCCTTCGTGACCCTGCGCCAGGGCCAGACCGTCACCGAGGAGGAGTTGCACAAATTCCTCGCCGGACACATTTCTCCGATCGAGCGCCCGCGCCAGATCGAGTTCCGCGACCAGCTTCCCAAGACGCTGGTCGGCAAATTGTCCAAGAAAGAGTTGGTAGCCGAAGAACTCGCCAAGCGAGCAGGGGCCCAGTCCGAACAGTCTGCCAAAGTCGGCTGAAATTTGACCGAGGGATCGGATGAAGTCGGATTGTCATGTCATGTGGTTGACGTATAGGGAACCTTATGGCTCCCTTCGTCAGATCATGACTCTAGGGAGGGACACCACTGATGGACGAGCTGTTCTCCATCACCGAATTGGCGAAAGTGCTGGGGATTACCCCGCGCACCATCCGATTTTACGAGGATCGCGGCCTGGTGACGCCGCGCCGCGTCGGCACCACCCGCGTCTATTCGCACCGCGACCGGGCCCGCATGGTCCTGGTGCTGCGCGGCAAGCGGCTGGGCTTCAGCCTTCGCGACATCAAGGAATATCTCGACCTCTACGATATCGAGCCGACCCACGCCGAGCAGATCCATCTGCTGCAGGACAAAGTGCGGTCCCGGATCGACCAGCTCGAGGATCAGAAGCACGCGCTGGAGGAGACCTTGTCCGAACTGCGCGACATCGAACGCCAGACCGCCGAGGCGCTGGCCAGACTGAACTGAATTTTTCCCTTTGTCCGTCCATGGAGTCCTACCGATGAAGTCCGCCGTTATCGCCGGTTACGTCCGGTCCCCCTTCGCCCCCGCCAACAAGAGCCCGCTGGCCCAGGTCCGTCCCGATGACATGACCGCCGCGGTGGTTCGCGCCCTGGTGGACCGCACCAAGGTCAAGGTGGACGACATCGAAGACCTGCTGCTGGGCTGCGCCTTCCCCGAAGGCGAGCAGGGCCTGAACCTGGCCAAGCTGGTCGCCATGATGGCCGGCCTGCCCCAGACCGTGGCGGGCGCCACCATCAACCGTTTCTGCGGCTCGTCGATGCAGTCGGTCCATTCGGCCGCCGGCGCGATCGCCATCGGCGCGGGCGACGTCTTCATCTGTGCCGGCGTCGAAAGCATGAGCCGCGTGCCGATGATGGGCTTCAACCCGATGCCCAATGCCAAGTTCGCCGCCGAGCACCCCGAAGCCTATATCGGCATGGGCGACACCGCCGAGAACGTCGCCAAGAAGTGGAATATTTCCCGCGCCGAGCAGGAGGCCTTCGCCGTCGAGAGCCATCGCAAGGCCGCCAAGGCCCAGGCCGCCGGCCTGCTGAAGGATGAGATCGTCGCCATCGGCGGCGTCGATGCCGACCTCTGCATCCGCCCCGACACCACCGCCGACGGCCTGGCCGGCCTGAAGCTGGCCTTCGACCAGAACGGCACCGTCACCGCCGGCACCTCCTCGCCGCTGACCGACGGCGCCGTCACCCTGCTGGTCACCAGCGAGGACTACGCCAAGAAGCACGGCCTCGACATCATGGCCCGCATCAAGTCGGTCGCCGTGGCCGGCTGCGGTGCCGAGATCATGGGCATCGGCCCGGTCCCGGCCAGCACCAAGGCCCTGACCCGCGCCGGCCTCGACGCCGCGCAGCTGGATGTGGTCGAGCTGAACGAAGCCTTCGCCTCGCAGTCGCTGGCCTGCATCCGCGACCTCAAGCTCGACGTCTCCAAGGTCAATATCGATGGCGCCGCCATCGCGTTGGGTCACCCGCTGGGCGCCACCGGCGCCCGCATCGTCGGCAAGGCCGCTTCGCTGCTGAAGCGCACCGGCGGCAAATATGCGCTGGCCACCCAGTGCATCGGCGGCGGTCAGGGCATCGCCACGGTCCTGGAGGCTGTGTAATGGCTGAAATCCAAAAAGTCGCCGTTATCGGCGAGTCGAACATCAAGAGGGTCGCCGTAATCGGCTCGGGCGTGATGGGGGCGGGAATCGCCGCCCATGTCGCCAATGCCGGCATCCCCGTGGTGCTGCTCGACATCGTTCCCGAGGGCGCGGCCAACCGCAACGTCATCGCCGAAGGCGCGGTGGCCAAGCTGCTGAAGGCCGATCCGGCCGCCTTCATGAGCAAGAAGGCCGCCAAGCTGGTCACCACGGGCAACACCGAGGACAATCTCGACCTGCTGGCCGATTGCGACTGGATCGTCGAAGCGGTGATCGAGCGCCTCGACATCAAGCAGGCGCTCTACAAGAAGATCGACGCCAACCGCAAAAAGGGCTCGGCCGTCTCGTCCAACACCTCGACCATTCCGCTGGCCAAGCTGGTGGAAGGTCAGTCGGACGATTTCGCCAAGGATTTCTGCATCACCCACTTCTTCAATCCGCCGCGCTACATGCGTCTGCTGGAGCTGGTGGCGGGTGACAAGAGCCGCAAGGACATGCTGGCCGACCTGACCCGCTTCTGCGACTACAAGCTCGGCAAGTCGGTGGTTCCCTGCAAGGACCGTCCCGGCTTCATCGCCAACCGCCTGGGCACCCTGTGGATCAAGGCCGCCGTGGTCGAAGCCTTCGAACAGGGCGTCGGGGTCGAAGAGGCCGATGCGGTCATGGGCAAGTCGTTCGGCTTCCCCAAGACCGGCGTGTTCGGCCTGATGGATCTGGTCGGCCTCGATCTGATGCCGCATGTCGAGGCCAGCATGGTCTCGCTGCTGCCGAAAGCCGATCTCTATCATTCGATCGCCAAGGACACCCCGCTGCTCCGCAAGATGATCGAGGACGGCTATACCGGCCGCAAGGGCAAGGGCGGCTTCTACCGCCTGAACCGCGAAGGCGGCGGCAAGGTCAAGGAAACCATCTCGCTGAAGACCGGCGCCTATCGCCCGCAGGTCAAGGCCGACCTGGAAATCCTGAAAGAGACCAAGGGCGACCTCAAGGCCTTGCTGTCCTCGCAGGACCTGGCCGGGCGCTATGCCTGGAAGGTGATGAGCCGCACCCTGATCTACGCCGCCACCCTGGCCGGCGAGGTCTCGGACGACATCGCCTCGATCGACGAAGCGATGCGCCTGGGCTATGCCTGGACCTTCGGCCCGTTCGAGCTGATCGACAAGATCGGCGCGGCCTGGTTCGCCGAACAGGCGGCCAAGGATGGTCTCGAAGTGCCGAAATTCCTCAAGGACACCGGCGACAAGACCTTCTATCGCATCGAAAACGGCAAGCGCGAATATCTCGGCCTCGACCAGAAGTACCACACGCTTGCGCGCCCCGAGGGCGTGGTGATGCTGGCCGACATCAAGCTGACCAGCCAGCCGCTGCTCAAGAACGGCTCCGCCGCCGTGTGGGATATCGGCGACGGCGTCGCCTGCTTCGAATTCACCAGCAAGATGAACGCGCTGGACCCCGACATCCTGGGCCTGATCGGCAAGGCGGTCGGACTGGTCGCCAAGCAGTTCAAGGCGCTGGTGATCTATAACGAAGGCAGCAATTTCTCGGCCGGCGCCAATCTCGGCCTGGCCGCCTTCGCCGCCAACATCGCCCAGTGGGACCTGCTGGAACAGATGGTCAGCGGCGGCCAGGACGCCTATCGCGCCCTGAAATACGCCCCCTTCCCCGTCGTCTCGGCCCCGTCGGGCCTGGCACTGGGCGGCGGCTGCGAGATCCTGCTGCATTCCGACGCCGTGCAGGCCCATGCCGAAAGCTATATCGGCCTGGTCGAATGCGGCGTGGGCCTGGTCCCCGGCTGGGGCGGCTGCAAGGAGATGCTGAACCGCTGGTCCACCCTCGGCCGCCTGCCCAAGGGCCCGATGCCGGCGGTCGGCAAGGCGTTCGAGATCATCAGCACCGCGACCGTGGCCAAGTCGGCGGCCGAAGCGAAGGAATATCTGTTCCTGCGCCCGACCGACGGCGTCACCATGAACCGCTATCGCCTGCTGGCCGATGCGAAGGCCAAGGCGCTGGAACTGGCCCAGAACTACACCCCGCCCGAGCCGCCCGAATATGTGCTGCCCGGCCCGTCCGGCACCGCCGGCCTGGAAATCGTCGTCGATAGCTTCCATCGCCGCGGCCTGGCCACAAAACATGACGTGGTGGTGTCCGGCGCCCTGGCCCGGGTGCTGACCGGCGGCGAGAAAGCCGACCCGACCAAGAAGCTGTCCGAAACCGATGTCCTGGCGCTCGAACGCAAGGAATTCATGCAGCTGCTTAAGAACCCCTCGACTCTGGCGCGTATCGAAACCGTGCTGGAAACCGGCAAGCCGCTGCGGAATTAAGGAGTCGTCCCATGCCCGCTTATACCGCTCCCCTGCGCGACATGCGCTTCGTCCTCTACGAGCTGCACAAGGGTGACGCCGTCGCCGCCCTGCCCGGCTTCGAGGAAATGACCCGCGACCTGGTCGAACCGGTGCTGGAAGAGGCCGCCAAGCTGGCCTCCGAAGTGCTGCAGCCCTTGAACGCTTCCGGCGATCTGGAAGGCTGCCATTTCGAGAATGGCGTGGTCCGTACGCCGAAGGGCTTCAAGGAAGCCTATGAGACCTTCAAGGAAGGCGGCTGGACCGGCATCGCCTGCGATCCGGCCTATGGCGGCCAGGGTCTGCCGACCTCGGTCAACATGCTGGTCGAAGAGATGATGTCTTCGGCCAATCTGTCGTTCGGCATGTATCCGGGCCTGACCCATGGCGCCTACAAGGCGATCCATGCGCATGGCACCGAAGAGCTGAAGGCCATCTATCTGCCGAAGATGGTCGACGGCACCTGGGGCGGCACCATGAACCTGACCGAGCCGCATTGCGGCACCGATCTGGGCCTGATGCGCACCAAGGCGGTTCCCCAGGAAGACGGCTCCTACAAGATCACCGGCACCAAGATCTTCATCTCGTCGGGCGAGCATGACCTGACCGAGAACATCATCCATCTGGTGCTGGCCAAGATCCCCGACGGTCCGAAGGGCATCAAGGGAATCAGCCTGTTCGTGGTGCCGAAATTCCTGGTCAAGGAAGACGGTTCGCTCGGCGCCCGCAATGGCGCGGCGTGCGGCGCCATCGAGCACAAGATGGGCATCAAGGCCAGCTCGACCTGCGTGATGAACTTCGACGAGGCCAAGGGCTGGCTGATCGGCGAAGAGCACAAGGGCATGCGCGCCATGTTCACCATGATGAACGCCGCCCGCCAGGGCGTCGCGGTGCAGGGCCTGGGCGTGGCGGAAGCGGCCTATCAGGGCGCCGTCGCCTATGCCAAGGAGCGTCTGCAGGGCCGCTCGCTGTCAGGCGCCAAATATCCCGACAAGCCGGCCGATCCGCTGATCGTCCATCCGGACATCCGCCGCATGCTGCTGACCATGCGCGCCAATATCGAGGGCGCGCGCGCCCTGGGTGCCTGGGTCTCGCAGGCGCTCGACTTCCAGACCAACAGCCCCGACGCCCAGGCGCGCCAGGACGCCGAGGATCTGGTGGCGATCCTGACCCCGGTGCTGAAGGCCCATTTCACCGATATCGGCTTCGAGACCGCCAATCTCGGCGTGCAGATCTTCGGCGGCCACGGCTATATCCGCGACCATGGCATGGAGCAGCTGGTGCGCGATGCGCGCATCACGCAGATCTATGAAGGCGCCAACGGCATCCAGGCGCTCGATCTGGTCGGCCGCAAGATGCCGGCCCATGCCGGCCGTCTGCTGCGCCAGTTCTTCCATCCGGTGTCGGAATTCATCGCCGCGCACCAGAATGACGAGCAGCTGGGCCCGTTCGTGCAGAACCTGGCCAAGTCGTTCGGCCGCCTGCAGCAGGCGACCCTGCACATCGCCCGGGTCGGCATGGGCAAGCCGGACGAGGCGGGCGCCGCTTCGTACGACTATCTCAAGCTGTTCGGCCTGGTGGCGACGGCCTTCATGTGGGCCCGCATGGTCCAGGTGGCTTTGCCCTTGGCCGGCACGGCGGAAGACCATGACGGCTTCTACAAGGCCAAGATCGGCACCGCCCGCTTCTTCTTCGACCGCATGCTGCCCGAAAGCGGCGCGCGCCTGTCGGCCATCCTGGCCGGCGGCAAGTCGATGATGGAGTTCGAGGATTCGGCTTTTTAAGACGTAAAATTCACCACGGAGGGCACAGAGGACACAGAGAAGAAAAGCACCTCTTCTTTCCTCCGTGCCCTCTGTGACCTCTGTGGTGAAAATTCATGAGCATCTGGCTTCGCTTCTTCTGGGTGGTCATCAGTGGTTTCCTCAAGAAGCCGTTAGCGTTCGGCGACGTGTCCGTGCTTCGCCAACGCGTCTGGCTCGACGAGCTGGACATCAACGTCCATATGAACAACGCCAAATATCTGGCGGTCATGGATCTCGGGCGTACCGACTGGATCGTGCGCAGCGGGGCCTGGCGCTGGATGACCCGCGACAAGATGTCGCCGGTGGTAGGCGGCGCGATGGTGCGCTACCGCCGCTCCCTGCAGCTTTTTCAGCCCTATCTTCTGAAAACCCGCCTGCTGGGCTGGGATGAGCGCTGGCTCTATATCGAGCAGATCATGGAATGCCGCGACGGCATCCCCGCCTGCCTGGCGGTCCAGCGCACCACCTTCACCAAGAACGGCAAACTGGTCCCGCCCGCCGAACTGGC
>JAJPHO010000126.1 GCA_021325215.1 Alphaproteobacteria bacterium
ATCAACGAGATCCAGGAGGTCTATCGTCTGCAGGGCGTGAAGATCAACGACAAGCACATCGAGGTGATCGTTCGCCAGATGCTGCAGAAGGTCGAGATCACCGACGCCGGCGACACCACCTTCCTGGTCGGCGAGCAGATCGATCGTCACGACTTCGAAGCCGAGAACAACAAGACCATCAAGGACAACGGGCGCCCGGCCGCGGGCACTCCGGTACTGCAGGGCATCACCAAGGCCAGCTTGCAGACGCACTCCTTCATCTCTGCGGCGTCGTTCCAGGAAACCACCCGCGTCCTCACCGAGGCGGCGGTTTCCGGCAAGACCGACGACCTTATGGGCCTCAAGGAGAACGTCATCGTCGGCCGCCTGATCCCGGCCGGTACCGGTGCCGTGATGAACCGCCTCAAGGAGATCGCCGCCAAGCGGGACCGCGAGCTGCAGGGACCGGAAGGCGAGGAGGTTCCGACCCCCGCCATCGCCGGTGCCGAGGCTTCGCCGCCGCCGGCGGAATAAGCCTGACGGCAGTCTGAGACGAAAGACCCCCGCGTCGCGAGACGCGGGGGTTTTTCTTTGCGGAGACGAAGTTTCCATATTGGAAACATTCCTCCTTTGATGTAGCCTTCCCGGACTAGTGTCCCGATCGCGAAGTTCGTGCGATCTGGATCACGGCCTTTCGAACTTCGCGATCGATCAGGACACTAGCTTTATCAGTCATCTAGTGTGGCCGAGAAGATTCTTAAATTCCTAAAATCGCTGATATCGAAGTCGTAGGAATTTAAGAATCGCCACACTAGACAACCGGGGGTTTGCATGCCGAGGATTGCCGCGCTGTTCCTGGGGTTCGGGCTGATCTGCTCCGCAGCGGCGGGGGCGGAACAACCCGCGCCTGAGATCCAGGCTTTTCTGGAAAGCCTGAAGCCGTTGGCCAGCGAGGAAGTCACTCTCTTCGCCGTTCCTCCCGGGGTGGTCTTTCAAATCGCCCTCAGCGCAGAGCAACTGCCGAATTCTTCGTGCGAATTCAGGGCCAAGGCCGGACAGGCGGGAGGCCGCAAACTCCTCCGGCTTCTGTCCCATCCGGCGCCGAGGATAGAACCGACCTGGCGCGCCATCGACCTGCGCATCGGCATTTTCGCCGGCCCCCTAAAACTTTACCTCGACGATTTTGGCGTGGTCCGCGGCGACGGACCCGTGCCGGCCTATTCCCGCGCGACGGTCGCGGCGATCCGACGGCTGGCCAAAAGCCGCGATTTCACGCTGGTCGGCGCGCACGGTGAAACCTGCACGGGAACCTGGAAGGAGCTCACGGAATGACCGAGTTCAAAGATGCGACCGATGAGGATCGGAAGGCCTATGCCGAGGTGGCGCGCTATCTGAGCCGCGACGCCGAGGCGAAGAAAATCCTCTCCGAAATCGACAAGGAGAAGATCACCGTCCACATCATCCATGACCGGCACAATCAGTATGATCCCAAAACGCGGACGATCGACTGGGACCCCCAGTCCGCCCTCGCCGTGGTTGACGGGGACGGCAAATTCGTCGGTGTCCAGTCGGCCGCCATGGCCCTGATCCATGAGGGGGCCCATGCGACCGACCGTCACCTCACCAAGCACCTTGAAACGAATAATGCCGCCTATCAGAACGACGCGGAGGCTCATGCGGTCGGAGTCGAAGACCGGGTTGCCAAAACTCTCGGCGAACCTCAGCGCTTCAATCATTTCGGCACGCCGCTGGGCGAGGCTGATTCGACCGAGCACACCCGGACCCGCCAGGATGGGAGCGTGCATTGGGTCGATGCCGAGGGGAAGGTGGGCGGAACCTATCTGCCGGGCACCTTGCCGGAAAAGGCTCCGCGCATGAGTTGGTTTTCTTTCGAGTCCGGATCGGACTCGCCGGTCGGAAAAATCGGCCGGGAGATGGATGCTGCCCGCGACTATGTCCGGGCGTTGCAGCAGAGCCGAGGGGGCGAAGCCGCGGCGCCTCCCGCGTCGGATCAAGGTCTGGCGATGCGCGCTGCCCAACAGCGCGGCCGTGACTAGGGGGTGGCATGAGTGTCCGCCTGGAGCGCCGCTATAAGGTTCTACTCGGCCCGGAAGGGGAGGTGCTGTTCGATATCGCCGCGCCCCGAGGCGGACCGGCCGAGCCGATGGCGCCACTGCTGATCTATGCCGGGGGTGAGCATGCGCTGTTGCGGCGCAATGCCGAGGACGACCTCGTGCTGGATTGGCTGCACCCCGATGTGCGTCCCCGTCTCAAGGCGAGCAAGACGGTGATCGTGGTCGAGCATCCCGTCGATGGGGCGGCCGGCGCGTGGACGGAATACAGGGCGCCGGTCGCGCTGGTCGCGGCGCTGCCGCCGCCGGTTCTCGCCCTCGTTCGCTAGTGTGGCCGAGAAGATTGTCCGCTCCGCGCTCTCGTCGATCCTTAACGCCGTAGGACCTTGAGAATCGCCGCACTCGCGGGTCTGTGACAGGCCGGGAACTCCCCAAGGGGCCGGTGGTTCTGAACAAGCCACCGGAACTTCAGGAGTAGCCCCGCATGAAACCCTTCTCGCTCAATCTCGACAAGATCCGCGAGCACGCCCGGTCCTCGATCGAAGACGGCGCCGTGACGCCCGGCTATCGGGCCGACCGCGACAGCGTGGTAAAGGTGCTGAACGATGCGCTGGCGACCGAAATGGTCTGCGTGCTGCGCTATCGCTTCCACTATTACATGGCGGGCGGCCTGGCTTCGGAGGCGGTGCGGGCGGAATTCCTCGACCATGCCGCCGAGGAGCAGCAGCATGCCGACTGGCTGGCCGAGCGCATCACCCAGCTCAGCGGCAAGCCCGAACTGGACCCAGTGAAGATTTCGCGCAACAGCCACACTCAATATGTCGAGGCCGAAGGGATCTGCGGCATGCTGACCGAGGATCTGGTCTCCGAGCGGATCGCCATCGAAACCTATACCGCCATCCTCGACTGGCTGGGCGAGGCGGACCCGACCACGTCGCGCCTGATCCGCCGTATCCTCGAGAAGGAAGAGGAGCACGCGGAAGATCTGGCGACATTGCTCGAACGGACGAAGTAGGACCTATTTCCCCGTGTCCTTTCCCTGGCTGAGGATGTAGGCCACGACATCCTGCGCTTCGTCGGGCTTCAATATCAGATGGGGCATGTCCCTGTGTTCGCTCGAGGTCAGCCAGACCATCAGCGCCGTTCCCGTCATGCCGGGCTCCTGCGCGATCGAGCGGAAGCTGCGGGGGCCTTTCAACGAATGGCATCCGACGCAGTGCCGCTGGACGTAGACCCAGCCCGTTTCCGGATCTCCGGAAAAATCGGGCGTTGCCGCGCTGCAGGCCGGCCCGGCCAGCAGGGCCAGCAGGGCGCCGGTCAAAATACGCATGGCGATCTCTCCATCAACTGGTGGTTCCCCCATGCTATCCTCCGGCCGGTTCCGCCCCCTTGACCCGGCGCAAATTATGGGGGAAAACGAGCTCATCCGGCCTATATCCGGTAGGTGATCGCGTAAAACCGCACAAAGCCTTGGTTTTCAGGTTGTTGTTCGCAATAAAAATGCGCTGTTCACGGTGATTTTGTATTTAAAGATCGCCGAAATTCCCTTGAAAGAAGCTATATTCCAATTTTCATCCCCCTTGCGGATTCGCTTGACGGGGGGTATGGGCCTCCCTATTATCCGGCGCCTCGTGGAACTGGTGGTAGGGGTCCAACCTAGACGCTGTCCACGAAGTGTTTTGATCGACATTCGAACGCCGTTCGGGTCGGCGCATAAACAACCGATAGGTCTGCGGAGGCTAGTCAGCTCTCCGCCGATCGTTTTTTTATGGCTTGGCCTGCTTTTGGCGAAAAGGAACGATGTATGCCGACGATTAACCAGTTGATCCGCAAGCCGCGCGAAGCCGTCGTGGCTCGC
>JAJPHO010000045.1 GCA_021325215.1 Alphaproteobacteria bacterium
AAAGCGCGTGATCCGTTGCAAGCTCGACGAAACTGCACGCTTCTGATCGCCAGAATTTAATGATATCGTTTATCGCTTTTCTTGGAGAGTTTCGATGTCCGAATTTTGGAATGGTGTCAATGTAGGTGAGGCAAACGCGGAGATGCGCGCCAGCACCCGTGAATTGACTCAGAACATGAACGACGGAATTCTCCGGGCCTTTGGCTTCCGATCCCTGGGCGACGACCATACGTCATTGCAACAGCAAGCCGTGACCCTTCGGCAGGATCTTGAGACCGCCAAAGATCGAGGCATTGTTGCAGAAGCCGCGTTTCATGCTTTTAAAAAGTGTGTGGCCTCTTTGCCGGACAATATGCGACGCCAAGTCGAGGAATCGATCACCAAAAACTTTCAGAAAGAATTTTTGGGACGCGTTCAGCAGCAGGGACTCGACACTGTCGGTTACGACATGCCGCGAGTTGTAGCGGCCTGGACACCCAAAGTTCGTTAACCATTTGGGCTGTCAGCCCCCCTGCGGCAGGATTGAGTCAGTTTTCTTTTCAGAAGGTCTATTCCCATTCGACCCGGCGCCCGGAGATGGCTCTTCTGGCTTAGAAGTCAATGCGGCTGAGACCCCAGTAGCTCCAGCTTTTGTTGCATCGGCGGCCTGCCGACCGGTTTGCACCGTGCTTTGGAGGGCTGCGCTGGCACCGTCAGCGTCATGCATCACGGCGCCGCCGATCCAACGAAGAATTTGGTTAGGCAAGTGATCGACGGCTTTCAGCGAGGCATTCGCGATTCCGTACACGGTCGTGCAATACAAAACGACATGCATCGTGGCCACGATCAGCCCGTGCGCGTTTCCGGATTGGACGCTCTTCATCGTCGGCAGCCAGAGCACGTTGAGTAACAGGACCACCGAGTTGAAGATCAGCAGCGACACGACCAGAGCCAGCACCATCAGGATGGGACGCAGCGCCAAGCCGAGAAGCAGCGTATAGCCGCTCTGTGCGCTCGGGCCGGCAAAGCCTTCGCCGTCCATTCGTAGGTGCGCGATCAAAAGGACCGGCACCGCAACGATCGCCTCAAACACACTTAGCAGCCAGCTGACGCACCCGAACAGCCACCGGATCAGCGGCAAAAAGGGCAATACTACGGCCAGGAGCCCGCCTCCATAGATCATTCCCATGGCAATGGCGGTAACGAAGCTCGACAGGAAGGTCAGGGCGGCAGCGATGGCCTTGCCGAAAAACAGCGACCCGACCGCAGCGGCGGCCCCGCCGGCGGGGCCGCCTGTAGCCGTTCCGGCCAGCAGTGCCGCGCTGGGCGCCGACGCCAAACCGACGAGCGTCGCGAAGCCGATAATCAGGGCCAACCCCCAATCCATGATCCGGTGCCCGAATGCGATGGTCTCCGCGAAAGGATCGGCCGACGTCATCAGGAACAGGGCAGTCAGATCACCAAATCCGCCCCAGCGAGAAAAAATGTGATCGAGGAATCCGTTCTCGGTACCAGCCGAGGTGGCCTCGAAATTGGGCCGGCCGAGGTCCGAAAGAGTCGAGTGCCAGAAGACGTTGGCCGACGAAAGAGGCGCACGAACCTCGTCCGGCCAGTCAGGCTGAATACCCGGCCCCACCATCTCGGGCACGTCGGCCGCCGCCGCCGCGATTTGACCGTTGAGGCGAGACATCGTGCTGAACCAGGCCGGCGCCGCCACCCAGCCAGCAGCGGCGGATTGCGCCCCCATTTCCGATTGAAGCTCGCCGTTCTGCTGCGCCACCGCACCGGGCACCGCCGCGGCGATCTGCTGGCTGTAATTCGAGACAATGCCCTGGAGCGCCTGAGTGCCGGGCAGCTGCGGACGGTTGGCCGGATCTCCCGTGCTCGACTTCACGATCTGAGCGGCCAGCGTTTGAATGTCCGGCAACACCGCCATGAAGGCATCGCGGTGCGCCGCAACCATGGCGCTGGCACCCGCCTCGCTGAAATTCCCAGGCGGAATAAACCTCATGCTGCCGCAGACCTTCCGCGGGTAGGAGGAGGTACCGTCATAGCTGCGCTCGATCGCCACCACCATAGGCGCGGTGCTCGAGGAGCCCGTCGGGTTCGTGCTGGGCGCCGGCAGGCTGAGGTTTTGATTCACATTGACGGCGACATAGGGGCTGTCGCCGGCCTGCGACGCCATCGCGTTGAACGCCGCCATACAGGTCTCGATCGACAGAGCGGTACCGATGGCTTTCTCGGCGGTGGGGATCATCGGATTAACGATGGTACCCTTCCCGGTGCTGATGAAGGTGGTATAGGCCGTCCAGACCTGCGAAGCGTAAACGCTGCCTTGGGACGCAATGCCGAGCACCGCCGCCTCGCCGGCGTTCCAGCCCGATGGCAGAGGAACCAGCAAGCCGATGCCGGCGACCATGCGCACCGGCCCCCAAAGCGCAGAATGCCGCTTGCCGCCCACGACACCGTGATGCCCTGACTCGGTCACGAAGACGCCGATGTTGTAGAGAAAAAGGAAGGTTCCCAGGGACAAGGCGGCACTGTTATAGACCGACATCATCTGCCCAAATGCGGTCTGTGTCTGGCTGATCGAGCCGTTGGCCAAGCCGAAGGTATTGCCGAACCAGATCAAGGACAGGTCGGTGTTGTTGGTCAGGCTGTTGATGGCCTGCTGGGCCGCTGATTGAGCAAAGGCGGTGCCGACCATGCCGCGCATCGCCCCGAAGAAAATGCCCAGCGCCAGGCACAGCAGAACGCCCCACACCGAAAAATAGACCAGGATGTGCTGATAGTTCTTCCAGTTGATCCGCGCCCAGGCTTCACCCATCACCTCCTCGAAGCTGAGCTCGCTCGAGAAAACCGACGCCTTCTTGCAGGAGAGATGATCACGCGGCAGGAGCCCGACGTTGACGAAAGTCAGCGCGATCGCCCGCACGAAGATCCGGTGGATCCAGAAGAAGCCGTTCAGCCCAGGGCCGACGAAGCGTACCGGGTTGAAGAAAAAGCCGATGGTGCCCTTGACGGACATGGCGCTGCCAATCCGCTGATCACCGCTGCCGCTCATATTGCCGCCCCCCACACTTTCGTCCATTTCCGCTTCACGAAGACGGCGCCATAGCCCGTCCCGACCAAGATCAGCACTCCGAGACTCAACGCGCCGGCCAGCTCGACCGACACCTGGCTCAGGGGCAACCGACCGCTCACGACATCGACCAGAAAGGTCATCCACCAGAACACGATCGAGAAATCGAAGAAGACGACCATCACGATCACCGGCAGGGCCACCAGCACGGCGACCGCCTTGATGGCCCGGCGCGCCCACAGCTCCCTTCCTTGTGGGAAAGCAAGCCACTCGGCGATCTCGGCTATACGCTGCCGTTGGGGCAGTTGGGTCAGGACCTGAGAGCCGTAATAATGATTCTGGCGCCGGTCGTGTAACTGCTGACCTTCCAGTTGATGGACATCCTCGCCACCGAGCATCTCCTTCAACGATCGACCGGAATAGGTCCAACACCAGAGCCCGCCCGCCATCATCCCGATGCTGAGCGCCAGCCCAATCGCCATGTCCTGCGGCAGTCTGGTCGATTTCGTCATCTCGAAGATGAAGATCGCCACCACCGACATGACCGCGGCGGCGGGTAGCATCTGCTTCACCCGCCGCCTGATGTTCGCCCCGGTCTGCCCCATACTCGCCTCCCCGGCGCGCACGCCGCTCAGTCCACCTTCGAAGGGGTCTTCAGATCGGCCAGAATCGGGTCCATCGACCCGAGAACACCCGACTCCAACTTCACCTTGCCGTCGCCAGCCCGATAGACCAGGAACGGCGTCCCCGGCAGCTTCCATTTTCCCGCCAGATCGTCGTTGGCCGCGACCTCGCCCAGGCCTTCGGCGGTCGGCTGCCAGTTCTGCACGTCGGGATCGTTCCGGACCACCGCCTGCCACTTTTCGAGAGCGTTGGTCGAACCGAGAATATTGCCGGCGATCTGCGCGCTTCCCTCAAGGCCGATGATGCTGGTCGGCAGCAGGCGGACCTGCAGCTTGCCCGTCGAGACGTATTGCTCGTTCAACGTTTGCCAAAAGGCCTTGCTGTAACCGCAATGCGGATCGACCACCATGTAGACGACCGGTGCATCCGAATGCCCCGACGGAATCCAGTGCGCCTTCTCGACCGCCTTCAGGAAGCGCTCCCCACGCCCTGGCCCGCCCGCGGGCTGCGGCGCGGCAGCGGCCGCCGGCGCGGCGGAAGCCCCCCGGCTCGCCATCTCGACGTTGAAGACATCCTGGGTCACGTTGTTGCCCGCCTGGTCGAAGATCATGCCGGTGAGCAGGATGCGGCCGCTGTCCGTCGTTGCGGCGACCTGAGGGACGCTGCGATCCTTGGAGATCACCCAAACACGCAGGCCGTGGATCTCTCGCACCAGCTTGATGTCGGCGCCGCAGAACACGAATTTCCGCAAGCTGGGAATGTCCACGGCGGCGGCATTATCGCCCTTCCCCGGTTCCTTGCACGCGGGTTGGCTGGAGCCGCGCAGCGCCGTAATGGCCGCCTCCGCATCGGCGGGCTTCCAGTTCTTCATCTCAGCACTGAGGAGCTCCGCAGTCAGATTGTTGCCGTCCTGGTCATAGATCAGGCCGGTCATCAGCGTGCCGCCATCGCTGCCCGTCGCTATGATCTGGGGCACGCTTCCGTCCTTCGACGTCGCCCAGATTTTGAGATTGTCGGTCGACCGCAGCAGCTTGAGATCGGCGCCGAAGTCGCGCAGCTTCTGCAGGCTCGCCACCCCAGCCGCTGCCGCGTTGTCGGCGACGTGCGGCGCTCCGGCCTGCTGGGCGGCGAATCCGGCCGAAGACACGCCGAGCGCGCACAGCATCATGAGAGTCGAAAGGCAACGCATACGAACCTCCATATTTCGCATACGGTACCATGTACACAAATTTCTCGACTTTTCAACGACCGTCGGTATCCTGGCGAGAGTATCTCCCAATTGAGCAGGTTTGACCCGGATGACCGCGAACGACAGCCTTGTGGCCGATTATCTCCACCGTGCCGTTCTCCGCCACCGGACCCTGCCGTATTATTTCGAACAAAAGTCCTGGCCCGATGTCGTGCGCGACAGCCGCACCATCGTCGATCTCGCCATGATCGCGGTGATGTTCAATTCCAACATCGCCGTCCCCTCGGATGCCATCGCCCTCGAGCGGCTGTCGCCGGAGAACGTCCAGAACATCGAGGGAATCTCGAAGCTGCTGGAAAAAGAACGCCAACTCTCGACCAGCGCCATCGGCAGCATCGTGCCGTCCCGCTATTTCACCGAGGACGACGCCCGCCACGCGATGGATATGACGAATCGGGTGCTGAACCTCTTCGTCCCCCAGATGGCGCCGAGCCTGATCCCCCTGCTACAGGTCCACCACCAAAGCGGCCCCGCTCGAGGTCTCAGCCTCGCCCGGCACTGAGCCGGGCCATGGCCTACGCGGCCCCTGCGCTTTCAGTCCTGGCGCCGCGGAACGCCGATGGGCTAAACCTTCTCTTGATCGTCGGCGCCTGCGCCGCCGCACACGTCTTCCCCTTTCACCTGCTGATCTTCTCCTATGCCGTTCTCGGGCCGGCCCATTATCTGACCGAGATCTCCTGGCTCCATGATCGTGGCTATTTCACCACAAGGCGTTGGGTGCCAATACTCTTCGCCGCTCTGACGATCCTGCTCATCGCCGGCCCCAGTTTCCCCGACTCGGCTGCAATCTGGTTCGCCGCGATCCTGACTGCGGCGGTTGCCTCCCAAACCGATAACAGTTGGGCAATACTCGGGGGACTTCTCGGCGGCGCGGTCTCGGGCGACTTCGCCGCCCGGCACTTCGGCGGCCTGGCCGTCCTGATCGTCTCGCTGGTGCCGACGGTGATCCATGTCTACGTCTTCACCGCCCTGTTCATGCTCGTCGGCGCGCGCCGATCCGGCAGCCCGGTCGCAGCAGCATCTCTTCTGGCTTTACTCGTCGGCGGCGCGACATTCCTGGTCAGCGGCTGGACCCGCCCCGACGATGCGGCGCCGGACTTTCTTCAGTCGCTGGCTCTGTACCTGCAGCAATTGATGCCGGGCGAGACATCGATGCCACAGATCTTCGGTTTTCTTTCTTTCGCCTACACCTACCACTATCTGAACTGGTTCTCGAAAGCCGAGGTCATCCAGTGGCATCGCGTCCCGCGTCGCCGCCTGATAGTGATCGGCGTGCTCTATGGCGGCGCCCTGGCCGCCTATGCCTTCAGTTTCGCGCTGGGCTTCAAAATCATGCTGGCGCTCAGCGTCGGCCATGTTCTGCTCGAACTGCCGCTGAACATCCGCAGCCTCAGGTCCCTGCTCGCCAATTGACGCCGTCGTCTCAGTGACCGGCTTTCCGAACGGACGGGAGAAATTCGGCCGTAAAGGAGGCGACCTCAAGCCGTAGCGCGTCGTCGCCCGCCTCGACCAAGCGACGCACCTCCTCGAGGAGCAATCTAGCGAGAACCGACGGCGATACCTTGCTCTCTTCGCCAGCCCGGATAACGGCCGTCAGCGAACTGCGCAGCACTCGCTCTGAAGCGTCTTCCTTGATCCCCATACAACCCCCCTGTGAAGCGCACCAAAGTTTGCCTCACGCAATAGAAAAACCTCTTTTAAATCAAGGCCAGACAATTCGGTGCGTCGCATAATATGCCTCAAACGTACTGAAAATATGCCTCAAATATTTTTAGCGTACTTTCATGCTTTATTGCGCAACTTCACGACATTCAGATATAAAAAAGCGAAGGAGTTTCCCATGGATCTAAAGCCGCTAAAAAATGACCTTCACCGCTCCCTCCCGGAGGAGGGCTCAAAATGCTGCTATTTGTGTGGAAAAAGATGGCGATGCGACCGTTTCATACTGTTTGTCTATGTGGACTATGACGGGAATGTCGTGAGTTCTGCTTTTCTAAAGAAGCGAGGGTTCTTAGAAAATGACATCGGATGGATCAAGTTGCACGCGGACTGCGCCAATAAAGTCGGCTTTATCTATGAGGACTGGACCTTCGGCGCTCCCGTCGCAGAACTCAACGACAATTCCGACTTGGACGATTTCAATGCGATAGATATTCGTTTCGACGTTCGCCCCGATTTTGATAAAGATGCCGTATTTGTTGAGGTATCAGAACACAATAGGACTTTAGTGATTACGGGTATATTTACCTCAGATGGTTTTGCTGAAAATATCACTGATGCGTTGCGTTGCGTTTATTTAAAAGGGCGAAACGACGAACGCGAAGCATGAGCACCGCCGGTTCTTTAACTCCTGCATAAGAAAGCTCGCTGCACAGCAGGCTTTCAGTTAGAAAAACTGAGTGTACAGAGGAGCCCCCTCTGTTTCTAATTGCGGCTATCGGTTGCCGCCAGGACGTTCTCGATAACGGCGATCGACATGTAGGCGATCAGCGCCTCGCGAGTGCCCGCCGGCTCTCGATCACCTCAAAGCCCCGGGGCAGATGAATTTCTAAAGATATAGGAAATGAAAAGGGGCGGTGCCGCCAGCGCCAGCACCGCCCCTTAACTTACTTCCTCAGCAATAACACACCCTGCGGCGAATCTTCACCCCATGGAGTATTCGAGGACTAGCATACCTTTTATCAATGGATCAAGTAATTTGAAGCGGTGGTGATCTGGGTAAAAGTATTTCGACTCTATGCCAAACGGCTAACGGTAAGCCGTGTGAGCACCTTTGGCTATTTCCTGAATCTGCTTCAGCAGCCCGGCCACATCCTCTGGAGCGCGCGGCTGCGGCGTCGGCGGCGCAGGATAACGCTGCTGAACCTCCACCACCTCGTCCACAACGGAGGCGGCCGCGGCCTCCGCCTCTTCTCGCGTCGCTCCTGCAGATCGCTCGATGGCTTCGAGATCCGCACGCACCTCAGCGGTCCAACCGCCATTGTCGGGACCGGGGTCATAGTCGAAATCAACCGCCTGCGGAGAGATCTCGGGCTGTGGCTCCGGCACCAGCTCCGTCCACGCGCTTCCGCCGGCCGCATCACCAACCCAATCCGATGCCGCTTGCTGACCTGGCGCACATAGAGATTCGCGCAGCGCGGCCGCAATCTCATCAGCCAGACTCAGCTTCTGATGACCGAGGACCTGGTCGAACACATCACTGGCGTCTAAGACGGCATCACCCAGATCGGCGTGGTGTTCATCGTCCGCCGCCGGCCGCCCGCCGTCCACGCCATCAGCGCTCCAACCAAGCCCAGCCTGACGCTGCCCGCCAGCATCTTGCTCCATAGCCTGCTGTTGGGCTTCTGGCGCGCCGTTGGCGCTCCCCTGTTCTGCTGGAGCAGCTGGCGACGGTCCGGCCAACCCCTGGCGCAAGGTGTTCACCTTGTCCTGCAGCGGCTTATCCTGCGCGGCCAGCGCAAGGCCGGCGCACAGGACAGGTGACAGTCCGACCTTCTTTCCCACCGCGAAGCCGCCCATCAGCGACTTGATCTCGACACTGGTCTCACACCGCGGCGCCGCGCCGGTGGCGCTCCATTCGTCGCTGCGCATCTTGTCGGTGAGCTTCCGCACCTCAATCGCGGACGCCGTATCCACCTTCGATCCGAGATAGGCACTGACCTGCAGGAACTTGCCGACCCGGAGATAACGCACCGACGGGACGTTCGCATAAAACATCCGGGCCCGCACCAGGCGAGCGCCATAGGTGATGTGGACCTGACCCTCGACCTGGTCACGGATGTCCAGCCATTCCGCGCGCAGGCGGCGCTGGATCGTAGCGTCGTTGCGATCATAATAGGGCGACAGCAAGGAATTCTGCGGCGACGAGAACCCCGCCGACTCGGTCACGAAGGCTTCTCCGACAGATTTCTCGAAGAGGTCTCGCGTCTCGCCCGGGTCGGTAAGCTTGCCCCAGATCTGGAAGTTGGCGTTGCCGATCAGCGAATAGACCGCCTCGCCGATGCGCTTGCCCATGGCCGGCACGTCCTGGGCGGCGAACAGCAGCATGTAACCCAGGCTGCGCGCCTGGGCAGCCATGACGTCCATACCCGCGACGGCGTAATAGCCGACCTCGTCGAAGATCACCGGATAGGGGCTGGGCGAATTGGTCGGCTTGTTCTCGATCACCTCGCGGACGTCGCCCTCGACATCCGAACCGAGGGTCGAGCCCATCATCGCCTTTAGATTGGCGACCACGATCTTGCCGAGATTGGCCAGCTCGTCCGGCGACGTCGCCAGCGCCGGCAGCAGCACCACCAGGATGCGGCGGCGCAACACGATGTCGCGCATATCGATGTCGGCGAACTGGGTACGGAAGATGTTCGCGTAGTCCTCGCTCAGCGAGCTCAGGGCGCGCGTCATCTGCATGGTCAGGAAGTTATGCTGTTCGCGGCAGGTCGACAGATCCGGCCCCTGCTTTCCGGGCTGCTGTGGCTTGGCCTGGCCTTCGTCATCGAAGGCGTCGTCGACGAAGCCGGGCAGTTCCTCGAGATAGGCGCGCAGCGGCAGCCGCAGCGCCTCGGGCAGATCCTGGCGGCGCGACATCTTGATGATCTCGGCAAGCGGCAGGTGCGCGCGGATGACGCCGGCGTCCAGCAGCAGCCCCTTGTTGTCGCGCAGCCAATGCAACGGCGGCATCGTCGCGTAGATCAGGCCGACCGCGCGATCCTTCCACATCGCGTCACCCCCGGCCTCGGCCATCAACGACACCAGCAACTCAGCGGACTGTTTCCAACCGCCGAACGCGAAGGGATTGAGGGTGTTCGAGGTCGCCGGGGCGCCGCTCTCCTTCGGCAGATAGTTCAGAATTCGGACGTCATCCTCGCGGCCGAAGCGGCGCGCGAGCGAATAGACCGATTGCCAAAGGCCGGTGTCGGCTTTGCCGTCGACGATGATGAAGCCGGATCCCCAGCACAGGGCGTTGACCAGCAGGCTCTTGATGCCTTCCGACTTGCCGGCGCCGGTGGTGCCCAAATAGAGCGCGTGCGTACGTGCATCGCTGTCGTTGATCCAGATCTCCGCCCCGGTGCGGCGATCGTTACCGACATACATGATGCCGCGCGCCTTGCGCGGCGCGCTGGTGCCTGGGTCGAGATCACCGAAATCCAGGCAATCGGCCTGCTGAGGCATCTTCAATGGAAGCCGCTGGCGTTTTCCCTGATGGCGGAACCAGGTCCAATAAAAGCCCCCGACCAGCAGCAGAATGTCAGCGAAGGCGCCGACATCGGACGACGCCATGATGACGGCGCCGGCGATAGCGAAAGCGATCGCCGCCGTGGTCGGGTCGCGGGCGCCGTCGGCGAATTGTTGCCCAAGAGGTCGGGTCTCTCGGACGATGTCCGAAAGCCCATATTCTTGCTTTTCCTCTAAACCACGGATCTGCTGGACCATGGACTTATTCGCCCTGGCTCACCGCGGCGGATCGCCACCGTCATCGGGCAGAACCTGGTCGGCCTCCACCACGGTGCCTCGCGGCATCTCAATGAACTGGGGTACCGAATCGGGCGCCTGCGCCGCCGTCTGGACAGGGGGAGCGTAAGGCTGCGCCGCTCTGAACGCCTGCGGCGCAGGCGCAGCCGGCGCCACCTGGGCGACAGCCGCAGGAGCCCGCGCACCGGCGGCGGTGGTGCCGGTGGTGGCCGACGACTTCGACGAAGCGAAACCGATCCCCGCCGACACCGCGATGAAGAGTGCCACGCAGCTGGCCGCACCGTAGGCGAAAGCGCGCGACGCAGACTTCGACGCAGCGCTCCGCCGGCCGGCCTTCTCCATCGCCTCCGAGACACTTTCATAAAGGGCGTCGGCGCGTCGGACGTCCTCGCCCTCGAAAATCCCCAGCATCACCGGATCGGACAACCGGCCACCGGTGCGCAGCCCCACGGTGGCGCGGCCGGGACTTTGCCTGTCCAACTCCAGCGATACCGCAAGGGTGTCAGCGCGGCCCAGATCGACGGAGGTCATCCGCCGCATGTGGCTGTCGTGGACCTTGATAGTCATCACCTTCCCGGTGACGGAAACGTCAGACAGTTCCATTTGTCATCTCGCTTGCAAGAGTAGGAATTTTCGCTTGGGTTTTGTCGAGATAGCTCTGCAGGGAATCGACCGCGGCGTCAGTCCGCGGTCTGCGGATCGCCCGCTCCTCGAGCGTCTCCGACCGGAAATGAGCCATCACGCCGGCCGCCTCAGCGGAGAAGGCCTGGCCGCCGAGGGTATTCAGCGGATACCAGAGGCGCCGGTCCTTGGGCTTCAGCCACAAAAACCAGGCCGACGCCAGCACCCCGCCTCGTTCCCAAGACCAGGAGAGGAGCCCCAGCATGGCCGTGGACTCGAAGCCGTGCTTTTGCATGATCGCGAGCGCTGGCTTCATCAGCTTCTCGTCGGCCAGGTAATGGTCCAACCGCCGGTTCCAGAACTTGACCTTCTGATCGTAGACGAACCCTTTCCAGCGCCCCTCCGGGCGCCCCGTCCACCACACCGAGAGGGTGCCCAGCCATTCGCGGCATTCGCTGCGGCGCCGCGCACCTTGAAGAGCAAAGGCGGCGACCAGCCCCTGGACATGGCGTGGCATGTGGCCAATTCCCCGCCAGCGGGCGCCCAGCTGCTTATCGAACTCAGTTCGCGCGGCGCTCCGGTTCAGCTTCCGATTCTCGACGCCGATCCGATAGAACGCGATCCACTCTTCCGGCAACAACGCCTCCGCCCAACGCTCCAGCGTATCCGGCATCGGCTCACCCGGCCCTCTGGTCTTCTTTGACGGATTGTCGTTCACGATCGGCGTGATGACCTTCCAGACCTTCGATTGAAAATCGATCAGCGATTCCAAGGTATGAACCCGCTGCCACCGAATCGACGGCGCGAACATGAACGCCCAGAACGCCATACCGAGGAAGAGCACTCCGACGAACCAGCGCAACACGCTGCCGACCGCCCTGGACATCGCCAGCAGATCGTCGAAGGTTACGTCGGCAGGATTCATTCTGGCGATGCCGGCCCGGACCGGGTCGAGGGAGTGAGTCACCAATCCGACACACCACAGCTCGGCCAGTTTGAATTGCATGACGGCGCCCGAAATTGACTCGTGCCCCGTCTGCCACGCCACCCAAACCATGCCAATGACCATTAACCCCGCCAGGATGGCGTGCCACAGCCCGTTACCGGACGAATCCCCTCCGCCTTGCTCCCCCTGACTCATGCTGCCCCCGACTTCAGACGCTTCAGCGCCTGGAGAAATTTCAGCAGATAAGGGATGCCAAATTTCGGGTTCGCGGAATGATATCGAGCCACCCCACCAAGCCGGCTGCCTGCTTCATCCGTCCCCTTACGCAGCACGTAGGCGGCGACTGTGACATTGATGCAGGGGTCATCGCGGATCAGCTTGTAGGCCGTACCGTAATCGACACCCCACGCCGCGGCGCGCTCAGGCACCCAGATCGTGTTGATCTGCCAAATGCCGAGATCCTTGGTTCCGTTGGTGTTCGGGCTCTCGAGCCCGGGCCGACCACCTTCGACCACCATGATCCCGACCAGATCCTCCGCAGGAACGTGGTGGACCATGCTCGCCGCAACCAGGCAGGACGCCAGGGTGCCCGACAGACTCATGGCGGCGCATCCTCGCCGGCCATGCCGAGGGC
This sequence comes from Alphaproteobacteria bacterium, assembly GCA_021325215.1. Taxonomy (GTDB): domain Bacteria; phylum Pseudomonadota; class Alphaproteobacteria; order Rhodospirillales; family Magnetospirillaceae; genus JAJPHO01. Next base: position 12,605 of record JAJPHO010000045.1, read on the forward strand.
TAGCCCGGTCTCAACCAGCAGCGCCAAACACTCTTCGACGGGTTTCCAGACGACCGCCAGGTCACTGGGCACAACCCCACCGTAAATGCCCAACTCGAATTGACGATCAGCTTCCACATAGTGCGAATGCGAATAGAACTTCGCCGCCGCCGCAAGCAGCGCCACACGCGCCTTCGGCTCCTGCGCGCCAACGGCAGCGGCCGCCGGCTTCACCAGGGCGTCCAGCCGCTCCGCCACATGGCGGACCAATTGCGCAGGCTCCCATCCCAGCGGCGAACGTTGCACGGCAGCGACAACGGGCGACAGCGCCGCCCAAAGATCCAACTGCCCATCGGCATGGTGACTGATCAGCCCGCTACCGGCCCCCTCACACGCGGAAAGTGCCGGAATCAGCACCTCGCCGATCTGCGCCAGCGGCGTCTCAGGGTTCTCCTGAAAAACCTCCCCGATCACGCCTGCGGCCAGTTGGGCGCATCGCCAGCGGATCGGATCGTCAACCGTCTCCCATCGCGCGCCGATCGCCTCAGCCATCTGCCGGCCCAGCCTGCCGGTCCATTCAGCCAGCTCCCACACGCGCTGCAGACGCTCCTCGAGCGGAAGGTCGGAAAGCGTCAATGCTGCTTTAATCAGTGGCTCACCGAGCCCCTCCCACAGATCCAGCGTCGGCGATGCCGCATGGACGGTGGCGGGCGCCGCAGGGACCTGGCCTTGGCCTTCCTCGATCGCCTCGAAAAAGTCGGGAGGGAGACCGTCGACATCGCCCCCATCACCGGTCAACGCGTCCAGCACCCGCTCCTGCGGGAGAGGTCCGTTCATCGCGGCGCTCGGGCTATAACAGCGGCAAAATCGAACCCGACATCGAGCGGCAGATACCGCTGATATTCGGATTCGAAGCGGGCCACCATGCTGTCGATCGCGATCGTGGGGCTATTCTCGCCCCCAGCGCTCTCCGCGGCAAAAGTCATGCAGGCAAGAAGGCCCGACATTGGCATCGCCAATGGTTCCCGCACCGTGACGCCCAAGGCCGTGCCAGGCTCCTCATTCAGGACGAGGCCGATCTGTTTGGAGGTGACCTTGTTCCAGATCATGTCGGCTTCCAGCAGCCACATCGGCAAAAAGCCTTCCGCCGCCGCCAATGCGGTGACGGGTATGACTTGCCCTTCGAAGGTCATCGGCGGCAATGCCCTGGTCAGCACCTGCTCCCAGAGAATCGACAGCCGGGGGATGTTTGCGTTCTCGCTTGCCATGCTGTAAAAGGTACCGTATGCGAAACATACATGCAACCTTATCGGCACCCGCCAAACGCTTTCTCGAATGGGCCGCGACCCGCGTTGCCCGCCAGGAAGCTGTCATGGACAAGCCGGATCAGCGTACTGTCCTTCTCGGACTTCGAGATGTGGCGACGCGCAGAATGGCCGTTGGTTTCGACGGCCCCACCCCGGTCCTGGCCCTGCAGGCCACCGACTTTGACGCCATCACCGGAATCGCCTGGCTGGGCGTCGACGCCGACGGTTTCGAAAACGACGCCGCCCTGCTCCTCGTTTCCGAAACACGATCAGGCGATGGCGCTGGTTCGAACAACCTGATCCTTCGTATCCCCGGCACGCCGGCGGCGATGATCCCGGTCCTCGCCGAGGGCATCACCCGGTCTGGATATCTGGACGTGAGAAAGATGCGGGTCAGCTTCGCTCGAGCCGGCGTGATCGACGAAACCGCCGAGCCCGTGCGGATTCCCTACCGACCGTACGTCGGCACTTCCGACGAAGACTGACGCCTCAGCGCGAGCACCCGCAATGCAACTTACTCGGGAAGGTCAGCTGGAAGGTGAATTTTCGCTGTTGGGTCATCCAGGCATTCGATTCTCGTTATATTTCGCGAACGGAAGAGGGTCCCGACTTGCAGAAAGCCACGCTCACTCCGCACGGGATAGGCGATGATATCGAGATGCTCAAATTCCGGTTCTGCGTGCAGTCTCGTGATCAACTCCGGCCGGTCGACCACAAACTGGTTCGTACGCCCCATCAGAACGCCTTCGGTGCTGCCGTCCGCCGCCACCACGCCGAGATAGTTCTTCCACTTCTGCAGAATGAGATTCTCGATGTCACCAGTGATTCTGGTGAAATTGAGGTATCGGTGTTCCGGCAGCTCGGCCAACGTAACTCTGCCTCCTCGAGGCCCGATATCGACAGAGATAGTTACCGCGACCAGATGCAGGCCAGCCGCTTCCGCCGCTGTGCGTCGACGCGACATCTCCGCCAAGGTATCGCGGTAGCCGAACAACATGGTTAGGGCAGATGGCGCTGGTTTGACATCGCCAGGGAGTTCGATATTTCCGAGCGTAAGATCCCAAGGACGAGGGCCTTGCTCGCGGCTGATTATTATATATCCGTTGAGAGACGCTTCCGCCATGAAACCCTATACCGTCTTGAGTTCACCCTATACCGTCTTGAGTTCACATGCTGTAATAGCATCCGAAAACGCATTTTGGGAAGACGGTTATCCTCTAATGTCTTCTGCTCGCCTCTTAAACCAATAGTTGAAATACCTGCCCAGGGTATATCGGAGATTCACGATGAACGCCACCGCGCCCCTTCCGCCCTTGTCTCTCATGGACCCGGATCGCCCTGTCACTCCGCGGGATCTGGAGCGGCTGCGCCAGCGCCTGGGCCTCAATATCCGCGACTTTCAATGGGTCTTCGGCATTCGAATGGATAAGTGGTCTCAGATGCTGAAGAAGATGGACGAGCCGGTCTCCGATCCGTCGATCGCCATCTGGGCCCGCATGCTGAGCACCTATCCCGAACTCTGCCCGACGCCCCCAGAGCCGACTCCGGACGAGATGTACGACACTATCACCGCCCTGCCCCAATACAAGGATTTGCCCCATCGCGTCTTCGCGGCCATGTTTGGCCGTGACGCGACCTCGGCGCATCGCTGGCTCCAACAGGGCCAGCAGGCCGGGCCGGTGGCGCGGCGGCTGTTCGTCGGCCTGCAGACACTCATCAAGATGAAGAAGGGCGAAGCCGTCGAAGCTTGGCAGGAACAGGTCAGCATCGAGGCCCGGGCTCGAAACCTGCCGAATGTCTGGCAGGAGGGGCTTTGGGGTCAGCGTGGGACCAAGGACGATGAATGACCGCAGCGGCGGAGGCGGTGCTGATTAGCGCGATCAGCACCGCTCACTCATCAGTCTGAAGCGAGGCCCTTGGAAGCTGCTTTTACGAGACGAATACAGTCGTCACGCACATCCTCAGGCAGCGCCATGATTTCGCGGGCCAACGACAATGCCGCCTGCAAGCCGCGCTCGCTCTTCGGGATTTCTTCGTCGACCATCTCGGCGCAGCTGACACCATAAACGTGGGCGAGGACCACCACCTGGTCGAGGGTGACAGGGGCCAAGCCGCTCTCGATCTTGTGCAGATCCTCAGCCGAGATCTTCAGCAGACCGGAGACGATCACCTCCGACATGCCAGCCAGCTTCCGCCACCTCTTCAAGCGCGTCGCGACGGCGCGACGCACCCGATCGAGATCCGGCAGGCCCAAGCTGTCAGGCGACCAGGGACCACGCCGCAATTCGCTCATCAGCCCCACAAGCTTCCTCCGTATCGAATTGTTTGGTTAAAATCTCGGCGCTGTCGCCTCAGCACCGAGACCGGTTGATATTTCGTCGCTTATCGCATCCGCAGCCGCGCGTCGGGACGCAGGGCTCCGGGGTTGATATTCGCGCTGTTGTCGGCCGGCGCCGGACCTTCGCCGCCCGGTTCTTCCATCATCTCGGCGGCATGGTGCCCCATCTCCAGCATCTCACCGATGCCCGGCGGCACGCCCACCGCGGCCAGCACCATGGAGAAGGCTTCGCCGGCGGCTATGTCGGCCACAGGGCTGGACTCCTGCTTCTCCGGCTCCGGTTCGACCGCAGCGCCGCTCATCGGGACCAGATCCATTTCGTCCTCCATCGTTTACAGTGACCGGTGAATTTGTGTATTAGATACCAATTACGAATGTTAGTGAATAGGGGTCATGCCCGATTTAAGTAAAAACGGCATTGGTCAGTGGCTCACTGACAAGTCTTCAGCGCTTGGTCGGGCGTTGAGATTTCAAGCCACCCTCGAACCCTGGACCTGCGATGAAGATCCGCAGGTCCTGCAAGCCGCTATTGATGCCGGGATAGCCCTTGACGCCCCGAATATCGCCGGCGAGCTTGCTCAGCAGCCGTCGATCGACCTGATTCGACGAGCACTCACCTATCTGTCGCCCGCCCGGCGCTTCGCCCTGTTGGCACACCTCGATGCGCTGGGCCAACTCCACCACGTCGATATCACCCTCGCGCTTATCGATTCCATCGCCGTCCCGCCCGAGAGCGAGGAGGCCGCGACCGACGTCCTATTCTTGAACAACAGCCTGGCCGCCCTGGAAGCCCAGCGGCTGCTGCACGAGGTCTTCGACCACGAGCGCCTGACCAGAATTCTCATGGCCATCACCAGCACCGGAGGTCCCCCATCATGACGCCCCGCTCACTGTGCAGCCTGCTGCTCTGCGCGGTCTTGGCCATAGCGCCCAATCTGGCCATGGCCCAGACCGATCCGACCGCTGCGGGGTGTAATCCCGCCGCACAGACCCGAATCAACAATATTTCCCAAACCGGTGCCCAGAACGCGCTCACGCGCGTCCGGAACGCCTATTCGCAACCGACCTCGGTGTTCCAGCTCGGATGCTTGAATTCGCTGCTTAGCGGCGGCGGTCTCCCCTCGCTCTTCAATACCAGCGCGATCATGCAGCAGCTGATCAACGCTGCCCAAAATCAGGTCTGCTCCGCCGTCAACCAGTTGCGACAGGCCACAACGCCCTGCAGCTTCAATGCGAACATGTTCTTCGGTTCCCCGGGGATGCCTTCGCTGGGCAGTCTCTGCCAGGCGATGCAGTCGGCTGTCGGCAGCACGGGAATCTCAGGCTCCTCCTCTGGCATCGGCGGCTCGCTCTCGACGAGTTCGGGCACGCCCATCGTCCAGCAGGCCGGGTCGACACCGGCACCTGCGCAGGCGACGCCGGCGTCGAATGCCCCCTCCTCGTCGAATTCGACGCCCCTCGGCACTCTGTTCAGCAATTGAGGCGCACCATGCAGCGACACCTTCTCGCGGCCGGCCTACTCGTCGCCTTCTCGGCGGCGCTGTCCCCATCCGAGTCCTGGGCTCAAGCCTGCGACCCGCCCGGTGCCGCCGCGGCGGCCGGCGAGTCCACTGTCGGCCAGTTGACCACCGTCATCGACACCGGCAGCGCCGCGATCGTTTCCGCGATCACCACCGGCGTAGGGCAGCTGTCTGGTAACATCCAGCAGCTGATCGTATCCAATGGCAAGATCGCCGACGCCAACGCGCAAAACATGGCCGTCATGATCCGCCAGAATAATGAAGCGCAGGTCATGCGGGATTACAGCCCCTCCGGGGGCTCCTGCCAGACGATGTCCGTCACCCAGGGCGTCAGTGCCGCCCAGGTCAACCGCGACCAGATCCACACCGCGCTGAACAGCACTTCGTTCCAGCGGACAGCGTCCGCTCCCGGCACGCCCGCGGCGGCGGGACGCGACGCCGACGCCATCGACCGAATCAAGACCATGAAGCAGCTGTGCCCGCTTCAGAATGGCACCTGGTTCATGCAGTCCTCGACTACACCGTGCCCTGACGTCGATCCGGGTAGCACTCTCCTGCTGCAGGACACTCTCACCTCCAGCCAGGCTCAGCAGAACGCCGATCAGCTGATTATGACATTGGTCAACCCCGCCTCGCTGCCCAAGGCTCCTCCAAACATCGACTCTACGCCGGAGGGACGGCAATGGCTGCTCATGCTGAAAAATCTGCTGGCCAACCTGCAGCTGTCCAGCCACATGATGAACTCTCTGAAGGCCGACAGAATGCCGGTCGCCGACGCTACCTGGATGGCTCAGATCTATCAGGCGGCCGGACTGCCGACCGACCAGCCAATTCCGCAGAACGTCAGCTATGGACAGCTTCTCAAACTCGACGTTCAGCGGCGCTATCGCAATCCGGACTGGTATACCGCGCTCCACGAGATGGAGCCTGCCGACCTGACCCGTCAGCTGCTGCATGGCCAGGCGCTCCAGAACGAAATTCTCATGCGCATACTTTCAAGGTTGGAAGATAACCTGACTGTGAATTCCGTCTCGCTGGCCAATCAGGCCCGCGCCAATGTCACCAATCCGCCCGCGGTGCCTCCGCCGCCGAAGCAATGAGGTTACGACCATGTCCCTTGACGATCTGACCAAAGCCTACGATGCCGGCGCCCCCGAGACCCCGCCCGAGGAGCCCGCGGACGAAAAACACATCGCTGAAGCCCACGAACTCGGCGAGGGCGCTGAGCACACCGACGATGGACATTCCCGCGCACCCGACACGACCCATGAAGCTGTCACGGACAACGACGCGGAAAAGGCCGTTCCGGAAAACGTGAGCTTCAGCAAGCTGGCGGAAGACTGGAGCGGCGAGGAACACCAGACCCTCGCCAGTGAGCGCGGCAATGTCCCGCCCGTCGACGCGCTGCACCAGCTCGCCGGCGCCTTCGGCGACAGGACCGTGGATTTCCCGGACCAACATGCCCCCGAAGCGCTGCAAGCCTGGATCGATCAGCATATGCAGCACGCGCCCTTCGGCGACCATGTTTCCTTCCACGATGCGCTGCACCAGGTCATCCAGTATCATTTCGCCACGCGCGGGACGACCGCTTCGCCCCAAGCTGAAGCCACCGCCAGCGGGCCGTCCGCCGCGGAATCGGCCCGCGCCGCCGGCGGCGGCCAGCCCCACCAGGTCGACGAACCGCCGCCGGCTCTGGACCGCATCAACCCCAGGGTCGGCGCTTCGGCCAGCAGCAAGACCGACCAGAGCAATGTCTATCGTCTCGAGGAAGTCGAGATCGGCCGCGACAAGCGAACCATTCCCGGCCCGGACGACATCCCGCCGCAGTTCGCCCAAGGCCAACCCATCCCGCCGGCGCCGCCGATGATGATGCGCGGGGGTATGGGTGGCGGCATCCCCGCCGGCGGGGCGGGTGCCGGCCTCAGCAACGTCCTCGGCTCGGCGATCGGCGGCATTTTCGGCTTCGCCACCACCACCACCATGGCGGCGTCGCGGGCCATGTCGCAGCGGATCGCCGAATATCTGGATCGCAATAACGGCCCTGCTCCGGCGCTGGTCAACCCGGTCGAGCGCGCGGAATCGATGATCGTCGAAGCCGAGCTCGCGTCGAACCGCGTGATCAAGGCCGCCCAGACGCTGCGCGAGCACCCGACGATGGCTTCCTTTGTCGAGGAGTTCGACGCGTTGGCCCGTCCCGAGGGCAAGCTGATCCCCGATGTCATCCGCCATATGAAGCCCGGCGGAAAGCAGGAAACGCTTTGGGATCGCTTCCAAACCGCCATGGCGGGTGACTCCTCCTTCGCCGAGGCGCACAAATCGCTGGCCAAGGAGCTCGCCTCCCACGAATCGGCCTGGGCCGGCGCCACCGAGGCGGTCGCCGCCGCCAAGGGCGCTCCCGACCAGCTGTGGGCGCGTTTCGACCGTGCGACCTCTGACGTGCGCGCTGCCACCCAGGACCTTCCAGGCGAGCCCGGCAAGTCGTTCGCCGACATGGCGCGTGGTTTCGTCGAAAAGCTGCAGACGGCGTTCGCCCGCGTGTTCCGGCTGGCGCCGTCGCGCAACGGCTCCTCTCCTTCCATGTCCGCATCGTGAGTGTCGGGGGCGCGTGATGGGCGCAGATGATTTCGATTTCCTCAGCGGCGAGCTTTCGGCGATCGGCCAGATCAAAGGGCTGATCGCCCAGAACTTCTCGATGCAGCACAAAGTCCACCACCGGGAAGTCGAGTTGGTCTTGCGGCTCGCCCGGGCCGCCGAATGCAGAGATCCGGAGACGGGCAACCACATCATCCGGATGGCGCTCTATGCGGCTCTCATCGCCCGCGAGCTCGGCATGGCTGCGCCCTATTGCGACATGATCAAGCGGGCGGCGCCGCTGCACGACATCGGCAAGCTCGGCATTCCTGACAATATCCTCTTGAGCCCGAACCGGCTCACCACCATCGAATTCGATGTGATGAAGCAGCATCCCAGCATCGGCCATTCCATCTTGTCAGGCAGCGATTCCCCCCTGATCCAGATGGGCGCCCAGATCGCGCTGCATCATCATGAGAAGTTCGATGGCACTGGATACCCCGATGGCCTGGCCGGCGAGCAGATCTCGCTGCCCGGGCGGATCGTCGCTGTCGCCGACGTCTTCGACGCCCTGACCTCCTCTCGACCCTACAAGAAAGCTTGGTCCCTCGAGCGAACCCGTGAACACATGCTCGGCCTCAGCGGATCGCATTTCGATCCGGGCTGCGTCGACGCGCTCTTCAGCGCGTGGCCTGACGTTCTGAAAATCCACCAGCAGCTGCTGGACACCTGACCGCTTCTGCAGCGGCTCTACCAGGCTAATCTCTACGGGCTTGTGTCCCCGGCCGGCCCGGCCGGCGGCGAAATCATCGTGCGATGATAGTGCGCCCCAACGATTTCCACCGGAATGATGACGGCGCAGAACGCGGCCGCCACGATGTTCAGTGTCTCCGCCTCCGCGGCGAAGGCCACCGCGGCGGCCAGCCACATGAACGGAGCCACGCGTCCATGGGCAATGATGCCAAGCCGATGCCACCAGACGATCACGGTTGAGCGCTTCGCGCTCGACGACGCGCTATGGAAGCACCAGCTGAGAAATCCGAGGCCCAGGACGAAGCCTGAAAAAGTGATCCCGACCAGCACCACGCCGAGCCTGCTGAGAACGGGATTGTTCCAGAGGGCTAGCCACTCGGCGGCAAAGATCGGAATCACAAACAGGATCGCCCACAGTTTGGCCGGAGACCGCATCAAGCAGCTTTCCCTTCAGGCTGTGCTGTTCAGCGCGCCGGCGCGGCCGCCGGCGCCATCATCCTCGCCTGCTGGGATTGAATGATGGTCCGCAGGGACTGGAACTGCCCGTTGCGGATGGTGTTGCGCACCGGATCGCCCGCGGACGGACCGGCGAACAACATGGTCATGTCCAGACTGCGGCCCAGCGTCTGATGGACGACGCCGCAGATGCCATTCGCCAGCACCGATTTGGCGAGCTCACCCATCTGGCGGGCGGCGAGCTGGTAGAGGCTTTCCAGCCCCTCCTCGATCGAGCCGCCATGGGTAGATGCGACCACCAGCTGGCCCGCCTCCGACATGCGCAGGACCTGGCACGCCGCCTCGGCCGAGCGGATCTCGTTGACACCAAGGTAGCGCGGCCTGGTTCGCATGGAGCGGCGCAGCGCCCCCTCCCAGCCGGCATCGCCCTCGACCATCTCCTCCGTGCAGAGGCCATGCCCGTTCGGGCCATAGACACCGCTCAGCGTGAGTTCCTCGACGTCTTGGATGATCTGGGCGAAGCCGCCGTACCGCGTCAGCCAGTTCTTGAACAGCGCGCCGGCGGTGGTGGTCTTGCCCATGCTGATGCCGCCCACGATCAGGACCAGGCCGCGCTTCTTGCCGACCTCCTCGAGGATGGACTGCCGGCGAGTGTCGATCCCAAGCTCGTGCAAATGCGGCACCTCCAGCTTGGGCCGCCGAAGGTGGTAGCATTCCCCTGCGATTACATCGTGGATGACGGTCACGCGGAACCGGATCGGCTCGTAGCGCACCGAGAACTCCTCGCGCCCTTTCGCGGCCAGACCGATCATGCTGTGCAGCCGATCGATGTCGTCGAAAAGCTCGTCGGGGAAATCCATCAGCACATCGATGTCGCGCTGACGTTCGGTCGGCAAATATTTGGCGATCAACCGCCTGCCAGCCTGAGCTTCCGCGGCCGGCCGGATATAGAGGTCCGTGAACCCCAGCTGCATGAATTCCTCAGACGCCACCTGGGTCGCCATAGTGCTTCCTCTCATTTCTTGGCGAGGGCGGCCGCCAGGCCGCCCTCGCCCGTTCCTCAGTACCAGATGACGAAATTCGCCGTAGCGGACGGGGCCTGCCACGTCTTGCTCGTGCCGTTGCAGTAGAGCGTTGCGCCGGTGGCGCTCTGCCCCAGCTGGCCCGAGATCAAGCAGGCAGTCCCCACCGTCTGCAGGGCGGCCGGCAGCAGCGTGTCGCCGGCGACAATCCCGGCCGGCGCCGACACCCAGACCAACGTCGTGTCGCAGACCATCAGTCCGAGCGACGCATTTTGAGCCAGCACGCCAGCGGTCGGACAGGCGGCGCCGGCCGCCACCGTCGCCATGGCAGTAGCATGCGCACCCAGGCTCATCGCATTGCTGACGCCGTTGTTGAACATGTCGATCGGCGCGTGCATCCGCTGCGGCTCGCTCTGACCTCCAATCGGATAGCGATGGAGGTACGGCGACACGATCTGCGTGCCCTCGAAGTAAGTCGCCGCCACCGGGGTCCCCACCGTCGGCGTGAACGCCGTGCCGGGGAAGTTGGCGATCGCCGTGCTCCAACCGCCGTCGGTGCCGCTGATCGTCGTCGGCGAATAGGTGTAAACGCAGCCGCCATCACCGCCCAGATTGGCGGAGACATCGCCACAATCCTGGTCGTTAAGAGCCACCCCGCCGAAATCCTCGACGATCGTTTCCAATTCGCCCGGCGCGATCCGGCGAACCAGAATGACGAACTGCCCGCCGTTGGCCGCCGAATTGACCAGGGAAGGCCAGAGATAAGCCGGGCTGCCGGTCTGGAGCGTGCTGACCGGCAGGACATAGGTCCCCGCCATCGCATTCGCCTCGACCGTGGCTTCGTTGACCGTCACATAATTCTGCGCACCGCGCAGAACCTGGGCCATTTGCCAGGACAGGATCTTGTTCTGCCCCCAATGGTAGATACGGCCGGTCATCGGCACTGCGACACCAATCGCCGTACCGATCACAGCCAGGACGATCAGCAGCTCGATGAGCGTGAAGCCCCGCTGCCTATTCATTCTGTTCATCGCGTTTTTCATGGGACCACCATCACAATCGCCGCGGCGCCGTTGGGCACGCTCGCCGGCACTGGCATCATGGGACCGGCCGTACCAGCGGAGACCAATCCCCCGCTGACGACGCCCGCACCTTCGTAGCCGCTTGTCCGCTGCCTAAGCGCCCAAGCAAGCCGCGCAACCTCGACCACACCGGTTCCGGCTGCGTAATAGGTCACGACGACATTCCCCGCCCCCATCACCGAGACCCAGGCCACCTGGGGGCTATACCAATAGGGAAAGGCCAAGCTGGCGTTGGGGATCACCCCGACATAGCCGGAATTGGCCGCCGCATAGACCAGCGCCGCCTGGTGCCAGACCATCATGTTGTCCGCAAGGGACAGCACCGCCGAATCGCTTGAGATTTGATCCGGCGTATTGGTCAAAGGCAGCCGCAATGGAGCGTCTACGGTGCTCATATCGAGCCGGCCGGTGGTCAGCGACGAAAGCGCGCCGAACACCGCCAAGCCGATAAAAACAACCATGGCGCCAACGAGAGCCCACACCCCCACTCACCGCATGTTGAAGGTGTAGATGAGCGTGTTCGTATCCCCCGCGCCATTGCAGTCGGGCTGGGCCACACCCAGTCCGATTTGGGCCGTCACCGGCACGCTCGTACCGTTGATGGAGATGTTGGTCAGGCCGATGTCGGCGGCGTCGCTCGTGTCCTCGATCACCGCGTCGATGCAGCCTTGCATCGACATCGCCGTGCTTTTGACCTGGAAGCTGGTGACCGCAGCGAGGACGTTCACGGCGCCGTTCCACGGATTGAAAGGACCGCCCGCGCTGGGCGCCATATCGCCCGGGAACACGCCGGCGCCCACGAGCTGCGAGGTGATATCGGTTCCGGCGGCGCCGGTGGTGCTCGCGCCGATGAATTTCTTGCGCGTGCCTCCGACGATCGCCATCAGATCGGTGCTCCACTGGCTCTGGCGCTGGCCTTCGGTCGGAGCGGACTGCCGGTTCCACATGATGCCCACGAAGGTGCCGATGAACAGCACCACGATCAGCAGTTCGATGAGGGTGAAACCCCGCTGCCGGTTAAGCCACTTTTGCGTAACACGCCCCTTTTGCGCAATATCGATATTCGTCATGTTTTCCATCTAAAGTCCTTACCCTCCTTCGAATTAATGGGTGTGCTTGTTCATGTGCTGAACGCTGTCAGCAATGCTTTCGATGCTCTGGAACATGTAGCCGATGATGCAGGCCGCAATCACCATGCCCGCGTAGAAAATGATCTGCGAGAGCCGGTTAAGGCGCCTCACCTCGATGTTCACCCAATTTTTGGTTAACAGGTCAATCAGGCCGCCGATGTCGTCGCGATTCTGCACCGCTTTGATGTCTCGGCCCATCTCTTTGCGGGGAAAGTTGAACGCCACCGTGTCATCGAGCCGCGCCCCCTTCTTCCGCCTTTGCGAGGTCTTCATGATGGCGTCGCCGATCAGATCGCCATCACGAACCCGCAGCCAGATTGCGCGGATGCGCTCCTTCAGCCACGGACTTGCCGTCACCATCATCTGCTCAAGCGCGGTCTTCTGTCCTTCGCCCGACCGCAGCAGAGACGCCAGCGTGCGCAGGAACGCGGACTCGTACCAGAGCTTGTAGAGCGACCAGGGCGGGAGGCGCTCAAACCAAACCCGCGACCGTCCGGTCCACACGTTCAACGTGGTGACAATCAGCACCACCACGCCGCCCGCCGAAATCACCAGGGGCACCGCAGCGACTTCCAGGAAGTCCGAGAGCTCCATGAGCTGACGGAGTTCCGGACTGAACGCCGACGGCGGCATCGTCTTCTTCAGCGGGCCGAACAGCTTGATGCCGAAGACCCACACCACGGCGCCGACCAGCACGATAATGGCGCCGGGATAGGCCAGCGACTTGAAAATCGCCTCCTGCATACCGGCTTCACTGGTGTGCATTTCCTCCGCGACACGCAAAGCGGTGTCGAGCGTGTTCGATGCCTCGCCCGCTCGGATTAACATGCGGTCGCGATCGGGAATCCACCCGCTCATGGCGTCGCTCAGCGGCTCGCTGGCGCTCAGCACAGCGTCGCGCCACACCTTCAGCGCTACCGCCGCCGTCGCCCCCGGGTTGGCGGCTTCGCGGCTATCCTCATCCCAGTCGGACTCGTTCTCCCACAGCTGCTGCAGGGCCTCGCCGAGCGGAATGCCCATCTCGACCTTGCAGCGCAGGTTGAAATAGATTTTCAGGCGCTTCACGCTATCCGTGCGAAACTGGATCTTGGCGAACCGCTCCACCAAGCCGTCGAACGCCTCCTCCCCAAACTGCCGCCGCAGGAGTTTCAGCAGGCGCTCATTTAAATCGTCCAGAAAACTCATCAGGCCGCCTCCATGTCCATCGGCTGGATCTCGTAAAATGCGTTGAGCTCTTCCCGCAGATGCTCGTTGGTGATGAAGAACGCCGCCACGTCGGCTTCGCTCGCCAGCGGACCGAAAACCTCCTCGACGGACTCGGGCGAGAAAGTCCCCTCGAGCATCTTCTCGATCGCGTTCCAGAGCATCGGCATACCATTCAGCCCGTCTGCCGCCAGCCAGTACTCCTCAGCCGCCTCGACATCGCCGTCGCCCAGAAACTTCAGCAATTTGCGGTCGGTGGGGATCACCTCGGCAACGACGGCTCGCCCGAATTGCCCATTGGCGCAGGGCTGGCTGATCGTCTCGCCGTTGGCGCGGACTTTCTCGACGCCGGAACAGGTCCGCCCGCTCGATATGCACACCTTCGCCAGATCTGGGAGCGTCATCGCCGGGAGATCGCTCATGCGTCCGAACGCCTGGCGCTCCATCAACCTCTGCTTCATGTTCGCCACAGCGACGATCACCCGCTCATAGAGCGGCCGAAGCTCGGGTCTTCTCAGCACAGCGTCGTTCAGCGACATCCGGCAGGCACCGCAGAGGCACCGAACAAGCCGCTGGCTGCAAAGCAGCTCCAACAGCTTCGGATCGCAAACCAGGTACTTCTCGATCCCGATGTCCATCAGGCGCTGCGGGATGGCCAGCGCGCTATGGACGTGCAAAGTGGTGTAGATCTGACGGCCAATCATGCCGAGCCGGAAGCAGAACCGAGCGCTCTCGTCGTCGCGGATTTCGCCGAGGAAAATGATGTCCGGCGCCACGCGCAGGACCGACCGAAGGGTTTCCGTGAAAGCGCCTTCGCGCTCCTCGTCACCATGTGCGGCAGAGATGCCGATTCGACGGGCCCCGACCACGCCACCCTCTGTCGGGTCTTCGATCATCAGGCAGTTTCGCCGGACCCCGTAAGGCCCAGTCATCTCGGTCAGGCGATTGTTCAGCACGGCGCGCAGCGTCGTGGTTTTGCCCTCATTCGTCGGCGCCGCGACAATCCGAACGCCACCCGGCGTCCGCCACGACTGCTTGAAATTGCGCTCCTGGGCGGCCGAGAAGCCCATCTTGATCAGATTGAAGTCGTCGGTCTGCGGCCGGCTCCACGTCGTCGGCGCCGGAAGCGGCGGGCGCACCGCGCTGCCGGTCCCCATCAGCTTTTCTTGCGAATAATGCAGACGAATAGCGAGATAGCGCCCCTCTACCGTCTTCATCCATTCGCAGCGCGCCCCCGTCACGCCGTCCGGCATCCGAATCGCGGTCGGATCCTCCGACTTCGCTTCCAGCATGGCCGATTGCGAGGCGCGGGGATTACTGGTCACGCCGCTCTGCATCTTCGCGTTATTGAAGATCACGCCGACAATACGCCGGCCCTCCTCGACCAAGCTGCGCCGGATCTCGTACAGATCGCCGTCGATGCAGAACTGCACCAGGGTCTGGCTTTCCAGCACTTCATAGTGGACGTCGCTGGCATTCAGCTTCGCCGCATATTCGAAGTCCTTTTCGATGATGCGCTTATAGGTGCTGGAGTCGTCACGCGCCGATGGCGCGCTCTCCGCGGCATACCGATAGGCAGCCTTGATGACCGACGGATCTACGAACTCCGGGTCATTGACCTCGAGATTGAACCGCTTCGCCAACTTCCAGACACTGGTAGCCAGCGGCGAACCCTTGTAATTTTCGGCCACCAGCCAGCGCCCGTTGTCGAACAGCGCACAGACCTCTCGGCTGGCATCAATCACATAAGCGCCCAGCTCCGTGTTCCCTGCCGCCGAGAGAACCTCTCCCTCGAATTTCGGAACACCCATCACCGCCGACGGCGACGCGGACTTAGTCGCGGCCGCAGGCTGCTTCGGCTTCTGTGCCGTATGCGGGCCGGGCTTACGGGGCAGCGGCCGCCGAGTCGTCGACGCCTTGCGCTTCGCCGCCTTTCCTTCGAGCAACCAATCTATGGCCGCCATCAGCCCCTGCAACCAGCCCGCCATGGGTCAGTACCCCCCGCCCTGGCGCTGCAGACCGGCCGGGTTGTCCTGCTTCTGCGCCGCGAACGGCAGCGGCTTTTCACGCCCCTGCCCGTCGACCACGATCACCCCGTCCTTGAAGGTGATCGACTGGACCTTGATGTCACCGCCCAGCGACGTGCCACGCGAAACCGACATGCGACGGCCGGTCGAATCGATCAGGACCGCCGTGTAGACGCCCTCGGAGCCATCCAGGTGATCCACGGCGAAGCCCGACGACGGAAGACTTACTCCGGACGGCGCCCCCGGCGCGCCGGCCGGGCCGGGCGCACCTTCCCCGAAATAGGTGTCGCCGTTCTTCAGCCGGGCGCGGTCCTGCTGCTTCTGCTCGATCGACTTCAGATAGCCCTCGATAGCGTCGAGCTTCTGCAGGCGCTCGGAGTAGTCGTTGATCTTGTCCACGTCATCCAGATTGAGATTGGTGCTGCCTTCCGACAGCAGCTTCTGGATGTCGTTGGGGTTACCCCCCTTGTCGCCACCGACCGCCGCGCCCCCATAGGCCGCCGCGATCAGGCACACGGCTATCGCCATCGACTGCTTCTTCATTCCCGCGCCTCATAGATTGTTGCTTCGATATCCCAGGCACCGCCGGCCTGCCGCTTCATCGGACCCAGGACCACGCCCGGCAATCCGTCGAGAAAGGCTTCCAGCTGCGCCGGCGAATAAGGCCAACTGATTCTCAGCGATTGCCGCTGCCACGGCGGCGGGGGCACAGCAGGCGCACCGTCTTTGACCGGCAGACGCTCATCGGGAAGGGCCGACACCGTCGCGGTCACCGGCCGCGCCAGCAGATAACCGGCCACGGCCTGACGGCCGAGCAGCTGCTCGGCGCCACGCGCCTGGAAAGACGCTAGCCCCACCGCCATGCTAGCCGTCTGATTCTGCGCGTCGATCATCGCCCCGGCCGGTATCGCGCCCCGGCCATCCGTGCGGTGCCAGCGAACGCTCAAGCCATTCTCGCCGCAGTCAAAATCGCTCAGCGCGAAGCCAGCCGAACCGGCGGGAACGTTCCTCATCGCCGCCAAGCACGCTTCGATGATCTGCGATGGACGGGGCTTGATCTCCCATACCCTAACCGGCGGTGGCGGTGGCGGAGGAGGAGGCGCGACGGTCGTAGCCGCCGGCGGCGGAGGGGCCACCACCTTGGTCAACGCATCGGCCGGAATCGCTCGTTTATGCTTCGCGGCTTCGGCCTGGTACCGGTCGTAATAGCCTTTGCCGAACCAGACGAGACCCAGCAAGACCACCAGCAATCCGACCAGACGAATCTTGCGGCCGACATCGGCTCGAATGGGCTGCAGGACACCGACCCGCTTGACGTCTGACAGCAGAAGAGACAGGTGCGAATCATCGGCGCTGCCGATTCGCCACTCCGGCGGCGCATAGACCCGGGCCACCGACCCCTTCTCGATGTCGAGACGGGCCTTCGCGTCTTCCTCTTTCTGGTAGAGCTGATCACCGTCGTCCTCGATCAGGTCCTCGCGAACGACGACCACCCACCAGCCCTCCGGCAATTGCCAGCAGCCAACGAACGAGCCGGACGGTAGCGCCGACACCAGCATCGCGGCCGCTGACGGCACTCCAGCCGCATGGCCAGACGCCTTCCGACCGAGACCAACCTGCGCCACGCTCGGCTTCTCCCGGGAGGCCGGCCGCAGGCAGTACATATCGATCTCGCCAGCAGCATCATCCTCGCTGACGCCGCTGGTTTCCCATTGCCGCGCCGTTTGAAGAGCCGCTTTCGACCCACCTTTGGCGTCGATCATCTGCCATTCGAGACCGAGCGCCAGCCGCTGCTTGCCGAGCTTGGTGACGCCCTTAGTCATTGGTGGAGACCTCGGAGGTCGGGGTCGTCACTTGCTTCGGCGTGATCACCACCACCAGGACCTTCCGCTCCACCGATCCGCTCACCATGCTGGTGATCGGATTCATCGGCGCGACCAAGCCGGAACCTGTCGCCGAAGAGTTCTGCTGATCCGAGCCCGCCAAAACCAGGGTGGAACCGCTCTTCAGCTCGACTTCGCCGACGAACAGATTCTTGGCCTGCTTGGGCAGCTGGATCTGCTCGGTGCCAGAGACGCCGGAGGTGAAGGTCGGAGTCCCCGCATTCTGCAGCGAATACTGCAACCGGATGCGACCATCGGCGAAGATCCGCGGCGTCATCTGAGCGATGATGCCCTCCGAAGCGATCTGCGCCACGAGCGTCGGCTGGGTCGCGACGCCATTCGACACGACTCCACCGCCCGACTGCCCCAGATAAGAACTGTCGATGGTGATCTTGCGGCTCGAAGTCCGGTTGTTGAGCGTCGTCATCGGCACGCGGTTCACCACCGCCACCTTGCCGATCTGGCTCAGCGCCTGATACGCGACGCTGCTGCCGCTCCAGCGGCTCAACGAACTGCCGGCAGGCGGATTGATCACCGACGCGGAGACCGAACCCGCGCCCTGGAAGGCGGTGGACATAGGCGCCGCAGACGCGAGGCCGACCGACAGACCCTGGACTCCGGTGAAGACCGCGTTGAGATCCAGACCGTAATTGTCGGCATCGGTGAAATCGACGCTCCAGATCTCGATCGACAGCATCACCTGACGGCTGAGACGCTTGTTCTCGCCATCCAGATAGCGCGCGACCTCACGCATCTTCTCCGGAGTGGTCACCACCGTGACCGATCCGGTCGACGGCGACTCGGAATGGATGCCGTCTCCAGCCGTCAGCGTATCGAGGGTCGCGGTGACATCGGCCCACACGTCGATCGTGGCGTCCAACTTCACCGTCTGCGTCGCCGAGCCGCTTCCACTGCCGGACTGCTGGCCGCCGCCACTGGTGCCGCTGCTGCCGCCCGCGGAAAGGCTGCTGAAATCCGACCCCGTCAGGCCGTCCGTGACCTGCATGGTGCCGGCCAGCGCCTCGAGCTCCCAGGTGCGGGTTTCGTATCGATAAACGCTGATCGTCGCACCGTCAAAGTTCCATGACAGACCGCAACGGCCCGCCACGTAATCGAGAGCCTCGCTTCCGGTTCCTTCCAGCGTCATCGCCAACATGCAGGTCTTCTGAGTATTCCGGCCATATTGCGAGCCATCCGCCGACAGGGCGCCACTCGCTGATCCGAGTGCCGCGGCGCCGACCTGGCCGGAGCCGCCCGCGGCCCCGCCAGCTCCGGCGGCGCCAGCCTGCGAACCGGCACTGGCAGACGAACGGCTGGTGGAGCGACCCGTCCGCTGAGACGGCAGCTCCATGTTGATGGTCCGGATCGGAATATGGATCTTGGCCGAAATGAGACCCAGCAGGTCTTCGGCGCGCTGCGGCGTTTCCGAGCGGATGGCGACCGCGTTGCTGGTCTCCGCAGTCATCGGAAGGGGCTTGCCCCGCCGGAGCGGAACCGCAGCGCTGCCGATCCACGGCGCTTCCACCACCTCGAGGGACTTGTCCTTCACCTCGACACCGGGACCAGGGCGCTCGAATTGCTTCAGCGCCTCGTTGTTCGCGGCTTCGGATTGCTTCGTCGCCTTCTGGATCGAGCACCCCGCCATCAGAAGGGCGGGAACGAGCATCAGGCTGATGATCTTACGGTTCATTTCTTCATTCCCCGAAATAGTCGCTGCTGCGAGTCTTGATGATCAGCGCCGGCGTGCCCGTGTCCTTGTTCGGATGCAGCTGCCCATAAGGACGAAGCTTGCTCTCACGGAAGCCATCGAGAAGCCGGGTAACCGCCGTATTGAAGTTGCCCTCGCTGTCCACCGGCACGCGCACCCGGAAATCGAATTCGGCATCCCAGTCGAGCGTGATGTTCGCCTCCTTGCACCAACGCTGCAGGACCTCCTTCAGCATGTCGCCGGGCTTGGCCGTCCAATGCGGCGCGGGCGGGGGCGGCGGCTCGGCAGGGACTGTCGGCGCGATCGAGACCGAATCCGCCGCCACGCTCCCCGCCTGCCGCCTGATGATGACCGTCGGACCGGTATCCTCGACCACGAGCCCGACCTGGTGGGCGACGTCGGCCAGCACATCGCCAGCCGGTTTTCCACCGTGCCAGGTCACCATGACGGTGGTGTCGACACCGTCGCCGAAGACCACCACCTTGCTGACCGGCACAATCTGCATCACGGCCTGGCTAAGCGGCTCCGGCCCGCCGAAGCCGTTCAGCACCGGCCCTGCGGTGCCGGGCAATAACGAGACCGGTCCACTCGGCTCGGGAATCGGAGCCACGACCGGCGGCGGCGCCGGCGGTGGCGGCGACGACAGCTTGAAATCGGCGTAAGCCGCGGAATGCATTCCACACAGCAGGACGCCCGTGAAAGCAGCGATTTGCGTTTTCGTTACCTTTTGCACCATGGTCGCCCTCGTGCCTGCCCCTAATTGAAACCAGTTCATCATCCGAGCATCCGCGCCAATCCGTCGAACGCTTCGCCACCATCACCTTCACCGAAGTCCTCCGCCGGCGGCCGGACTTCGGCCACCCGAACCGACTCCTGTGAAGAACGCGGCGCCACCGGCTCCGCTTTCACATCCACCACCCCCGCCTCCGAGCGCGTGAAGCCCAGCATGATCAAGCTCCGCACCCATTCGGCCCGCCGCTGAGCCGAACCCGGAAACCGCTTGTGAGCCTCAATAAAGATGCTGTCGGTCGCCAAGCGATCGTCGAAGAACGCGCTCACGCGGTAGGAATTATCCCCCCCCGCCAAGATCAGGCCCTGCCTTTCTTCGCGGCGGCCAGCCGACCGAATCTGTACATGCCCCGCGCATTCGCGAAGGCCGGTTCGCCGGGTATCTCGCCATTTCGATATTCGGTCGCCGCCCGGTTGAAGACGACGGCGCCGCCGCCCACGAAGAGAATTCGTCCCAGCAGCGCGCCCGACCCGAGCCGCTCCTTGACCACCCGCCCGATCTGCGCCCCGACCTCGCCAACGGCCTGGTCCACCAGCTCGCCGATTTCATAGGCGGTTCCCCAGACTTCGATTTCCCGCCGGCGCAACGCCGCCTCCACCTTGGCCCGCCCCAGGTCCTCCTCGATCCCGAATTTTCGGCGCAGCGACTCGCCCAGCAGGTCGACCACCTTCAGGACGCCCAGGTCCTTCTTGGTACCGGACCGACGATGATCAATCTGGCCGCCCCCCACCACGACCGCGATGTCGGTGGTCCGGCCACCAATATCGACCACGGCGATGTCACCCTTCATCTCGGGCCGACCGTTGCCCTTGTCATCGACTCCCCAGTCGACGACAGCGGCAATGCCCTGCGGCACGATCTGCACGTCGCCGATGATGATCGGATCGGCGCCGACCTTCGTCACCGGGATCTTGAAAGACGCGATCTTCTCGGCGATCAGCCGCTCGTTCTTCTCGTTGTTGACGAAATAGTCTCGGAGCGGCAGGCCCAGCACCGCACTGATTTTCTGGCCGCCCAGGCCCATCGCGTAAAGGGCATGGTGCACCGCCACACGGTTCAGCGGTGACGTGTGATAGCCGTCGAACGTCGTGTCCTCGCCATTGACGCCGTCGCCGACCGAGTAGGCCTTGCCCTCCGTCTCATAGACATTTCCACCGGTCCCACCGTCCAAGCTGGACACGCCAATGCCCTGCTCGACCCGCGCCGGCACGGTCTGTCCCACCCCGGCACCGCCGAAGGCCTTGACCCAGGCATAACCGTCATCAACGCCATAGACCTGCTGGAGGCCGGTTGTCGTATTGCCCAGCTTCACTTCCTTCGTCACGTCAACCTCCGATGATACCGGGACGCCATCGCCGGCCGTTCCGGCCCCGCAAGCCAGCTCCTGACCCGACGCAGAGCGCCCTCAATGCTGATTTCTTTATGGTTCAGCCACCCGACCCCAGCGGTAATCAGGACGGCGAGCCAGATGATCCACGGGCTGCTCACCGGAATCCAAATGACCCAGGGCACCAGGACCCTGGCGTCAACAGGGCCGACCTTGACGGTCCGGCCGGAATCTCGCCAAGGCGGCATCATGCCGACACCGCCCGGGCACGGCCGACGACCCACTCGTAGGTCTGCTCGTCGATCAGACCGCGATCCGCAGCCTTAAAAGCGGCCTTGCTCATGGACTGCCCAGCTTCGCGAACCAAGCCCTCGATCTCTTCGGACCACTCGACGCGCGGCTTCTTTAGGATCTGACGGCGGATTTCCTCGCTGAAACCGAGATATTCGCGCAGCCCGACGCGCCGGCCGCCCTTGGCATTCGGCACGAGGATCTGCGCCACGATGCAGCGAGCCGTATGAATGACGTCGAAGGCCCGCGCTTCCTGCTCTTGCGCCGGGAACTCCACCACTGCACGATCCACCGTTTCCGCCACGCTGCTGGTGTGGGAGGTGACCATCGTCCAGTGACCGGTGCGGGCCGCCTCCAGCGCGGCGAGCAGCGTCTCAGCATCGCGCGCCTCGCCGATGTCGAACCCTGCCGGCTTCCGGCGCAGGCCGCTTCGGAGGCCTTCAGCGAAAGAGACAACATCGCGCCCGATTTCATGCTGGGAAATCAGCGTCCCTTCGACCTCGATATCGTCGTAGGTGTATTCGATCGGGTCTTCGAGCGTGATGACCTTGCCGCAGCCCCCCCGAGCGCGCCAACGCAGGATCGCCACCTTCACCGTGGTCTTGCCAGCACCGGTCGGACCGGTAATCCAGATCATCCCGTTGCGGGGCTGCAGCCAAGGAAGCAGATCAGCTTCCAGCCCCAGAGATTCGATTTCGGGCGCAATCCGCTCGATCACGCGCATCGTCACCTGTTGGCCGTGTCTGCCATCAGCCCAGAGCGGCATGATGTTGACCCGGAAGCGCTGTCTGTAACTGTCCTCGCCACGCTCCCCGACAGAGAATTCGTAGGAGCGGTCGAGATACCGACCACCGGCCAGCTGCGTCTTTGCGGAGGTGTCCTGAGTGATCGTATCGATCACCATCTGCATGTCCGAACTGTCGAACGCCTTCCGGGTGCCATAGCGCAGCACCCCGTTGACTTCGACGCGCACGATCTCGCCCGACTGGAACGTGATGTCCGACGCGCCGTTTTGTACGCAATGCAGCAGGAATGGATTGAGCTCGGCCGGCTGAAGCCGGACGCCGCGGCTGTTCCAGATCAGCGAACCGTCGGCTGCCATGCGTCCCCCTTCTTGTCCAGAGAGGAGTTCGAGAGGATGCGGACCACCCGGTTTCCGACGTAAAGCACGTCGCCACCCCCGGTGACGCCCTTGTCCTCTTCATCGGTCACCGGCATGTTCATCACGCCTTCGGTGACCAGCAGCCGGAATTGCACCATGCCGACGAAGTCACGGCGCAGCCGCTCGACGTCACCCTGATAAATCTCATCGGCCTGACGCACGCCGATCGCATAACCCTTCGCGACTTCCTTGCGCCAGATATCACGCTCCTCATCGGTCCTCGGTAATAGCAGGGCCGACGGAAGCGTCACCTCGGCGAAATCCTCATGCCGTCCCGCCAGATAGTCTCGCCAGCTGCGCGGCGCGGTCACCAATCCTTCGGACATGATCTTCCGGTAAACGCGACCGATCACCTCGGCTCGGTCCCGCTTCTTGCCGATCTCCATCGCGGCGGCTTCCTCCACCACCGGCGGCTCGATCAACAAGCCGGAAGGCGCGGCCAGCATCAGGGCGCGGAAATCGAATACCCGGTCGAGGAGCGAAGCCATCGGCTCGATCTCCTGCCAGATCTCCCTGGAACGGATCGAAAGACCCCCGCGAATCCCGTAGGACCGTGCCGCCTCTCGCTGTCCCTCGGGACGCGGCTGCAGCTTGCCGTTCGGCGCCTGGGCGTCAACCGCACCGCGATCGATCTCCTGCAACGCCTTCAGCGTAAGCGGCTGTGTAAGCTCCTCCGCATGGCCCGCGACCGCCAACAGCGATATGGCCAAACCCATCACCACCAGGATGGGCCGCAGAGTCACCCCTAGAAGCAGCGAATAGCCGCTCTGTGTGTCCGTGCCGACCATTCGGAGGTGCGCGATCAGACGAACCGGTAGGGAGACGATCGCTTCGATAATGCTCAGCGACCAGTCTATGGCGCCGCACACCGACGCCCACGCCATATAGCCGATCAGGCCGACCTTACGGCTGCGCATATCGTACCTCGACAGTGCCCGCGCCCGCCTGGTCATAGACGACGGCCACATCTACCCGCTTGCCGCCCTGCAGGCCGATGTCGCGCAGCGCGTCAACGATCCGCCGCGATTTCTTGTCCAGGTCCACCACCACGGGGATCGCCGGCTTCCGACCCAGGGCGCGATAGGAATAGCCGGCCTCCTTCGCCAGCTTCTGGGCCAAGGGCTCGATCGGTCCGACCCAACCCATGGTCACCTCACGAGCCAACTCGGCTGGTACGTCGCCGGCCTGCTCGGCAGCGGCATCCGACACCGGGAGATGCGCCTGCTCGGCTTCGGCAAGGTCACGCAACGACGCGACGGCCTTGTCGGCGGCCTCCGCTAAGCGCTCCTTCACCATGTCCTGTTTCGGCGGCGGAGAAGGCGGCGGCGTCTGACACGCACTCACCTCCACAACCATCATCACGGTCAACGCCGTCGATATAAGCCGCACGAATGCCCCCATGTTTCGTATTCGGTACCGATAGCAGGATATACCACGGCCCAAACAAGAGCTTCAAGCGCCCGTTTCACAGAAATGCCACCGCGCGCTCTCTATCGGAGAGCCGCCGTTCGCAGGGTTTCAGAAATCTGGTTGAAAACGCACGCTGGCTGCCAGTGCCAGACGCCGTACGCTAGGCGGCGGATTACCGTGATCCAGCGTGCGTTTTCTGCAACGCCGCCGATATTTCACAACCACCGAAATGCTTAAAGATTACCGGCTGTTACGGGTGTCTTCGCTGCGCACTCATGATAGCATTGTGGTTGCGAAAACGAAAGCATTGTTGACACCAGTAACGGGGGTAGATATCGAATATGTGACAGGCATCAATTCTCATCTGGAAATCAGGTCATGGGCGACGACGAGACCCCCGAAGCGGATATCCTGGCTCAGTCAGTGGCCGACCAATCCTTCGTCCCCGCCCCCACCACGGCTTTCTCGTACCGCCAGACCGCCCGTCGCCTCGCAAACCGCTACCTCAGAAAGCCCGACGCAGAACGGGGACCGGAGCCGCTGGGCGTCAATCCGGCGGGCTTCATCATTTGGTTGGCGAACATGCGGATGGAGTGGGCCCGTAACACCTGGCGCCAGAACAAGTCGGCCGTCGTGTTTGTGTTTTCAGAAGCCGGCTTGATCGAAGACGCCAAAGCACTGAAGGCGATCGGATCGGAGGGGACCAAACGAAAAGGAACCCGTACCTCCGCGACCAAACGCAAAGGGTTCCCGGCGCGCGATCGAGATCGGATCAGCAGATGGCTCGAAGCGCGCGACACCAGCGCGGCCCACGAACTCATCCTCTGGATCAGGGCGACTGTGGCAACAGGCCTCCGACCTTGTGAGTGGGCCAATGCGACCTTCGCCATCACCCCCGAAGGAAGTCCGCAGCTCGTCGTCGTCAATGCCAAGGCCACCAATGGACGGGCGCACGGACCGACGAGAACCATAAACATGGCGTCCTATCCGGAAGACGTCGTCCAGGACGTCCAGGCGCACAGCAATCACTGCCGCGCAGTCGCCAGCGCCGGCGAAGAAGCCTTCTATCACTTCTACACCGCCATGCGCCGACTGATGGCCGAGGCCAGCCGCGCTTTGTGGCCGAGGCGAGACCGCCACTACACCCTCTATTCGCTGAGGCATCAGTTCGCGGCCAATGTGAAGCAGGGCATCGTGAGCGAAAGCGACGAGGACACCCGCTCCACTGTCGGCGCCCTCATGGGGCATGCGACCGACGACACCGCCGGCTTCCACTATGCCAGGGCCGCCCAGGCCGACAGCGGTCCGCGCCAATTGGTGCCAGATGCAGCGCCCGAAGAGGTCGCCCGCGTCCGTCGGGTTGCCAGATCCAGGCCGGCCGACCCAGGGATGGCGCCGGCCGGTCCGTCCCATGGTCCATCAGGCTGATCACAGAAAGGATTCAATCCTTTCGTTCTCTTCGATAAAATTTCCGATATTTTTGCATTATCTTGTCAACATTGCGCAACGCGCCGACGCCGCGACATATTGGGAGCGTTGTCTTATTGCGCCGCCACCTTGGATACGGCTAAATCCTTGTGAGCCCCGCTTATTTTCGGGTACCTAAAAGGCTCTATCCACTTTCGACGCCTCCAGTTAAGGTCGTGATCTGCATTGCTTGAGAAGTCTATGCCGACCCAGCAATTTTTAATCCTTCCGTCAGAACAGCACGCTATGGCTGTGTCCTTGGTAAAGGAAGCCATCAGCACGAATAAGGATTCGTTGCCTGAGCTCAACCAGCTGCTGGCCTGCCTGCAGAACAATGCGAAGCCCGTCCTTGGTGCCGAGGACGCTATCGCGCCGATGCGCTCCACCCTCGAGGTGCTGGTCGACACCGTCAAAGACGCCCTGCCCTACATCAAGAAGATGGAGCAGGAGACCGATTCCCATATTCAGCTGACCGAGTCCTTGGACACCGCACTGTCGGATGCCAGCCAGGTGCTGGACGCCTGGTCCGCTCCGCATGACGAGCCGGCCCCTACGACGCCCGCGCCGGCCACGCCGGCCGGCCAGCACGCTCAAACGGACAACGTCGCCCCGCTGCCGCGCCGGTATCGTCCGTAATCCCCTCCGCGGAAAAACCGTTTCCACCCGGCAGATATCCGTCTTCACGGCAATCCGATGACAGGTCGCCCTGGCCGATCGCCGACCGGCCGGCTGCCCTATCCACATATTTGAATTCTTAGAAGAGGTCGCCCTGGACCGCCCGCCGGCGCGCGGCGGTGGTGGCGAGGGTCTTCGTGCCGGCCGCCGGCGTGGGCAACAGATCGTTGATCCCCCACTTGGGCGGGAACCAGAATGAGATCGGCAGCGACCTGGTGGGACGGAAGACCTGCTTGATCTGGGTCCGCCCGTCCCGGCCGGCCACGTCCGGGTGCGCGACCCTGGCGTATTTGTTGACCTCGCAATATAGGTTCTGGCAATCGATCAGGTGAAGCGGCCGGCCCCACAGCGAGCGGAACGCCAATCCGAGCCGGGAGAATTCCTCCTCCTGGCGTTCCATTGTCCACCGGATGATGTCCGCCGGGGCCATCCCCGCGGTGTCGGAGAAGCATTTCGAGATCCCAGACAGGGCACCCGGGCCGGCCACTACGAAGTCGTTCTCGTCCCACGCCAGCAACGGGCCGTACAGCAGGTCGACCGCATATTGGAAAGCGAGGAAATCCCCCATCAACGGGTATCCGACCAGAAGGTGGTACACCGCGTCTAGGGATGGCTGTTGCACCAGGCGGGCTGGCAGCTCGTCGAGCATCATGCGCTCCAGCAGCCGGAGGAAATTGACGTGCTTTCGTGGCGATTGGAACCCGGGCGCGCCGGTCGGCATAATATAGGCCGCCGAGAACACGGACTCGCCCCGCGCCATGGCGCGGGCCAGCACCGCCTCGAGGCGGGCGACATCACAGTTCCGCCACGAGATCTCACCGAACTCGGCCACCATCAATTCCCAGGTCTCGATCTTGTTGAAGATCTTGAACAGGATCGTGCGGAAGAAGACCTCGGCTGCAGACTGATCTCCGCGATAGATGACCTCTCGGATCAGATATTGGGAAACGCGGTCCGCCGCTCGATAGGCATTCGTGAATTTGTGCTGCTGAAGGATCGGATCCGCCGACCAAATTCCCGCGCCTGGCCGCTCGATCCGAGCATAGAAGGCGTCCTGGCGGGCGGCGGCAAACCGCCAATAGGTGTCGAAGACGGGGGTGGGAACCGGCCGCCTCACATCGTCACCCGTTCCGGCCGGCAACGTGCTGGCGCAGCTGGAGAAGGACGGCCTTGCCGATCGCCACTACCAAGGCCCCGCCGAAGGTGACACCGGCGGACCGCCAGAACAGCGCGCTTATGATCTGAGGCATCCGATGGACATAGGCGGCGATCTGCACGTCAACCTCGGCGCCAGCGACCGCCCAGTAGAAGAATGGGTAGAACAGCTGGGCGAAGAAGCCGAGCATCGACACCAGCATCAGCAGGCGAACACGCTCCTGCAGCAGCTGCTTCGTCGACCTGGTCGTCGGGGCCAGACCGGCCGCCGCAATGATGATGTCCTTCAAGATCCGCCCTCGCCTAAACCGTTGCCCGCACCGAGACGAATTCGTCTCTGGGAATGATGGCGCCGTCGGCGCCGAGGAAGCCCCATGACCTGACCTCCGGTCCGTGGAGGAAAAGCGTCCAGGCCCATGACCCGTCGAGCAGTTCCACGCGGTGGAAGCGGCTGCCATCGTCCACAACACGGTCACCCGGCGCGCGCCAGGCCCTCGTACCGTCTGCCCCGACATCGAAATAGCCGCCGGCCAGGATGAGCGTCTCCCAGGCCCAGGAATGATTATGCGGCACGTCCGGATCGTCTCGGTGGAAGCAGTGAATTCGAAGCACCCAGCCGTCGCGTTCCGCCAGCGCCCACTGGCTGAAGAGTGGATCACCGCCAAGATGAACGCCACGCGACCTGGTCGGCCGGGTCTCTCGGGCACCGGCCAGGACCAGCGCCTGCAGCGCCGGCGATGCGGCGATCGCTTCGAACAGTTGGCGCGGATGGCCTGCCATCTCGACGAGCTGGCGATCCGCTCGGCCGGCTTCGCGGCGCAAGGCTCTTTCGACGACATCAACGGCCTTGTCTTCGTCACCGCCCAGCAGGCCGAACGGGACGACGATCCGGCGGGCAGACCTGCGAATTCGATCATGCATGGCTTTCTATCCTGTCAGCCGACAGCCCGAAGGCGCGGCGCCATGAGGAACTCCTTTGTGACGTCAACCTTGAAGCCGCCGTCCGGATCGTGCCGAAGGCGTGTGACACCTCTCGTCGCCGGCGAACTCAGCCCGGCCACCAGACGCTGGGCGATCTCGAGGGCGCGCTCCTCGTTGTCCTCGCCGTGAATATCGACGCTGCCGACCCCTCCCCAGGGCCCGTCGACCACGAAGCAAGGGTTGCTGAAGCCCTCGAACATCAAGGGGCCGGTGATTCCGAAGCCGCTGTCGAGCCACCCCTCGACCGGCACAAGACGATCGGCCGCATCCCAGTCGTGGCGCTTCAGCTGGTTCCTGGTCATCTCGACATAGCGGTCAATCATTTGCGCACCGACCAGCGGTCCATGCGCGGCCTTCGTCCACTCGATCGCACCGTTCAGCAGCGCCGCCGCGATCACTTCGGGTTCGATATCCTCGGCCTGTGCCTGCTTCACAGCAGTGCCGAGCAGTTCCTGACAGCGCTGCATAACCCGCCGGTTCCGCACCAGCTGGTCATCTTGCTCCGCCGGAATGCTCCCCAAGATCTCGGGTGTATCAGCCATGGATCGCGCCCCCACGGAGGCGCGCGATAGCCGCGGCGACCGCCTCTCGGCGACTGCCCACCTGGTCATACAGCGACCCGACATTGGCCCAGGGCAGATCCAACGTCATCTTCTGCAGCACGATCAGCGAAGCACGCAGCGCCTTCTCCTCCTCGAGGAGATCCTCGAGCGTGGCGTCGTCGATAGACGACTTCGGCGCGCGGAGGCGGTCGAAGACCGGTTTGAGCTCACCTTGCTCAGCCGCATACATCAGCATGTCGACCAGGATGTCGAACGGCAGCTCAGGGGACCCGCGGGAGATCTTCCCGCTGGCGTCGGGATAAGCGTATTTGATCGAACGCTCGGTGTAGTTTCCCTTGTCCCAGGAAGCCCAACCGATACGCAGCTCGCCGTCTTTATAGGGAATCTTGTGAGTGGTAATCACGGCAGAAAGGTCTCCTTCGTCATGAAGCTGCAGCCGGGGGCGGTAATCTCAAATAGGGATCTGCGCCTTGACGACGCTGAGCAGAGCATCGCCCAAAGCCGCTTCCGCAGGGTCATGGTCATCCGCTTCGGCCCACTCGGTCGGAATGACAAGCTGGCCGGAGGGGAAGGGAAAAAACTTGTCGTTGGTGAATACGGACGTGAAGAAGGTGTCATCAGGGTGGACACCCGCTTCAGTCCGATAGCCGCGCGTTGCCTTGACGGGCTCTTTCATCTGGGGATTTCGTACCCAGACCACCTGCTGGAACGGCGCCGTATTGATGGGCTTCCAGTTTTTCGTCTCATTCATCTATGCCTCCTTTTGCCATGACGGCGGCGTTGGCGGATTGCGGGCCTTTCCAGCCTCGATCAGCCCCAATCGACGATCTCTTCGTGGTCGTAGCCAAGCGTTCGCGGATCTTGGCTGTAGCCGCACGGCGAAGCCCCTCCAGTTCCTGATAGACCTCGATGATCAATCGCCTCTCAGCCTCCGTCCGCCCATCTTGCATGCGCAACACGGCCCTCTTCGCCATATCGATTCCATCTGCATGCGCATCGAGGACCGCGTCCGCCTCGATCTCTGCCACCAATGCGGCCACCGCAGCAAGCCGGTCAGCTCGGCGGGCGCGTTTCTGAGCGGGGATAGCGACACGGACCAAAGCGGTCTCCTCAGTGTTCGGCAGCAGCGAGAGAGGTACGCAGTTCAGCCCGGAGATCCATCCAGAGCCGGCCGAGCATATTTTGCCCGGTGCGATTTGGCCCCCAACCCCAAAAGTCGTCGCGCCAGGAGTTTTCGACCAGTTCGCGATCGCCAGTGGCGAGCAGCTTACGGCGCACGTATTCGTGCTGAAGCGCTTTGGCGCGGATGATCATTCGCATTTTTTCCACCTTCACGTCGTTCCAGTCGGCGCGCTGAAGATGTTTGTTTTCCTGCGCGATCTTGAAGGCATCGTGGGCGGAAGTTGCACGCTGAACAGCATCGGCGACCGCCATTGCCTGTTCGCTTGGTACGGCGCCACCCAGACGACCGTTGGCAGCTCCGGTCGCAAAGCGAAGCCAGTGGTAGCAGTGCTCGGCGGTCTTAAACCTGTGGTTAGAAGTCCACTCGACTTCGAAGCTGCTGAAGTTCGAGAGAACATAAAAATCCTGCTCGTAGAAACAGACTCGTTCCGGCGTGTCAAGGCCATGGCACTGGACTTCCGACCGCGGCATCGGTTCGATGCCACAGAGACCGCCAGCAGCCGCCACCACGAAATCAGGAACGCCGCGGCTGTCGCAACCACTTCCCTCCGGCGGCATGTATTTTTCCACGATCCACGCCAGACTCGAATTCATCGCGCGAAAGCGAGCTGCGATATCATGCAAGCCTGCAGCGCCAAGCTCAGCGAGCATGCCTTCCGCATCGGGCTCGAGGGTGATTTGAGGCAACGGCGAATATTTCGGCTTCGCAGCCTGCTTCGCCCTGATCTGCTCAACCTTTTGCCAGACCCGATGGAGCTCGCTTTCTCCGGCCTGGTGCATATCGGCCCCGCTGGCGAGGCACAGAGCGGCCAGCGTGACCATTACGCCTCCGACTTCCTGCTGCAGGTCACCGACCGGGCGGCCGAAGACATAATTCACCAACTCGAAAGCCTCGTTCATCTGGCAGCCGTTCGCTTGCACAAGCTCCAGGGCTTCTTCCAGAAAGCGATGGTTCCGCTCGACCTTGTCGGCACTAATCTCGGCCCCGAAGCAGAACCCCATCCACGACGCGACGCGCGTCTGGAAGCTCGCCGTCGATTGATCAGGCGCCGCATGATATGCAGCGGTGATCTTCCTCTCTTCCTCGGTCAATTCGATTCCCTCCAAGGGTTCACACAGCTTGGCTATCGCCGCTGGTGACAGCGTTGGACCGTTAGGCCTCGACGGGCTCCCGCTCGATCTCAATCTCCAGCACCTGCCCCTCTCCGACCTCGATCCCCATTTCCTTGGGCGGTCCGTAGCCCTCGATGAACGTGGTAAAGTCGTCGACGATGCCGCGGGCGCCCAGCTGGGCGAGGTGTTCGACATGCTCGGTGATGCCGTCAAAGTCATAAAAATTGTCCCGGAACTCCTGCATGAATTCCGGGGTGAACTTGCTCTCGTCCACCGTGACCTTGACCTTTTGGGTGACGAGGACCTCGAACGTCTTGATCGACATAACTGCACCTCCGCTGACACTGTATCGACAGTATCACCGCAGTATCATCACAGTGTCAAGATTTTCGAAGTAACCGCCGCCGGCGGGGAGATCGCCGGCGGCGGCTCGCACTGGTGACTTCGCCGAGGCGACGACGAGGACACACCCGCGATATGGATTCTATTCGGCAGGCACCTGCTCGGGCAGCAGCTTCGATTCGGCGAGCATCCGTGAGCTCGCGCTATCGGCGCCCTGCCCTCTCCCGCTACCGCCCCATTGCCGATTGATCATCTCCTCCAGGATTTCCTGGGCAACTGAACAACCTGCCATCTCGTCGGAAATCCCGGCAGCGGCCCGATACGCCGTCCGGCGCTCCACCTCGCTCTTGGCGCTTCCTTCAGGGAAGACTTGCGCCAGGATCTGCCGGGCGCGCTTCGGCCCGAACTCCTTGTAGAGCCCATTGCGAATCTCGACATCTTCGGCGGTGGTCGAGAGCGCCCACAGCTTGATCGGACCCGCGCTGGACACCAGGTACTGCATATACTGACCGTTCTTCGTCCGCAGGATCGCCAGCATAGGCGCACCCCAGCTTTTCGGACCGTTGAGCCTGGTGCGCAGCACCACTTTCGCTGTCTCGCCCAAATTGAACTTAGCCGCCACATCTTCAACGCCGACGCCTTCGCCGCCGGCGCCGAAGATGTAAATCCCGGTCGCCAGCTTGACCATCGGATCGGAGAAGTCTTCGATCAGCTGGGACGACATATAGACCTGCATATTCCACTTTCGGCCTTCGCGGCCGTCGGTCATCACCTGGGTGCGAGCGTGCGTCACGCCCTCGGTCCGGTGGAATTCGTCATAGCCGAGGCGCTTGGGCACCGCCCTCATTTCGGGAATCGTTTTTGCGTAATAGTCGCGGTAGAGCGGATCGACCTCGTTGACCAGCTCGTCGTCGAGCATCCAGGTCTTCGTCATCGCGTGGCGGGCCAGCATATACATGATGCCGCTCTGCTTGCGCTCCTCGTCGCCACCCTTCGGCGCAACGTCGGCCAGGTCGAGAATGCAGACCCTGGCACCGCCGATATCGAACTTCGTCGGGCCGGCAAGGACAGGATATTGCTTGGTGGCGGCCATGATGGCGAATTCGAAGAAGGCCAACACGGATTCGGAGCTGCTGCCCACCATCTTGTCGGCCAGCAACGTGCGCACGCGAGGCTTCCGCGCCGCCACTACCGCATCACCCAGAAGGGGCGAGGCATAGCATTGGGCCAGGCCGCGCTCATGATGGGCACCAACGGCGAACAGCTTGTCCACCACCTCCCACCATAGGGGCTCTCTGCTCAGCTTGATCCCGTGCCGCTCCAGCGCTGCGTCGACCAGCGGCTCGATCCCTTCGAGATAGCCGTGCGGTTCCGCGCCATTGTCCTCCTTGTCGGAGCGCATCTGATACATTTCGTCGATGACGAAGGTGATCAGCTCGGCAAGGCCTGGCGGCGGGACGTCCTGCCCAGCAGACAGGCAGATCACCATCATCAGGTTGCGCAGGAATACCAGCCCGCTTTGCGGCGGCTTGCGGCAACCCGGCGGGGTGTCATAGGGATTGATCGCCCCGTCGATCGACATCCTCAGCTTGAAGAAAGCCGCTTCGTGCTTCCTGCCGGCCGGCAGCCCTTCGCGCACGACCGAGATGACACCGCTGCCCGACGGGCCGATATCCATCACCCCGAGATAGGGCAGCTCCGCCTTCGTGTTGCTGAGGATATAGCTGAGATTGAACATGTTGGCCTGGGCGCTCTTGCCGCTGCCGGGTTCGCCGAAATACAGGTCGAACCAGAAATTCTGCAATGAGGTGCCAAGGCCTAGCGGCCAGATTTTGCCATCGGCCGAGCGCAGCAGGACCGCGCCATTCTTCCAGGGCGAGCTTGGCCGCTGCAGCGGCAAAAGCCGGACAACCTTCTCGAGCGGGCCGCCGGCGGCCGGCGCCGTCGATTTACGGTGGAGCGCCAGCGCCGAGGCGAGCGTGCTCTGGAGCGGATCACCAGCACCGCGCTCGGTCTGGCAATAGCCCCACCGGTCGACCGTCTCCATCAGCGCCGAGACCCGCCGCTCGAGCAGGTCCTCCTCCCCGATCGGCGCCCAGGTCGCCAGCGTCACCCTCAATTTGACAATCGGCTGGTCTTTGACCGCCAGCAGACCCTTGATGGACTCGGCGATGAGACCATTGTCGCTGTTGGCGAAGGCAAGCATGGCGGCGATCATCTTGAGGAAGCGCTTGCCGCCCAGGCCACCGCTTTCGATCAGGAACGAAATCCGGAAGGGGATGTTCCTCGGCAGCTTGTTCAACAGGACCTGGAAAGGCTCCTCCTCCTGGGGGAGAAGCGCGACATCGATCCCTGACCAAAGGCGGCAGCCGATCTTCTCGACCGTCCCCGAGATATCTTTGGCGTCACACCCCCTGGAAATCTGATGCGGCAGAGGCGGCCACAACACGTCAGACGGATCGTCATCCGGTCCGGTCGGAAAGCGTGGACGGGTGTCGTCGCCCGGCAGGCAAGCCCTCCAATTATCGGCGTCGGGATCGACCTCGCCAGTAACCTCGGCCCGGGCCCGCTTTACAGCCGAGTGGACGTCGATCAATTCCGCCTGCATCCCATTGTCCTGGA
This sequence comes from Alphaproteobacteria bacterium, assembly GCA_021325215.1. GTDB lineage: Bacteria > Pseudomonadota > Alphaproteobacteria > Rhodospirillales > Magnetospirillaceae > JAJPHO01. Next base: position 46,664 of record JAJPHO010000045.1, read on the forward strand.
ACAGGCTCATCAGCGTGTCGACCGTGCCCTCGTGCTTTACCAGCAGCTCGCGGACAGCGCGGAACGGATATTGGGCGTTGCGGGCCTTCACCCACACACGCTCCACCGCCTTGGCCGCCAGACGCTTCCACTCCGCTTTCGCCAGCGCGGCCGGCGACGTCCAAAAAACGATGTAGCAGGCTTCCCACGCGAGATGCTTGGCGAGGTTTTTCCCCTCCTCCTCGATCAGATCGTCGAGATCGATCCCCTTCGCCGCGGCGGCGGAGCGAAGCGGCTTCAGCATTTTGGGGATCAGCGCCAGGCTGCGGTCCTTGTCCCGGCAGAACCATACCTGCATGTGGGCGCCGGGACGGTCGAAGATCGGACGGAGTTCACGGCTGACCAGGTTGACCATGTCCTCGTATTCGACATTGCCGGACAGCTTCCGCGTGCCATCCAGACGAATCATCGACACCAACGAACCGTCATAGCCCACCAGCGTCGTCGAGTTCTCCGCGGTCTCCAGCGTGATGAAGGTGTCGAGCGACCGCTTCAGGGACATCTGAATGATGGCGGCGATCTCTTCGACGGTTTCGATGATCATCTTGCAGCCCCCGCCATTTCGCCCACTACCGCACTGAATTCTTCGACTGGAGCGGTCGCCAGCTCATCCAGCTGGTAGACCACATCGCGTTGCCCCATGGCGCGCAGCAGGGCGACCGGTCCAACCTTCGCCTCCCCGCCCCAGGTGGCGTCATCCACCTTGCCCGTCCGCATAGCAAAACCCATTGGCACCTCGAGGCCCAAGCCCAGGGCGTCCCGGATCAGGCGCTGGCGGTCGCGCGCCGCCGGCGCCACCACCGTCACCGTCCCGGTGCCGTAGGAAAAAACCTGCCACCCCTTGCGGCTCAACAATTCGGCCAGCATGAACATCTGCATCCGATCGGCCGCACGAAGCCAAGACGCCCGCCAGGAGATCCTCGCCGTCTGCCCCCGTGGGGGTCTGGATTCACGGCGCGTCGCTCCGACCCAGAGATTTTCGGCGGCCAACCCGACCGACCAGGACGACAGCGCCGCCGCCGAACCCAATGCCCCCTCGATATGTTCGCCGAGCTGCATCGATCCATAGCCGCCGCCGACCCATGCCCCGATCACCTCGACATTCGCGAACTGCGACAGGACGCCCAGCTCGGGCGATGTCACCCATTCACGCCGGATCGGCCGGTCCATCTCGTCACGGGCGCCAAGGCCAAAGCCCAGCGTGTCGCCGACGCCGTCGATGCCGTGGATCTTGACCCGGGCGACGGCTGGGACGTCGAGTTCCATAAGCCATTGCAGCCGCTTGCCCGGCGGCGGGAGACGGGATTCGGTCAGGTGTCGCCAAGGTCCGAGCGGTACCGGCTGGCGGAACATCGCCGCGGCGTGGACCAGCCTGGGCACGCTGAGCGCCACCAACTCGGTCTCCTTGGCGACGCGCAGCGGCGTCCGCGTCCATTCCTGCAGCGCATCGCGCGTGACCTCAGTCGCCTTGCCGTCGGGGAATTCGGGCGGATCCAGCAGGTCCGCCATCTCGTGCGCCAGGGATGCGGCGCGCAGGCGGTGAACGCCCATCGCCCTCGACACGGTCATCACATGGCTGAAGAGGCCCGCCAGATAGGAAACCCGGACGGAGTCGTCGATGCCGACGACCCCCCACTCTTCCTCGATCCGATCGAGCCTAATTCGCAGATAGCCGGCATGGCGCAGCCAGCCATTCCAGCCCTGGCCACTTTCATGGAAGGCATCGAAGCCAAGATTGGAAAGCCACAAACAGCCGGTATCGAGGTCACCGATGCCGGCGATCCGCATCGACTCCCCGCCGTTCGCGGAAACCCAGCCAGGGCCGGGTTTGCCGTTGTCGAACAGCACCACACCAAACTGTTCCGGTTCAGCGCCCACCGTCAGGAAATCCCCAGCTGCGCGGAAGCCTTGTGCAGCTCGTCCGCCCAGGTCTTGGGCAGATGCTTCCCATATGGCCCCTGATCGGCGGACCGCCAGAACATCACAGCCTCGCCGATGATGTTCTTGGATTCCTTGTCGTCACGCCGCATCAGCTTCTTTTCCGGCAGCAGCCGGAGCCCGGCGAGCTGGCCGCGACGGGCGTCGAAGCCGTCGCGGCCGAGTTCACCGACCAGGTCGGAAATCGCATCGGCCAGGATGCCGGGGTCTGGGGACACCTCGAGACGCTTCCGCGCCTCGTCCACCCGGCTCTCCAAAACCCCCAAGGCCGATTGTGCCCATGTGCGCGGTTCGCCTACCACGCCTTGCGCCACCCAGATGGCGCGGACGATGTGATGCAGAGCAGCCTGACCGATCTCCGGAAGCCAGATCAGGCGACCGGCGCGCTGCTCGCCGGCAACATCGAGGTGCAGCACCAGGTGGCACAGGAAACACACCGTCTCCCCGTCTTCCACCGATGTCACCGGCGCATCATCTTCCCATTGACCGTCGATCCGATGGACCTCCTGCCATTGGGTCGAGCGGAACCCGCAATACCTGCAGGTGAAGTCGTCACGCTGGAAGACTTCCGGCAGGCTCTCCGCCACCGCCTTGCTCAGCACGGCCACTCGGCCGCGCTGAGACGAGGTGCTGACGGAAAAGCCAAGAGCCCGCAGGGCTGGGGTTCCCATTCCGCCCTCTTAGAAGTTCGGCTTGCTGACGGTGTTGCTGCCAGTCAGCTTCAGGGTGCCCTGGGTCAGCACGACCACGGTGGTGGCGCTGATCAGCGCGACGCCGGCCAGCATCTCGACGATGATGCCCATGATGCTGATCTGCGCGTTGGGATTCTTGGAATGCTTGCGCCACTCGATCAGGCCATGCACGACGAAGCCGAGACCCGCCGCATAAGCGACGCCGGCCAGCAAGGCCGGGATCAGGGCGATATCGGACGTAAGACCCGAGAGCGAACTGCCGAGGGTCTGAGCCGTCGCCGACTTCGTCGCGATCAGTTCACTGCTGAGCGCCATGAGCGTGGTCTGCAGGGAAACCACGCCGCGGAGGGCGTAGTGATTGATCGCCCCTCGCACCTTTCGAACCACCTGAAACATCACTTTTCTCCCTTGTTCAACTGACCGTAAAAATCGAGGTTTTCAGCGAGCCCTGCACCAAGTTGACCAAGGCTGGAAGCTTTGCCCCGAGAACTCCGAAAATCATGTGCGTGAAGGCCGAGCCCATCGACACATGGCCCTTGCCGTCGAAAACGGCCTGCTGCATCCAGAGCCCCTTCAAGAAGAAGGCAATGCCCAAGAGCTCGATGATCTGCAGGCACGCCGCGATAACGGCGCTCCATTGCGCGCCGCTGCCGACGGCCGAGGTGTAGTCCAGCGACAAACTGGTCGCGATCGCACCGGTCCCGAAAATGGACCCGGTGAACGCGCCCATGGTGTTCCCGGCCGAAATGAAGCAGACGCCGACCAGCATTTTCGCGATCACCGAGTCGGATTGACCCGGCGGTCCATGCGGATAAGCCGCAGCCCTCTTCCACTTCACCAGCCCGCCAATCACGAGCGCGAGGCCGATGATATAAGCGAGCAGCGCCAGGAAGCTTTTGGACGGCTGATAGATATCGGTGGCGAACGCAACGATCGCCTGCCCCAACCCTCCCGTGCTCCCCATCAACCTCTCCTATCGCCCTGGTCAGTGGCTCACCTTGTTGCTTCAAGGTGAGCCACTCACTTAACGCTGGCTCTCGATCCGACCGTTCGTCGTATCGACCACCCAATGAGTGCCGTCAGGCTGGAAAACGCGCAGCACGCTGCCATAGCCGTCGAGGTTACTGCCGGGACCGACCTGCTTCATGTTGCCTTGATCATCCGAGAGCCACGCCTGACCGCCGGATACCGCACGAACGGTGTAGACCGCGCCACGCGCCGGAGCGGGCCGGCGGACGGGCGTCGAGACGGCTGCAGGCGGCGCGGGCGGCTGTACCGGCGGCGACACCTGCGCCGTCAGTGCGGGCTGAGCAGTCGGCGCGCTGGCAGGCTGGCTGGCCTGCTCATGGCTCGCCTTGGACGCCTTGCTGAGAGCCTTCTTTCCCACCAGCTTTTCGACGCCTTCCTTCAATTGGTCCACCGACCGAGCCAGGTCGTCGACCTTGGCGGATAGCGCCACCAGTGTTTCCTTGGTTTCGGTCGTCGTAACCGCGAGCCCGCTGATCGCCAGCTTGGTATCGCCGATATCCTTGGCCAGGGCGTCGGTCACCTGGGCGGCGGCCTTTGCGGCCGCGGCGGTCGCCTCTTCCGTCGCCATCGCCGGCTGCTGCTGCACCTGCGGGGCAGGTCGAACGCCACCGCCAGGCGGCGTATCGGTGCCCTGTGGGTTCACAGCGCTGGTCTGCGGCTGCACTCCACCCTGCGGTTCGGCCGGCGCCACGGCGGCCGGTGCTTGGGGCTGTTGCTGGGGATAGGCCGGCTGCTGCGGCGCATACTGCTGCGCGACCTGCGCGGGCGCCGGCTGCTGCGGATAAGCGCCGGGAGTCGGCTGAGGTTGCGTCGGGCCGAAGCCCCCATTCGGCTGCTGCTGTCCGGTCGGCGGCGCCTGATAATAGGGCTGAGGCTGCTGCATCTGCTGCCCCATGCCAGGATTGGCGGCCTGCTGGTTGCCGCCGCTCATCGACTTCAGGACGAAAGCGCCCAGCGGAAGCAGGGCTATCACGAGAGCGACAGCCGCGATACCGGGGATCAGATATTTCCCCTTGGTCTTCCTCGGCTCTTCTTCCTCGACTTCTTCATGATCAGGCGGCATCCCCCCATGATCATCCCGTCTGGGAGCCCGCAGCTCCTGTTGGCGGTCCCGCTGGCGGGGCTCCTCTTCGACGACGTCGATGCTCTCCACGTCTTCATCTTCAGCAACCCAAGCCATCTATTTAGCCTCCACCGGCTTCAGGAAAAGGATACCCACGGCGCGCCCTGCATGGACCATGACGGTCGGCTTGGTCGCCTGGGCTTGTCTGTCGAACATGTTCCCCAAGCTTGAAGCGGCCTTGCCGCCCGCGGCGAACAGCTCTTGATTCGGGGATAGAGCGGTGGTCGTGCTGGTGACCGACGCCCCGTTGACCAGGATCGATGAACCGGCGCGTGACGCCGCGTCGCCGTAACCGGTCAGAAAGGCTGCGGCGGCCGGCAACACGAGGCGCTCGATATAGTGATGATCGACGTCATCGGAGAACGCGAACTTCGCGTCATCGGGGTCCAGCGCCACGGCGTCGATGTCGTATTGGACACCGTTCAGACTCGCGGTCTTGAATGAGATCACCATCAGATCCTCGGTGCTCTTGAACGAGCCGATCGCCCTGGCGCCGGCCAACGGGCCGGATACGATCGACGCCAGGACCGGGGAATCCAGATCGGAATTGGCTTCGGTCAGAATCTGGCCGTACGCTTCCTGACCGGCGTCGATCAGGGGCTTTTCTTTCTTGGCCTGCTGCTGCGAAGCGCCGGCGTCAGCTCTGGTCACCGCTCCCGCTACGCCGGCGCCGCTCACCACCTGCTGGGAGACTTGCACCAGGTTGTCCTGGCTGGACTTCGACGGCAGGACCGCCATCATGTGCAATGATGCCGGCAGGGCGCTTGCCTTTCGCAGATTGTCGATATCCTTGCGAACCGCGTTCTGCATCTGCGCCAGGATCTCGTCGTTGGTTTTCCCGCCCTGGCCCCCTTGCCCCTTCTGGCCGCCAGCGGCGGCCTCTCTCTCGGCCGGCGTGGAGGTCCCGCCGCCCGCGCCATCGTCCTTGGGCTTGGTCCGATATTTATCGAGAGGGTCTTCCTCTTTGACCACCGGCGTGGCAAGCGACGACGTGCCTTCCTTTTTGGCCGCGTCCGCTCGATTGACGCTATCTTCGTTCAGCGCCTTCCCATAAGCCGGGGTGCTCGCCTGGCCCAACTGGGCGGCATTGCCCTGCGGCGGCGCCACCATTGGCCCCCCTTGACCTGCCGACTTCGATCCGGAGAAGGCGACATACACGGCGTAACCGATGAGCACCACCGCGCCCATGATCACCACGATCTTCATCGCCAGCGATTTCTGGAACAGTTGAACGACGTTCGGCTTTTTCTCTTCCGACATTTCTATTCCTCCAGCCGATCCGCGCGTACGAACGTCGATTCACCGCCCTTCGAAACCACCACCACCGACGCCACCGTCGGAAGGTGATAGGCAGCGGTACCGTCCGCGGAATGGACCTCGCTATCCCAGCCGGGCGACTGAAGCGGATAGGGAGTCCGGAGGTAGAGCTCCCCGTTCTTGGACCAGCCGACGATCCTGTCTTCGCCCTTCCAATAGATGCGCTTGGCGCCCTCCGGCATCGTCCCCTCGAGGACACCCATCAGAGTCGCGTCGCCGGCGCTGGGGTTTTCCGCCCCTCGGATAATGGAAGGCTTTCCGGCCGGACCGAAGCCGGGCACCCGAGCGTCGAAGCGCGAGTAGACGACCTCCTTCCCTTCTTTCAGATTGAGCGTGACGGGCGTCGCCAGCCCCTTGAGCCGAACGACGAGATTGGACGGCCGATAGCGCTGCAGCATCGACACCGTCACCATGTGGTCACCT
>JAJPHO010000098.1 GCA_021325215.1 Alphaproteobacteria bacterium
CGCCAGAAGCGCTGCCAGGTCGACAGATGGAACATCTCGGCCGCTTCCTTCATGTCATGCGGCACGGTGCGCAGGCTCTGATAGAAGCTGAAGGTCATGTTCCAGGCCTGCGACGTGAAGATCGCGAAGATCGAGGCGCATTCGGCGCCGAGCAGGCTGCCGGGGAACAGGCCGATGAAGGGCGCGATCGAAACCGCCTCGAAGGTGAAGATCGGCACCGATTGCAGGATGTCGAGGATAGGGATCAGGATCTTCTCGGCATAGCGGCTCTTGGCCGCCAGGGTCGAATAGACCAGCGTGAAGGTCAGCGCGCAGACCAGGCCCGCTCCCATGCGCAGGATCGAGCGCATCAGATAATAGGGCAGATATTCCACTTCCAGATGGATCGGGGTCGGGTCGCCCACATTGTAGGGCAGCCCCATCTTGATGCTGGAGAAAGCCAGCGCCCAGATCACGCCGAGAACCAGCGGGAAGGCGGCCAGGTCCCACGCATTGGGGCGCAGAGCGGGAGAAACGGTTGGAATCAGCAAGCGCAAATCGGTCTCCCCGATAACGGCCGTGGAACGCGCGGAGCTTCCATTACACGGATTCCCTGCCTCAGGCAATGCCGTCCCCGCACTGTCACGGTGCTGTCATTTGCCTGGGCGCGCGCCTTGCGCTACGCCCTGGCGGGAGTGCAATTCGAGAGGGGGCAGGCGTGCAATATCCGAACGTGGCGGTCAGCCCCGCCGGGGTCGAGGAGGGATTGCGGTTCGCCCTGCTTTTCCCGCCCGCCGGCCCGGTGCGCGAGCTGGACTGGGCGGGCATCGAAGCCTGGCGGCGCGGGGATGGATTTCTCTGGACCCATCTCGAACGCGACGATCCGGTCACCCAGGCCTGGTTGGACGAAAAGGCCGGGCTCGATCCGCTGGTGGCCGAGGCGCTGCAGGCCGAGGAATCCCGGCCGCGCCTCGACGCGGTCGACGAGGATTGCCTGCTGATCGTGCTGCGCGGCATCAATCACACGGTCACCGAGGAGGAGGACGAGGCCGAGCTGGTCGCCCTCAATATCTGGATCGAAGCCGACCGCTGCATCACCTTGCGCGACAAGGCGCATACCCTCGAAGCGCTGCGCGATCTGCGGCTGGCCATCATGGCCGGCAAGGGCCCGCGCAAGGCCGGTCCGCTGCTGGCCCGCATCGCCGAGAAGATCGTCGATCATCTGGGCGAGCTGACCGATCAGATCGAGGAACATCTGTGCGAACACGAAGAGCATCTGGCCGCCGACGAGAGCGAGTCCGACCAGCGCCGCGACGTCAACGAGATGCGCCGCCAGATCGTCAGCCTGCGCCGCTATGTCGCGCCCCAGCGCGATGTGCTCTACCGCCTGCGCACCGATGAGTCGAGCTGGCTGTGCGACGATTCCAGGGCGCGCCTGCGCGAGGTCGAGGAGAAGCTGCGCGGCCATATGGAAAATCTCGACGAAATGCGCCAGCGCGCGGCGCTGCTCCATGAAGAGATGAATGCCCGGGTCGCCGAACAGACCAACCGCAACACTCTGGTCATGTCGGTGGTCAGCGTGGTGATGCTGCCGATGACCTTCATCACCGGCTATTTCGGCATGAATACCAGCAATCTGCCTTTCGCGGGCGAGGGCAGCGTCGGCGGCACCACCAGCGCGACCTTGCTGATCATCGGCGTCGGCCTGTTCACCGCCATGGCGACCTGGTGGCTGCTGCGGCGGCGTTAGTTCGCCAAGTAGCGGGCCATGATCCTGTCGTAGGTGCCGTCGTCTTTCATCGACCGCAGGGCGGTGTCGATGGCCGCGCTCTCCGCGCTCAGATCGCGGGCGCGGCTGAAGGCCAGATAAGCGGGCAGGTTCTCGATCGGCGGATTGAGCTGGCGGATACGGTCCTTCAGGCCCAGCTGTTCCGCCTCGGCCCAGATGGCCTGGTCGTAGCCGGCGATCAGCTCGACCCGCCCGGCCGCCAGCGTCCGCACGGCGCTGGTGGTGTCCGGCACGGTCTCGACATCGGTGAACACGCCGTTCCTCAGCGCTTCGTCGAAACGGTTGCCCAGGCTGGTCCGGTTGACCAGGGCGATGCGGTGGTCCCGCGCGCCGGTCATGTCCGGGCCGATTTCGATCGGCGAGCCGGCCAGGGAGAACCAGGCGACATTCTCCTCCAGCAGCGTTTCATTGGGAAAGGCCAGCGACGATTCGCGGTCCGGGGTACGGAAGGCCGGGAAGATGCCGTCGATGCGGCCCGCCCGGGTTTCCGCCATGCCGCGCGCCCAGGGCAGCAGATGGATCTCGATGGGAATGCCGGCCCGGCGTCCCGCCTCGGCCAGAACATCGCACAGCGCGCCGGCGGGATGTCCGTTCTCCAGATAGGCGACGGGACGGAAACCGTCGGTGGCGACCTGCAGCGGTTCTGCGGCCCAGGCGTTCGCGGCGAGCATCAGCCCCAGCAGCGCGACACCCGGCCTCCTCATTGCGCCAGAAACTCCCGGGTCTGTTCGATCGCCTGTTTGAGGCCGACCCGCTGGATTTCCACGCCGGGTGGAAAGGCGCCGGCCAGGCGCGACGGCATCAGCGGATCGAGCAGCACGAACACGCCGGTATCGTCGGCGCGGCGCACCAGCCGGCCGAAGGCCTGCTTGAGGCGCAGCCGGGTGATCATGTCGTCGTAGCTCTTCTTGCCGAATGCCATGCGCCGGACCTTGTGCAGAATGTCGGGGCGCGGCCAGGGCACCCGGTCGAACACGATCAGCCTGAGACTGCGGCCCGGCACGTCGACTCCGTCCCTGACCGCATCGGTTCCCAGAAGACAACTATCTTCCTCGGCGCGGAAGATGTCGACCAGCGTACTGATGTCCATGCCGTCGACATGCTGGGCCAGCAGGGGCAGCCCGGCTTCGTCGAGCGGCGGGCCGATGCGTTTCCACACTTCCTTGAGGCGGCTGACCGCGGTGAACAATCCCAAGCCACCGCCGCCCGCCGCCAGGAACAGCTCGCGGTATGCGCTGGCGACCTGATCGAGATCGTCCTTGCGGACATCGTTCACCACCAGCACGCGGGTATGCGAGGCATAGTCGAAAGGCGAGGGCAGCGCGGCGCGGATCGGCGGGCCGTCCAGATAGTCGGCGCCGCTGCGCCGTTCGGCCACCGCCCAATCGGCGTCGGGATCGCCCGATCCGTCGAGCAGGGTGGCCGAGGTGATCACCATGCCATGGGCCGGCTTGAGCACCGTCTCGGCGAAGGGATGCATCGGATCGATCCAATGGCGGTGGAAGCCGACATCGAAATCGCGCCCTTCCAGCCGTTCGATGGCGAACCAGTCGATGAAGTCCGCCGGCGTCTCGGCCGACAGGCTGGCCAGCATCGAGCGCCAGGCGCCCAGCGGCGCCAGGCCGCGCCGCTCGATCGAGCGGGTGACCGCCTCGATGCGGCCGCGCGTCGCGGTGTCGAGTTCCGCCGCCTCGTCGTCGAGCAGCGACAGCAATTCCTTGGACAGCACGCGCAGCGGCTCGATGATGGCGATCACGGCGGACAGCAGCGTCTCGGTCGTCGCGGCCAGCCCGTCCGCCAGCGGACGCGGATCGCATTGCAGGCTGTAGGGGCTCTTGCCGTCCGGCGCGCGGCCCATCACGTCCTGGCGCACCAAAGCGAGAAATTGTTCGGTCGGGCCTTGCGGGCGGCCATCGGCCAGGCGCTGGTGCCAGCCCGGCGCCGGCAAGGCGCGGGCGGCATGCAGCACGTCGCCCAACGCATGCTTGGCGACTTCGGACTCGCCGATCAGCTCTTCGGCGCGCTTCTTCAGGCCGCGCGCCCGGCTGGCGCCGCCGTCGGCTTCGGCGCCCAGCAGCCAGCGGCGCAGCTCTGCCGCCTCCGACCCGGACAATTCGGCGGCGAAGGCGCTGTCGGCGGCGTCGAACAGGTGATGGCCCTCGTCGAACACATAGCGGGTCGGGGTGCCGGCCTCGTCCAGCCCGCCGAAGGCCGCCTGCACCATCACCAGCGCATGGTTGGCCACCACGATGTCGGCGCCGCGCGCCCGGCGCACGGTCTTCTCGATGAAGCATTTGCGGAAATGGGCGCAGCCGGCATAGATGCACTCGCCGCGCCGGTCCGCCAGGGCCAAAGTGCGGCCGCGTCCCAGCAGCTCGACCAGCCAGCCGGGCAGGTCGCCGCCGACCATGTCGCCGTCGCGGCTGGACAGCGCCCAGGCGGCGATCAGGCCCAGGGCGATGCGCTCCTGCCCCTCCGCGCGGCGGCGCAGCGCCTCCTCGTAGTTCAGCAGGCAGAAGTAATTCTCGCGGCCTTTGCGGATCACCACCTTCTGCGCTTTCTGCGCCGGGTCGGGATGCAGCCGGGCCAGTTCGGCATCCAATTGCCGCTGCAGGTTGCGGGTATAGGTGCTGATCCAGACCGGCGCGTTGTTGCGCTCGGCCCACAGGCTGGCCGGCGCGATGTAGCCCAGCGTCTTGCCGGTGCCGGTGCCCGCTTCGGCCAGCACCAGATTGTGCAGATCGATCTGGCGGCGCGGCGAGAAGGCCATCGCCGTGGCCGAGGCGTAATCCGCCTGGCTGGGGCGCTGTTCCGCGCCGCCGCCCAGCAGCTCGCCCAGGCGCTGGCGCGCTTCGGCCGCGTCGACCGGGCGGTCGCCGGGCGGCGCTTCCGGCGCATGCTCGCTCCATTCGCCCAGGCGTTCCCACACATCGAGCGCGCCGCGTCCGGCGTAATGGGCGGCGTCGAGCGCGGCCACCGCCGCCGGTCCCCACGGCCAGCCGGCCTTGGCCAGTTCGAAGGCCAGTCCCTGCTGGTCGATGCGGCGCAGCGAGGACGGGCCGCGCAGGCGCAGCTCGTTCAGCAGCAGATGGGCTGCGCGGTTGAGCACCATCGCCTCGTCCTCGGCGTCCTCGGGCGGCGCAAGATCCAGCGCCTCGGCCAGGCCGCGCGGCGTCGGCACGCAGAAGCGGGCCGGGCGGACGAAGGCGAACAATTCCAGGATGTCGAAGCCGACGAAGCTTTCCGGCGGAATGCGCAGGCGGGCCGCCACCGCGATCTTGTGGCAGAACAGGGCCGGGGTCTCGCGCAGGCGCTTGGCCGCGCTGGCGAGCGACAGCGTCTCGACCTCGCCGTCCTCGCTCAGCCAGATCGCTTTGCCGGGGTGGGGAATAAGAACCGGGGGAACCATTGCTGCTTAACTATAGAGGCTCGGGGGTGATTTGAAGCATGGTTTGTGCTTCAGTGCTGCCTGCCTTTGCAACTGAGCCGTGGTTCCCGATGTTCCTGATCATCAAGTCGATGCTTACCCCCGAAGAAGTCGCCCGTCTGGTCGCCATCAGCCAGGAGATGAAATTCGTCGATGGCAAGCTGACCAACAGCATTCATCCCGACAAGCAGAATCTGCAGGCGCCGCGCGATCCCGGCGACGCGCTCTACGCCGAATCCGTCAAGATCGTCACCGCCGCCTATATGCGCAATCAGCAATTCCGCGAATTCGCCTATCCCAAGCAGATGGCCCATCCGCTGATGTCGCGCTACGACGTCGGCATGAAATACGGCAAGCATTGCGACGCCGCCTATCTGGCGATCCCGCCGAACGTCGTCATGCGCACCGACCTGTCCTCGACCGTGTTTCTGTCGGACCCGGCGTCCTACGATGGCGGCGAGCTGGTCATCCATCTCGGTTCGCAGTCGGTGCCGATCAAGCTCAATCCCGGCGATACGGTGGTCTATCCCTCGACCACCATCCACGAAGTCGCCCCGGTCACCAAGGGCACCCGCCTGGTCTCGATCACCTTCATCGAGAGCATGCTGCGCGACGTCGGCCAGCGCACCCAGCTCTACGAGCTGAACATGGTGGCGGCGGACGAGAAGGAGCGCATGAGCTGGGCCGGCCGCGTCCGGCTGGAAGCGGCGATCCAGAACATCATGCGGATGTGGGCGGAGAGCTGAGCCGGAGGCGATGCGTCATGTATGACTCCAGACAGCCTTGCGACCCGGTAAGGTCGCAAGGCTGTCCAAGTCTCAGGCGTCGACGATCTCGCCGGTGATGGTGCAATCCGGTGCGGCGAGATCGACGAACACGCCGGTGATCTCGTCGGGGGCCCGATGCTTCTTCGGGTCTTCGCCGGGGAAGGCCGCCGCGCGCAGATGGGTGCGCACCGGGCCGGGATCGACCAGATTGACCTTGAGATTGGTGGTCCGTTCCACCTCGGCCGCCCACGAGCGGGCCAGGGTTTCCAGGCCGGCCTTGCTGGCGGCGTAGGCGCCCCAATAGGGAGTCGCCTCGCGGGCCTTGGTGTCGGTGACGAAGATGGCGCGGCCGGCGTCGGACTGGCGCAGCAGCGCGTCGAAGCTGCGCATCAGGCGGTAATTGGCGGTCAGATTGACCTCCATCACCTCGGCCCATTCCTTGGGCGGGTTATGGCTGACCGGGCTCAGCACGCCCAGAGATCCGGCGATGCCGGCCAGGATGTCGAGACGGCCGAATTTCTGATAGAGCGCGAAGCCCATCTGGTCGATGTCGTCGGCCTTGCGCAGATCGAGGGTGACCAGGGTCGCCTCGCCGCCGATGGCGCGGATTTCGTCGTCCAGATCTTCCAATCCGCCCTGGGTGCGGGCCAGGGCCACCACATGGGCGCCCTCGGCGGCGAAGGCCTTGGCGACGGCGCGGCCGATGCCGCGCGATGCGCCGGTGACCAGGGCGACGCGGCCGGCCAGGCGCTTGTCGTGACCGAACTGGGGGTTAGTCATCGCCATGCGCCATGGTGGCGAGCTCTTTCTGGTTGGCGCCTTCCATGTCGGTCAGCGCCAGCGGATAGTCGCCGGTGAAGCAGGCGTCGCAGAATTTCGGCGACTTGGGATCGCGGCTGCCCTCGCCGACGGCGCGATAGAGGCCGTCCAGCGAGATGAAGGCCAGGCTGTCGACGCCGATCAGCTTGGCCATGCTGGCCACGTCGTGATTGGCGGCCAGCAGCTTGCTGCGCTCCGGCGTGTCGATGCCGTAGAAGCAGGAATGGGTGGTCGGCGGGCTGGAGATGCGCATATGCACCTCGGTGGCCCCCGCATTGCGCACCATTTCGACGATCTTGGTCGAGGTGGTGCCGCGCACGATCGAATCGTCGACCAGGATCACGCGCTTGCCCTTGATGTGGGCCTTGTTGGCGTTGTGCTTCAACTTGACGCCGAGATGGCGGATCTGGTCGGTCGGCTCGATGAAGGTGCGCCCGACATAATGATTGCGGATGATGCCCAGCTCGAACGGGATCTTGGCCTGCGAAGCGTAGCCGAGGGCGGCCGGCACGCCGGAATCCGGCACCGGGATCACTACATCGGCGTCGACATGGCTTTCCAGCGCCAGTTCGCGCCCGATCTGCTTGCGAACTTCATAGACGCTGGTGCCCTCCATCACGCTGTCGGGGCGGGCGAAATAGATGTGCTCGAAAATGCAGAAGCGGCGCTCTTTCTTGCCGAACGGCTTGATCGAGCGCATGCCGCTCTCGCTGAGGATGATGATCTCGCCCGGCTCGACGTCGCGCACGAATTCGGCGCCGACGATGTCCAGAGCACAGGTCTCGGAGGCGAAGATGTGGGCGCCGGTCGGCAGCTTGCCCAGCACCAGCGGGCGGAAGCCCAGCGGGTCGCGCACGCCGATCACCGAATCCTGGGTCAGCACGCACAGCGAATAGGCGCCCTCGACCTGGCGCAGCGCGTCGATCAGGCGCTCTTCGACGGTGGAATAGAGGCTGATGGCGATCAGATGGATGATCACCTCGGTGTCGGTGGTCGACTGGAACAGGCAGCCGCGGCGGACCAGCTGCTTCTTGATGGTCAGGGCGTTGGTCAGATTGCCGTTATGGGCCACCGCGAAACCGCCGAATTCGAAATCGGCGAACAGCGGCTGGACATTGCGCAGCGCGGTCTCGCCGGTCGTGGAATAGCGGTTGTGCCCGATCGCCATATGGCCGGGCAGCTTCTTCATCACCGTTTCCGAGCCGAAATTGTCGGCGACATGGCCCTGGCCGCGATGCTGGTAGAAATGCTCGCCGTCGAAGGTGACGATGCCGGTCGCTTCCTGGCCGCGATGCTGCAAAGCGTGCAGGCCGAGGGCGGCGTGCGAGGCAGCTCCCGGGGCGCCGAAAATGCCGAAGACGCCGCACTCTTCCTTGAGCTTGTCATCGTCGAAAGGGTTGGTGGTCAGCATAATCGGGTCCTTCATCAGTGCTGTTGCTGCTGCGGCTGAGGCTGGGTTTTGCCGCTGGTCTCGATCAGGCGTTCGAGGCCGCTATTGTCATAGGCCGGCGGCTTTTCCTTGCCGGGCTCGTCCTGCGACTTGGGCTTGGGGGCCGCGAGCTGATTGAACATGGCGGCCTGGGCGGCGGCTTCGGCGGCGGCCTTGGCCTTTCCCTCGATATCCGAATGGCCGGGAATCAGCGACTGGATCAGGCGCGAACCGGCGGCCAGCATCGGACGCGTCTTGGCGGCGGCCAGCACGGCTGGTTCATCCGGCGCGGTCAGTTTGTCGACGATCATGTAGCACAGGCTGGCCAGCACCAGGCCGCGCACCAGCCCGAAGGCGAAGCCCAGCGAGCGGTCGACGGCGGAAACGGCGCTTTTGCGCACCTGGCGCGAAATCGAATGGGTAATGAAGGAGGACACCAGCAGAACCACCAGGAAGATCGCCGCTCCGCCCGCCACGTCGGCGATCGTCGTGTTGCTGATATGGGGCGCGATCAAAGGACGGATATAGGGCAGGCCCCACAGCGCGGCAAGGGCGGCCAGCACCCAGCCGGCCATGGCCAGAACCTCGTAGACGAAGCCGCGCATCAGGGCGAACACGCCCGAGACCAGCAAAACCACGATCACGGCGATGTCGACGCTATTCACCGCTTTTGTCCTGCCGAATTGTTGCCTTGCCGAAACAATGCCATCAAATCCTGTACATGGCCGATCCGCTGCGCGGCAATCGGTCCGTCCGAGGCCTTGGTCTTCGATCCCGCGCGATGCACGGCCGGGGCGAGCGCCTTGGCAAAACCCAGTTTGGCGGCTTCCTTGAGCCGCGCCTCCGCCTGTCCCACGGCGCGTACCTCGCCGGACAGGCCGATTTCCCCGAACACCACCATGTCGGCGGGGACGGGAATATCGGATGCGGAGGAGAGCAAAGCGGCCGCAACGGCGAGATCCGCCGCCGGCTCGCCGACCCGAAGTCCGCCCGCGACGTTCAAATAAACGTCATTTCCGCCTAAAGCAAGTCCGCAGCGGGTATCGAGCACCGCCATCACCATGGCCAACCGTCCGCTGTCCCAGCCGATCACCGCGCGGCGCGGCGATCCGCCACTGGCATTGGGCGAAACCAGGGCCTGGATCTCGACCAGCATGGGCCGGGTTCCCTCGACGCCGGCGAACACGCAGGAGCCGGAAATATTGCCGCGCCGCTCGGCCAGGAACAGGGCCGAGGGATTGGCGACGCCGTCGAGGCCGCCATCGGTCATCTCGAACACGCCGATTTCGTCGGTCGCGCCGAAGCGGTTCTTGACGGCGCGCAGGATTCGGAACGGATGGCCGCGCTCGCCCTCGAAATAGAGGGTGGCGTCGACCATGTGCTCCAGCACGCGCGGGCCGGCGATCTGGCCGTCCTTGGTGACATGGCCGACCAGCAGCAGCACGAAGCCGCGGCGCTTGGCCAGGCGGATCAGCTCGGCGGCGCAGGCGCGCACCTGGGAAACGGTGCCGGGCGCCGAATCCAGGCTGTCGAGATACATGGTCTGGATCGAATCGATCACGACGACCGCGGGCGCGGTGCCGGTATCCAGGCTGGCGACGATGTCGCGCAGATTGGTGGCCGAGGCCAGCTGCACCGGCGCCGAAACCAGATCGAGGCGGCGGGCGCGCAGGCGCACCTGGTCGACCGCTTCTTCACCGGAGATATAGACGCAGGGATATTGGCGGGCCAGGGCGGCGGTGGCCTGCAGGAGAAGCGTGGATTTGCCGATGCCGGGATCGCCGCCGATTAGGATGGCCGAACCGGGCACCAGTCCGCCGCCGGCGACGCGGTCGAGTTCGGCGATGCCGGTGACCAGGCGCGGCGGCGGCGCGGCGGCGCCTTCGAGGCCGACCAGCTCGATCTTGCGTCCCGACTTGCCGGCCAGGCCTTTCGGCACGCTATCGGGCGCGGCTTCTTCGGTAATGGAATTCCAGGCGCCGCAGCTTTCGCACTTGCCGGCCCAGCGGGGATAGACGGAGCCGCACTCCTGGCAGACGTAACGGCTGGAGGACTTGGCCATGGGCTAGAGTCCGGTCCTGGCGGTGTTGGGGGACACGGACGGACACGGACGACCACGGACGGACACGGACTCGGTGCTCAAGCGCCGCAGGCTTTGATTCCGATATATCGCGGGCGCCGAGGCCTTTGAGAAAATGCCTGCGGCGCTTGTCCGCGCGGTCCGTGTCCGTCCGCGGCTGTCCGTGTCCGTCCGTGTTACCGCAAGCCTCGGGCTTCCCCCTGCCGCCACCAGGGTCACCCCTTCAGTTCCATCTGGATCGGACCCTCGGCCCGGCCATGGATGAACTGATCGACATAGGCGTTGTCGGAGCGGTCGATTTCGCGCGACGGGCCGGTCCAGATCAGCTTGCCCTTATAGAGCATGGCCAGCCGGTCGCTGATTTTGCGGGCCGAATGCATGTCGTGGGTGATGGTCACCGCGGTGGCGCCCAGCTCCTTCACGCATTTGATGATCAGGTCGTTGATGACGTCGGCCATGATCGGGTCGAGGCCGGTGGTCGGTTCGTCGAAGAAGATGATCTGGGGTTCGGTGGCGATCGCGCGGGCCAGGGCCACGCGCTTCTGCATGCCGCCCGACAGTTCGGACGGCGACAGCTTGGCGACATCCTTGCCCAGTCCGACCTGGGCCAGTTTCTCGATCGCTTTATCCTTGGCCTTGGCGCGGCTCATGCCCTGGCCCTCGATCAGGCCGAAGGCGACGTTCTCCCAGATCGACAGGCTGTCGAACAGGGCGCCGCCCTGGAACAGCATGCCGAACTTCTTCATCACCCGTTCGCGGTCGCGCGGGCGCATGCCGACCACTTCCTCGCCATCGATCAGGATCGAGCCGCTGTCGGGCGTGAGCAGGCCCAGCATGCATTTCAGCGTCACCGACTTGCCGCTGCCCGAGCCGCCGATGATCACCACCGATTCGGCGGAAGCGACGTCGAGCGACACGCCATCGAGCACCTTCTTGGGGCCGAAGGATTTGTGCAGGTCGATCAGTTGGATCTTCGGCTGGGGCATGGGATCACTTCTGGAAGAACAGGGCGGTGATGACGTAATCGAGGATCAGGATCAGGATCGAGGCCGAGACCACCGCATTGGTGGTCGCCTGGCCGACGCCCTGGGCGCCGCCCTTGGAATGATAGCCGTGATAGCAGCCGAGAATGGTGATCACCAGGCCGAACACGGCGGCCTTGATCAGGCCCGACGTGACATCCTGGGTCTTCAGCGCATCCCACACCGCATGAATGAAATTGGCCGGGTTGAAGCCCAGCTGGTAGGTGCCGACCAGATAGCCGCCGAACACCGAGATGACATCGGCTACCATGACCAGCAGCGGCAGGGTGATCAGGCCCGACAGAATGCGCGGCGCGATCAGATATTTGAACGGGTTGGTCGAGAGCGTGGTCAGCGCGTCGACCTGTTCGGTGACGCGCATGGTGCCGATCTCGGCGGCCATCGCGGCGCCGACACGGCCCGCCACCATCAGCGCGGCCAGGACCGGGCCGAGTTCGCGGGTGGTCGAGATCACCACGATCGAGGCGACGGTGCCCTCGGAGGCGAAGCCGGCGAAGCCGGTATGGCTCTGCAGCGCCAGCACCATGCCGGTCGAGAGCGCGGTCAGCCCGACCACCGGCAGCGAGAAATAGCCGATCTCGATCATCTGCCGTCCGATCAGGCGGAAATAGATCGGCGGACGGACGCAGTGGGACAAAGCGGAAGCAGTGAACAGGGTCAGCCGCCCGATGGCGGCCAGGAAACCCAGAAAGACACGGCCGATAGGGGCGAGAAAATTCATGCAGCGCGGCTCGAGCAATTAAGGCGCGCAACCATATCCAAGCCCTTGGTGTCGGTCAATCTGGCGACCTCATTCATACTCGCGTTCGGTGCCGTGCCAATTATCGAGGTCGCCGAAGCGGGTGAACTGGCCGTCGAAGAACATGCGCACCGCGCCGACGGGGCCGTGACGCTGCTTGGCGATGATCGCCTCCGCCGTGTTGGTCACTTCGCCCAGGCGCTTGTGCCAATCCTCATAGCGCTGGTTGAACTTGTCCTCGGCCTCTTCCGGGCGGCGGCCCGGCTCGGCGCGTTCGAGATAATATTGTTCGCGATAGACGAACATGACCACGTCGGCGTCCTGCTCGATCGAGCCGGATTCGCGCAAGTCGGACAGCTGGGGGCGTTTGTCTTCGCGCTGTTCGACGGTACGCGACAGCTGCGACAGCGCCAGCACCGGAACGTTCAGCTCCTTGGCCAGGGCTTTCAGCTGGCGGGTGATGTCCGAGACTTCCTGCACGCGGTTTTCGACCTTCTTGCCGGCGGTGGCCGACAGCAGCTGCAGATAATCGACGACGATCATGCCCAGGCCCTGGGTCCGCGCCAGGCGGCGGCAGCGGGTCCGCACCGCCGAGACCGACAAGGCCGGCGTGTCGTCGATATAGAGGGGCAGGGAATGCAGTTCCTGGCTGGCCAGCACCAGCCGGGCGAATTCCTCGTTGGACAGCTCGCCCTGACGGATCTTGTGGGAATTGATCGAGGCGCGGTCGGCCAGAATACGGCCGGCCAGCTGCTCGGCCGACATTTCGAGCGAGAAGAAGGCGACGACGGCGCCGTCGGTGACTTTCTTCTCGCCGGTCGGGCCGATCTCGTATTTCAGCGCATGGGCCGCGTTGAAGGCGATATTGGTGGCAAGCGCCGTTTTGCCCATCGAGGGGCGTCCGGCGAGGATCAGCAAGTCCGAACGGTGCAGGCCGCCCAGCTTGGCGTCGAGATCGCGCAGGCCGGTGGTCACGCCCGACAGCTTGCCCTGGCGCTGATGGGCCATCTCGGCCTGGCTGATGGCTTCGAGCACGGTGGCCTTGAAGCTCTTGAAACCGCCTTCCGACTGGCCGGAGGTCGCCAGCCTGAACAGGGCTTGCTCGGCCCGCTCGATCTGCTGGACCGCGTCGACTTCCATGTCGGGTTCGAAGGCGTCGTTGACCATGTCCTCGCCGACGCCGATCAGCTCGCGCCGCAGGGCCAGGTCGAAGATCAGCTTGCCGTAATCCTCGGCATTGATGATCGAGGCGGCGGCATTGGCCAGATTCATCAGATAGGCGTCGCCGCCCAGTTCCTTGAGGCCCTGGTCCTGGCTGAGATAGGTCTTGAGGGTGACCGGCGTGGCGATCTGGTTGCGCCCGGTCAGGGTCATGCAGGATTCGTAGATCCGGCCATGGACGCCGCTGGCGAAATGTTCGGGGCGCAGGAATTCCGAGACGCGTTCGAGCGCCCGGTTGTTCATCAGGATGGCGCCCAGCAGGGCTTGTTCCGCCTCGAAATTATGGGGAGGCGAGCGTTCCAAACCCTCTGTCCCAGCGGGTGAGGGAAACTGCACGGGAGCTAACATGCCCGGATGCTAGCAGAGGACGCTGAAAGACCGGTAAAACAAAGCGCCGTCATCCCCTGTAGAACCTGGGGATGACGGCGGATAACTCTGTGGATAACTGAGCAGTCCATGCGACGCCTGCGCCTCCGGCTTCGGCGAGGCTCAGACGCCGCTCGGGCTTGGTCGAAGATTACTCTTCGACCGCGGCGTCAGCTTCCTCGCGAGCCTCTTCCTCGACGGCGGCCTCGTCGGCGACGACGTCGATGACGGTCTCACCGGCTTCGGCGGCCTTCAGCGCGCGATCGCCTTCGTCCTGCGAACGGGCGACGTTGATCGTCACGGTGATGGCCACTTCCGGATGCAGAGCGACGCGCACCTGATAGATGCCCAGGCTCTTGATCGGGGTATCCAGCGCGACATGGCGGCGCTCGACGGTGAAGCCGGCTTCCTTGATCGCGTCGGCGACGTCGCGGCCCGAGACCGAGCCGTACAGCATGCCGCCTTCGCCGGCCTGGCGAATGACCAGCAGGGTCAGGCCGTCCATGGTCTTGGCGACCTTCTCGGCCTCCTCGCGGCGCTTCAGGTTCGCGGCCTCGAGGTTGGCGCGCTCGGCTTCGAAACGAGCCTGGTTCGCCTTGGTGTTGCGCAGAGCCTTCTTCTGCGGCAACAGGTAATTGCGCGCAAAGCCGGGCTTGACCTTAACGGTGTCGCCCATCTGGCCCAGCTTTTCGATGCGCTCAAGCAGAATGACTTCCATCTTCTCTCTCCTGGTCCAGGGCGGGGTCCGCCCGCCATGACCTATTCCACTGTCTGACCACGCCCCACGCGGTGACGGCGATCGCCGCCCAGCCCGCCAGGGCAAAAAACACTCCGTAGAACACCGCCAGCCAGAGCGTCGCCATCGGCTTGCTCCGAAGGACGGCATGCACGTCCACCAGGCCCGTCACCAGATAGGGCGCCATCAGCAGGATGCCTGCGTTCCGCGCCACATATCCGATGTCCCCGCCGACCAGGCTTGCCGCCGCCACCAGACCCGCCGCCGGCGCCAGCCACAAGGGCAGACGCAGATCCGCGTAATCGGGTGTCGGCCTCAGCGCCCGTCCGGCGCGGGTGACCGCCCACTGGGCGAACAGTCCATTGACCAGCGTCATCGCCAGCCAGGCCAGTCCGACCATCGCCGGCAAGATCGCGGCCATCAGGCCGGAAATCGCCGACTTCACGTCGTCGGGCGCGGCCGGAAAGGCCTGCTCGACGATGGGGGCCGCCTGCTCGCGCAGCCAACCCTCGATGCCCTTGCCCTCGGCCAGCAGTCCCGAGACACCCAGGCCCATCATCACCACCGCGCCGAGCGCGAGGAACAACAGCATGGGGCCCGGCTTGCTCCACTCGATCCCACCGTCCGCGGTACGCCGTCCTTTGAGGGCGGCAGCCGTGACCAGCAGGGCTGGAATAGCGCCGATGGCGAGAAAGGCCGGCACAGCCGTCCAACTCGCCACCGCCAGAACCAGGGCGCCAGCCGCGAGAGACACCAGACACGGCCCGAACCCGAAGGCCAGGCCGACCAGCATCAGCGGCAGAGGCGTCACATAGGCCAGCAGCATTCCGAGACCGCCGCCGCTGATCACCGACAAGGTGACCAAGCCGCTCGTCAGTCCCGCAGCCGCTGCCAGACCCAGCCCCTTGGGCATTTGAAAACTCCCAAAGGGCCGGATGACCGGTCTTACTTCACCACGTAGGGCAGCAGGCCGAGGAAGCGCGAGCGCTTGATGGCCTGGGCCAGCTCACGCTGCTTCTTGGCCGACACCGCGGTGATGCGGGACGGGACGATCTTGCCGCGCTCGGAAATGAAGCGCTGCAGCAGCTTGACGTCCTTGTAGTCGATCTTCGGCGCGCCCTCGCCCGAGAACGGGCAGGTCTTGCGGCGGCGGAAGAAGGGGCGGCGCGGGCCGGCCGAGCCGGCGGCGGTGCCGATGCCGGCGGGACGCGGAGTGCCGCTGGGAATGCGTTGTTCGGTCTTCATTATGCCTCGACTCCATCAGCCTGACGGGGGCCGCGCGGGCCACCAAAACCTTCACGCGGGCCGCCGAAGCCGCCATCGCGGCGCGGACGATCTTCGCGCTGGTTCTTGTTCTGCAGAACCGCGGACGGGCCTTCTTCCAGCTCGTCGACGCG
>JAJPHO010000123.1 GCA_021325215.1 Alphaproteobacteria bacterium
ATGCAGAAAATCTGCATCACTCGTGCGGGGTAGCCTCCCTCCGGCCCATTCCAGACGTCGGCTACGCCGACGCCCGGAACCTTGGGGCCTTCGCCCCCGCAGACCCCGGGGTCGTCGCTTCGCTCCTCCGAGCATCGTGCGCCCGATATGGCGCACGATGCTCTAGAACTGCGGAGCAGGGTCCGGCAATGGGTCGGGCCCGAAGCGGTTATAGCGGCGCCAGCCCGGGGTGCAGGCCCAGATCAGCCATAAGATCCAGCCGAACAGCGGGACCATGATGATCAGGGCCCACCAGCCCGACCGGCCGATGTCGTGCATGCGCCGCGCCGCCACCGCCATGGTGGGCAGCATCAGGGCGAGGCTGAGCGCGGCGCCGAAGGTTTCGCTGCCGCCCAGCTCGGCGGCAGCCTCGATCAGCCAGACGAACAGGATGAAGAACCAATATTCGCTGCGCGGCGCCCGTCCGGTGAAGGTGGCGTATTGCCGCAGGCACGATTTGACCGCGGGAAAGAAATCCATGCTGCCTCCGGCATCCGATACCGTCCTTCAGTGTGGCGAGTCCGGGGCTTATATCCACCGAAAAAATGTGCTTCATTGGGAAGACGCCAAGAAAGCACCGTTCTGGAGTCATTCATGCCTTCCTTCGACATCGTCTCGAAAACCGATCTGGCCGAGGTCGACAACGCCCTCGACGGCATCCGCCGCGAGATCGCCCAGCGCTTCGATTTCAAAGGGTCGAAATGCACCCTCGAGCGCAAGGAGAACGACATCACCCTGCTGGCCGACGACGAGCCCAAGCTGAAGCAGATGCAGGACCTGATGAAGGTCTATTTCACCCGCCGCAACGTCGATCCCAAGGCGCTGGATTTCAAGACCCAGGAGCGCGCCGCCGGCGACGCCGTCCGCCAGGTGGTGACCGTCAAGCAGGGCATCGACCGCGAGGTGGGCAAGACCCTGATCACCAAGATCAAGGACAGCAAGATGAAGGTCCAGGTCTCGATCCAGGGCGACGAACTGCGGGTGACGGGCAAGAAGCGCGACGATTTGCAGGAAGCCATCGCCTTGATCAAGAAGGTGGAAGTGGATTTGCCGCTGCAATATGTCAATTTTCGCGATTGAGTATGGCCTAACGATTTCCCGGCATCTTTTCGCCGGCCTTCTTCTGATGGCCGGCACCGCTCTTCTCGCCGACGAACCACCCTCCGCGGCCGACCTTTACGGCACGCTGCCGCTGGCCCGCGACGTGCGCCTGTCGCCCGACGGCAATTCCCTGGCGCTGATCGCCGCGGTGCAGGGGCGCGAGGAATTCGTGATCTGGCATCTCGGCGGCGGGCCGCCGACCAGCCTCGCCCCCGGCGAGGCCGAGCCGCACTGGTTCGCCTGGAAGGATGACGGGCATCTGCTGGCCGGGCTCTATTACGGCGATTTCAGGAATTACAAGAACGGCGCCATGTCGACCCGCGCCCTGGTGTTCGACGCCGACGGGTCGCGCCATGTGGTGATGAACTTCGCCGACCTGTCCCGCGTCGCCGGCCTGGTGCCGCAATTCCAGGACCATCTGCTGAGCATGCTGCCCGGCGACCCCGGCCATGTGCTGATGCAGGTCGGGCCGGCGGAGCGGCCGCGCACGCCCGACGTCTTCAAGGTCGATATCCATACCGGCGAGCCCGAGCGTGTCATCAATAACCGCCAGGGCGTGACCGAGTGGCTGGCCGATCCGCAGGGGCTGGTGCGGCTGGGCAAGGGTTATGTCGACGGGCAGGCCCGCTTCTATGGACGCGTCGATGCCGATACGCCGTGGATCAGGTTGGCCGAGGCCGATGGCGGCGAGGACGACGCGCTCAATCCCATCGCCCTGGATGCCGACGATCCCTACCGGATCTATTGGGAAGTGCGGCGCGAGGACGGTTTCGTCGAGCTGCGCGACTATGACGGCAAGACCGGCCATATGGGCAAGGTGATCGCCGGCGCGCCCGGGGTCGATGCTCACGGCGCGGTGGTCAATGGGCGGCTGGTCGGCTATCGGGTGGGCGCCGGCGACGTCACCTATTTCGATCCGGTCTGGGAGAAGATGGCCGCTTCGGTGCGCAAAGTGTTGCCCGGCCGCCATGTCGAGCTGATCGACCGCAGCGCCGACGGCAAGCGCTTTCTGGCCTATGCCACCGCGATGGGCCAGGCGCCCAGCTATTGGCTGCTCGATCTGCGCGGTCCCAAGGCGCTGCTCAATCCGCTGTTCCAGAATTACGACGCGATTTCGCCCGAGCAGATCGCCCCGGTTTCGGAGGTCTCCTACACGGCGCGCGACGGGATCGACATTCCCGCCTTCCTGACTTTGCCGGTCGGCCACAAGAGCGGCCCGATTCCGTTCGTCGTGCTGCCCCATGGCGGGCCGCTGGCGGCGGATAGCGGCCAGTTCGATTACATGGCGCAGTTCTTCGCCTCGCTGGGCTATGGCGTGTTGCAGCCGCAATTCCGCGGCTCGACCGGGCATGGCTGGAAGTTCGAGCAGGCCGGTTACGGCCAATGGGGCCGTAAAAGCCAGGACGACATCACCGACGGCACCCACTGGCTGATCGACCAGGGCTATGCCGATCCGCGGCGCATCGTCATCGCCGGCTCGAGTTATGGCGGCTATGCCGCGCTGATGGGGGTGGAGCGCGAACCGGCGCTCTATCGCTGCGCGGTGTCGATCTCCGGCGTGGCCGATCTGTCGCGCCTGGTGGACGAAGTCAGCCTGACCTATGGCGGCCGCACCTCGATTCCCGACGTCAAGGACGAGGATGTGCCGCTGGCCTCGATCTCGCCGGTCAAGCACGCCAACGCCATCCAGGTGCCGGTGCTGCTGATGCATGGCCGCCGCGATTTCACCGTGCCGGTCGAGCATTCCGAGGCGATGCAGCGCGCCCTCGATCATGTGGACAAGCCGGTCGAAGCGGTCTATTTCGACGAGGCCGACCATTTCTTCACCCGCGAGAAGGACCGCATCGCCATGCTGAAGACGCTGCAAGCCTTCCTCGGCAAATCCTGCGGCGCGCCATGATGCTGATCGATGGACGCGATTGCGGCCCCTGCGTCTCCTGCTGCTCCTTCTTTACCATCACCGAGTTGGGCAAGCCGGCCGGTGTGCTGTGCAGCCACTCGACCGATCATGGCTGCACCATCTATGCGGACCGGCCCAAGGCGTGCCGCGTCTTCTATTGCGCCTGGCGCTGCTGGCAGGAGGTTCCCGCCGACTGGCGGCCTGACCGCACCGGCTTCGTGTTGGGCGGCCGGCTCGCGGAACAGAGTTTCCTGTCGGTGACCGTCGATCCGGCCTCGCCCGAAGGGTGGCGCGTCGAGCCCTATTACTCGACCTTCCGCCAATGGGCGCGTGATGGAGCGGCAACGGGCAGTCCCGTCGTCGTCTTCATCGGCAGCCGGGTGATCGTGCTGGAACCCGAGGGCGAACGCGATCTCGGCGAGGTCGCTCCCGACGAGGTGCTGATCCGCTCGCCGGAAGGTCATATCCGCAAGGCGCCGCGCGTCCGCCCTTACTGACAGGTCCCGAATCCGATACCCTGCTTCACTCTCATCGGTGAAAGGGAACCATATGACACTCAGGGGAATGTTGCTCGGTGCCGGCCTGTTCGGTGCTTTTGCCGCCAATGCCGCTGACTTGCGGCCGGACCAGCTGGAATTTCGCGGCCTGTATAAGGAACTGGTCGAGACCAACACCACCGCCTCGACCGGCAGCTGCACCCTGGCCGCCGAGCGCATGGCCGCCCGCCTCAAGGCGGCGGGGTATTCCGACAGCGATCTGACCCTGTTCTCCGATCCGCAATTCCCCAAAGACGGCGGCCTGGTCGCCGTGCTGCACGGTTCCGACACCAAGGCCAAGGGCGTGCTGCTGCTGGCCCATATCGACGTGGTCGAAGCCAAGCGCGAGGATTGGGTGCGCGACCCCTTCACCCTGGTGGAGGAGGACGGCAAGTTCTATGGCCGCGGCACCACCGACGACAAGACCCAGGCGGCGATCTGGACCGACACTCTGGTCCGCCTGAAGAAGGAAGGCTTCAAGCCCAAGCTGACCCTCAAGATGGCCCTGACCTGCGGCGAGGAAGGCGGCGGCGGGGGCCGGTTCAACGGCGCCAAGTGGCTGACCGAGCACAAGCGCGATCTGATCGACGCCGATTTCGCCGTCAATGAGGGCGCCGCCGGCCTGCTCGACGAGCACGGCAAGCCTTCGGTGATCACCATCCAGGCCGGCGAGAAGTCCTATCACGATTACCGCCTGGAAGTGACCAATGCCGGCGGCCACAGCTCGCGCCCGGTCAAGGACAACGCCATCTATCATCTGGCCCATGCGCTGGTCGGCGTCGAGAACCATGCTTTCCCGGTGCAGTTCTCCGACGGCAGCCGCGCCTATTTTCAGGGCCTGGCCAAGCAGCAGGCCGCGAAAGGCAACAAGGACGTCGCCGACGCCATGACCGCGATGCTGAAGGAGCCCGCCGACCTCAAGGCCGCCGAGTTCGTGGCCGCGAAGGACCCGCTGTGGAACGCCACCCTGCGCACCACCTGCGTCGCCACCATGCTGGATGGCGGGCATGCGGCGAACGCCCTGCCGCAGCGCGCCGGCGCCAACATCAATTGCCGCGTCTTTCCCGGCGTCTCGGGTGAGCAGATCCGCGGCGAACTGGCCGCCGCCATCAACGATCCCGCCGTCAAGGTGACCGAGGTGGGAATGGGGATGAACGATCCGGTCAGCCCGCCGCCGCCCTTGACCCCCAAGGTGGTCGGGCCGGCCGAGAAGCTGATGGCCGAGATGTGGCCGGGCGTGCCGGTGCTGCCGATCCTGCAGGCGGGCGCCACCGATGGCCGCTATTTCAATGCGGCCGGCATTCCGACCTATGGCATCGACGGGTCCTTCCTCGATCCCGAGCTGAATCACATTCACGGCCTCAACGAATATGCCGGGGTGGAGTCGCTCTATAAGGACCGGGATTTCCTCTACCGTCTGGTCAAGACCTATATCGACGGGAAATAGGGCCTGACCCGATGATCCGCTCCGCCCGCCTGCCCTTGATCCTGGCGGCCGCGCTGTCCGCCGGGATGGCGCGGGCGGAGCCTGCCGTCTGGATGCTCGGGGCGCTGCCGCCGATGGTGATGACCGAGGGGCCGCTGGCCGGGCAGGGCGCGGGGCAGGTCGCCTTCGCCCGATTGTCGCCGCATCTTTCCGCCTTTGAATGGAAGGTCGAAATCGCCACGCCGCTGCGGATTCTGCATGAGATCCAGCATCGGGACGGCATCTGTTCCTTCTCCTTCGCCAAGCTGCCCGAGCGCGAAGGCAAGATGCTGTTCAGCCAGCGCGCCATGGTGGTGCCCGGTTTCGGCGTGATCGTGCGCGAGGATCGGCTGGAGGAGTTCCAACGCTATCTCGATTCCTCCGGCGCGGTCGATCTGTCGCTGCTCGGCGGGGCGCGGGACTATATCGGCGGCTATGTCGCGGGGCGTCCGCATTTCGGCGCGCTGAAGAGCTATATCGCCGATCCCGGCAACAAGGCGTCGCTGGTGGCCGACGATCCGGTCAAGCTGTTCCGCCAGCTTGCCGCCAGCCATCTCGATTTCATGTTCGGGCTGCGCGACGAGACCAATTACTTCGCCGAGACCCTCGGCAACACCCGCCTGGTGTCGCTGCCGGTCGCCGGCACCGACAAGTTCGGCGAGGCCTATGTCACCTGCTCGACCGGTCCGGTCGGGCAAAGAGCCCTGCAGGCGATCGATGCCTGGCTGGCCGACGACCGCCACTGGGCCGAATTCGTCGCTCCGTGGGAGCGGTGGCTGTCGCCGGCCGATTACCAGGCCGCGCTAATACCCCATCAAACCAAGCCGGTCAGGTAATAGATCGCGATGATCACGAACACCGCCGACGTCTTGATGCAGGTGATCGCGAAGATATCGCGATAGGATTGCTTGTGGGTCAGGCCGGTGACCGCCAGCAGGGTGATCACCGCGCCATTGTGCGGCAGGGTGTCCATGCCGCCCGACGCCATCGCGGCGACGCGGTGCAGCAGCTCGAACGGAATGCCTGCCGCGGTGGCCGCTTCCTTGAAGCGGTCGGCCATCGCGGCCAGCGCGATGCCCATGCCGCCCGAGGCCGAGCCGGTGACGCCGGCCAGGGTCGAGACGGTGATCGCCTCGTTGACCAGCGGGTTGGGGATGGCGGCCAGGGCGTTCTTGATCACGATGAAGCCGGGCAGCGACGCGATCACCGAGCCGAAACCATATTCCGAGGCGGTGTTGAGCGCGGCCAGCAGCGAACCGGCGACGGCGGTCTTGCTGCCCTCGATGAACTTGTCCTTGAGCGCCGTAAAGGCGAACAGGGCGACGGTGACGATGCCGAGAACCAGCGCGGCCTCGACCGACCAGATGCCCAGCAGCTTGGCGGCATCCTGCGAGATGGTCTTGCCGCCCTCGGTCAGGGTGACCGAGACGGTGCCGGTATAGAGCATCGGAAACAGATATTTGGTGAAGACGAAATTGCCGACGCCGACCACGAACAGCGGCAGGATGGCGACGGCCGGATGGACCATGCGGACGTCTTCCTTGGTCTCGGGCTCGTTGACCAGCGGCTGGTCGGCATAGCCTTCGCCCCGGGCGGCGGCGACCTTGCGGCGCCAGTTCAGATAGAGGACACCGCACACCAGGATATAGAGGCCGCCGATGGTGCCGAGGATCGGGGCGGCGAAGCCGTTGGTGTTGAAGAAGGTGGTCGGGATGATGTTCTGGATCTGCGGGGTGCCGGGCAGGCTGTCCATGGTGAAGGTGAACGCGCCGAGCGCGATGGTGCCGGCCACCAGACGCTTGGGGATATTGCCCTGGCGGAACATCTCGGCGGCGAACGGATAGACGGCGAACACCACGACGAACAGCGAGACGCCGCCATAGGTCAGCAGCGCGCCGACCAGGGCGATGGCCAGCATGGCGCGGCCCTTGCCCAGCAGGTGGATGACCGACGAGACGATCGAGCGGGCGAAGCCGGACAGCTCGATCACCTTGCCGAACAGGGCGCCCAGCATGAAGACCGGAAAGTAGTTCTTGATGAAGCCGACCATGGCGTCCATGAACAGGCCGCTATAGACCGGCAGGACCGCCGACGGATCGGTCAGCAGAACGGCGCCCAACGCGGCGATCGGCGCGAACAGGATCACGCTGAAGCCGCGATAGGCGACGAAAATCAGGAAGGCCAGGGCGGCCAGGCAGACCAGGAAACTCATCTAGGACCCCTCACATCAACTCTTGTTGAGGCGGATCATAGCCATATGAGGTCGGGCCGCCAGTTTTTTTAAGGCGTGCCGAGCGCCTTGTTCAGCAGAGCGGCCAGGCGCAGGCCGCCCAATTCGAGGCGGCGCTCGACCACCGGCCAGCCGCGCTTCTGATAGGCCTCGCCGAGAATGACCGGGCTGGCCGGCGCTTCGGCGCCTGGGGCGACCACGCCGGGATAGACCACCGCCTTGGCGGCGTCGTGGGATTCCATCGCCCACACCGCCGGATCGGCGATGGCGGCCTCGGGCAAGCCTTTCGCGAATTTGTGGTCGATGTCGGTGGCGGCGATGGCGGCGGCGCGGCGGGCTTCGAGATTGGGCTGGCTCAGCGGCTCTTCCTTGATGCCCAGGTGATGCTCGATGATCGAGGTGTCCCATACCCAATGCAGGCTGAGCGGATATTGCTGGGTGCCGTTATCGCCGAAATAGGTGATGCGCACCTTGTTGCCGCCATGGTCGCCGGCATTCTCGGTGCCGTGCAGCGGCTGCTGAATGTCGCCGACGAAATGGACCAGGAATTTCAGCGCCTCTTCGCGCTTGGCGGCCGGCTGGCCGCGGTCGGTCAGCACGGCGGTAAAGCGCTTGATCGCCTCGACAGCGCAATCGCCATTCTTGCAGTCGCGGTCGGCGACGTAAGCAGTTTCGGTCAGCGGAATATCGACATAATGCCAGGGGCTGGCTTCGGGGCGCTCCTTGCGGATGGTGTCGGGCCAGCTGGCCACCTGATCGAGATGTTCCAGCCCTTCCTCGCTCAGCAGCGCGTGCACCGCGTCGAGAGTCGCCGGGGTCAGGTGATGTTCGGCGATGTCGGCGATGATGGCATGGCCGGTCACGCCCCAGGCCTGGCCGCGGCCGGGCAGCATCGCGAGGACGGCAAGGGCGGTGGAGACGGCGAGGGTGCGGCGGAGCATGGCGGTTAAAGCCTTATGAAGGTTGCGGAATCGTTGCTCAGGGTGGCGCTGTGCTATGATCGCGTCAACGAGCAGGCTATGAAGATTTGACGACAGAGGGGGAAGGCGCTGCCATGAAGGACATTCTGGTTCAACTCGACGGCGGCGAGGCCGGCCCGCGCCGGCTCGAGGCGGCGATTTCCCTGGCGAAGCGTTTCGGCGCCCGGCTGACCGGCATGTTCGCCCAGAAGGAAACCGATGCCGCCGCGCTGGTGGCGCGCCGTCCCGGCACCCGCCTGGCCGAAGCCGCCGCCGCCAGCCGCGAGACCTTCACCGCCGCGACCGCCGCGGCCGGCATAACGGGACGCTGGCTGGCCCTGGCCCATGGCGACCCGGGCTTCGTCGTCGCCGAGTTGGCCTTCTGCGCCCGCTATTTCGATCTGGCCGTGGTCGGCCAGGGCGGAAGCGGCGATTACCCGCAGCTGCCCGACGACGCGGTCGAGCGGGTGATCCTCGACAGCGGCCGCCCGGTGCTGGTGGTCCCGCGCAGCGGGCCGGCCGGTCCGCTGGCGACCCGCATCGCCGTCGCCTGGAACGCCAGCCGCGAAGCCAGCCGGGCTCTGCACGATACTTTACCGCTGCTCGCCTCCGCCGAAGCGGTGACCCTGCTCAGCGTGCCGCGCGACACCAGCCCGATGCCGGGCGAACTGCCCGAGATGGATGTGATCGGCCATCTGGCCGGTCATGGCGTGATGGCCCGCTTCGAACGCCTGCGCGCCGAGGATATCGGCGTGATGGACATGCTGCTGTCGCGCGCTTACGACATCGGCGCGGACCTGCTGGTGATGGGGGCGCCGGCCGGCTCGTCCTTCGGCAAGAGCAGCGGCACCCGCTTCCTGCTGCGGCACCTTACACTGCCGGTGGTGATTTCGGGCTGACCATGGATGATTTGCGGCAGGCGCGCGCCGATGTCATCGCGCGGCCTGGAGATGATTCGGTTCTGGCCGAGCTCGGCAATGTGCTGACCGAGCAAGGACATCTGGACGAGGCGGCAATTGTGCTGCGCCGAGCCATCGGCGTGGCGCCGCGGGCCGGGCATATCGCCAAAATGGCCAAGGCGGTGCGGTTCCGCGAGGATGATCCGGCGCTTCCGGTCATCGAAGCGCTCGCACGCAGGGCGGCCGGCCTGTTGGAGTCCGAGCGTATCGAGCTGGGGTTTGCGCTGGGTAAAATCCATGCCGATCTCGGCCGCGACGAACGGGCGTGGCGAGCCTATGCCCAAGCGAACGCCCTGATGCGCAGCCGGATCGTCTATGACGAACAGGCCGCCCTGGCCCTGGTCTCGCGCATCGCCGAGGTGTTCACCGCCGACCTGCTGGCCGCGCCGCCCGGCGATCCGGCGCCGGGTCCGGTCTTCATCGTCGGCATGCCGCGCTCGGGGTCGACCCTGGCCGAACGGATGCTGTCGGGCCATCCCGCCATCAGGGCCCTGGGCGAGGCCAATTACTTCGCCGCGGCCCGCGTCGAGGCGCTGGGCGGCCGCATGACGCTGCCTTTCCCGGACGGGGTGGCAACGCTCGATCCCCAATCGTTGCGCCGCCTTGGGGAAATCTATCGCGGGCGGGCCGGCGAGGGGATCGCCGTCAACAAGATGCTGGGCAATTTCGCTTATCTCGGCTTCATCCATCTGGCCATGCCGGGTGCGCGGTTCATCCATACGGTGCGCGATCCGATGGATAATTGCCTGTCCTGCTTCTTCGAATATTTCGCCGCCGGCCATCCTTATTGCTACGACCTCGGCGAGCTGGGCCGCTTCCACAAGGCTTATGACGCGCTGATGGCCCATTGGCGCGCGGTGCTGCCGCAGCAGACGCTGCTGGAGGTGCGGTACGAAGATCTGGTCGAGGCGCCCGAGGCCGAAGTGCGGCGCATGCTGGCCCATCTCGGCCTGGAATGGGACGAGGCCTGCCTCGATTTCACCGGCCGCGAAGGACCGGTGCGCACGGCCTCGCTCGCCCAGGTGCGCCAGCCGCTCTACCGGACGTCGGTCGGGCGGTGGCGCAGATGGGAAAAGTGGCTGGGGCCCCTAAAGGACGCCCTGGCTTAATTCTTCGGCGTCAGGATCGCATCCAGCGACGGAGTATCGTCCGTCTTGACCAGATGCGGATAGCGCAGCCCGTCATGGTAATCGAGCTTCACGATGCGGAAATGGTCGCCATTCTGCACCAGCAGCTCGATCGGCTGCTTGATGGTCTTGGCCTCACGGATCACTTCCTTGAGGCGGTCCTTGTCATAGGCGATGCCGTTGACGGCCACCAGCTTGGTGCCGATGGTCAGGCCCGCCTTGAAGGCCGGGCTGTCCCACAGCACGCCGGTGAGGGTCTGGTCTTTGGTGCTGACCATGATGCCCAGCGAATAGGTGAAGTCCTCGTATTTGCGTAAGGACATCACCTGGCGGTGATAGTCGGACGGGCTGTCAGTATAGACCAGCTTGTAGCCGCCGCGCTTGATGCCGTCGAGCGGCGCGCCCGGGCCGTGGCCGTCGAGGCGGGTGTGCAGGAAGCTCGCCCAGTCATAGGGCACGATGCCATTGAGAGTCGCGACCACCGTGTCGAAATCGTAGGTCAGCTCGCCGAACGCGCCGTTATTGACGCCGAAGAAGGCCTGAGCGAAATCGTCGAGCGACTTGGCGCCGTTGGTCTTCTCGCGGATCAGCGTGTCGGCGTCGAGCCAGACCAGCTCGCCTTCGGAATAATAATCCTCGCTGCGGCGCCACGAGCGCCAGGGCTGAGGACGGCGCATCGAGACCACCGGATCGTTGGTGGTGTCCTCCAGCGATTTCCAGCTGCGGCCCGGCATGTTGTCGTAAGTGGCGGCGGTCAAAGCGATGGCGTCGAGCGCCAGGTCCTTGGTCAGCAGGCCGGAGCGGGCGGCCAGCACATAGCCCCAATATTGCGTCTGCCCCTCATAGACCCACAGCAGCGAGCCCTGCATCGGACGGTCGTAATCGGGCGTCCACAGATCGACCGGGCGGCGGTATTTGCCGTTCCAGCTGTGGGTGTATTCGTGCGGCAGCAGATCGCGGTTCGGCGCGTCCTTGTCCCAGTCGAGGAAATAGGCGCCGGGCACGCCGTCCTCGCTGGAGCGATGATGTTCCAGGCCGATGCCGGTGATGCGGTCGGAGACCGACAGCAGGAAGTCGTAATGGTCGTAATGATGCGCGCCATAGAGCTTGTTGGCCTGCTGCACCAGCGCCTTGTGCTGGTCGAGCTGGCTGACCGTCGGGTCGAGCAGTTCGGGGCGATCGGCGGCGACGTCGAGCATCACCGGCACCGCGGCGCCGGGATCGAGGTCGAAGCGCTTGAAATAGCGGCCGGCCAGAACCGGGCTGTCGATCAGCACGTCATAGGGCACGGTCTTGAACGAGACCAGCGAGCCATGCTGCGAGGCGACCTCCAGGGCGGTACCGAAGCCCCAGCCTTCGGGCAGGCGCAGCTCGGCCTGCACCGGGATGCCGCGCACATAATAGCCGGCCGGATAGAGCGACATGGCGGTCCATTGGGCGCGCAGGATTTCCGGCGTCATGGCGATGCGGCCTTCGTCCTGCTGCACCGCCGACAGATATTGGAAATCGACCTCCAGCTTGCGGGCATTGGCGGGCGGCGTGACATGGAAGGCGTAATCGTCGACCGGGTCGCGGGTCCAGGCGATGCGCTGGCCGTCGGCGGTGAAGATCAGCCCGCCCATATCCGCGATCGGCCCGGTGGGGGAATGGTTGCCGGGCAGCCACTTCGGCAGCAGCAGGGTCAGCGGGACACCGCCGGTCACCGGCACCGTCTCATGGATGCGGAAGATGTGCCGGTCGAGATCGGTGGCGTCGACCGACAGAAGCAGCGTGCCGGGATAGGGAATGTCCCGGGCTTCGGGCGTCGGCGCCGGAAGCGGAGAGGTCTGCGGGGTCTGGGCGGAGACGAGGGAAGACAGGCCCAGGCTCAGGGCCGCGAAAACGGAAATACGCCGCAAAACAGACTCTCCCCCTTCGATCAGATGTTCAATGCGCTTCGGCCCAGTTCTTCGCCGCGCCGATCTCGACCAGCAGCGGAACCGACAATTGGGCTGCGCCCTCCATCACCCGCTTGATCACGGGTTTGGTCGCTTCGAGTTCGCTTTCCGGGACCTCGAAAACCAGTTCGTCGTGCACTTGCAGCAGCATGCGGGCCGACAGGCCTGCCTCCTTCAGGGCATCCGGCAGGCGCACCATGGCGCGCTTGATGATGTCGGCGGCGCCGCCCTGGATCGGCGCATTGATGGCGGCGCGTTCGGCAAACGCCTTCATGGCCGGGTTCTTGTCGGTGATGCCGTTGATGACGCAAGTGCGCCCGAACAAGGTGGTGACCTTGCCGGTCTCGCGGGCCAGCTGCCGGGTGTTCTCCATATAAGTGCGGATTTCCGGGAAGCGCGCGAAATAGGCCTCGATGAACTGCTTGGCCTCGCCGTTCGAGATGCCCAGCTGCTGGGCCAGGCCGAAGGCCGAGATGCCGTAGATGATGCCGAAATTGATCGCCTTGGCGCGGCGGCGGATCATCGGGTCCATGCCTTCGACCGGAATGCCGAACACCTGGCTGGCGGTGATGGCGTGAATGTCGGCGCCGTCGTGGAAGGCCTGCTTCAGCCCTTCGATATCGGCGACATGGGCGACCAGGCGCAGCTCGATCTGCGAATAATCGGCGGAGACCAGCAGATGGCCCGGCTCGGCGATGAAGGCGCGGCGGATGCGGCGGCCCTCTTCGGTGCGGATCGGGATGTTCTGCAGGTTCGGGTCCGACGAGGCCAGGCGGCCGGTGCTGGTCGCCGCCATGGCGAAGCTGGTGTGGACGCGCCCGGTGGACGGGTTGATCTCATCGACCAGCGTATCGGCATAGGTGCTCTTCAGCTTGGCGATCTGACGCCATTCCAGCACCTTTTTCGGCACCGGATGCAGGTCGGCCAGCGTTTCCAGCACGTCGGCGCCGGTGGCATAGGCGCCGGTCTTGCCCTTCTTGCCGCCCGGCAGGTTCAGGCGGTCGAACAGGATGTCGCCCAGCTGCTTGGGCGAGCCGACATTGAACACTTCGCCGGCGGCCTCGTGGATCTCGCGCTCCAGCGTTTCCATGCGGCGGCCGAATTCGACGCTCATGTTCGACAATTCGGCGCGGTCGATCTTGATGCCGGCTTTTTCCATGAAGCGCAGAGTGGCCGACAGCGGCCGGTCCATCGTCTCATAGACGGTCAGCGCATGTTCGGCCAGCAGGCGCGGCTTCAGCAGGCGATGCAGGCGCAGCGTGATGTCGGCGTCTTCGGCAGCGTAGGCCAAGGCCTTGTCGAGCGGCACGCGGTCGAAGGTGATGGCGTTCTTGCCGGTGCCGCACACCTCGGAATAGGGGATGGTCTTGTGGCCGAGCATCAGTTCGGACAGCTCGTCCATGCCATGCCCATGCGCCGAACTGTCCAGCACATAGGAAATCAGCATGGTGTCGTCGTAAGGCGCGATGTCGATGCCGCGCACGCCCATGATGGTGGCGTCGAATTTGATGTTGTGGCCGATCTTGAGGACGGCGTCGTCCTCCAGCAGCGGCTTCATCATCTCCAGCGCCTTGGGGGCG
The DNA here is from genome assembly GCA_021325215.1 of Alphaproteobacteria bacterium. Taxonomy (GTDB): domain Bacteria; phylum Pseudomonadota; class Alphaproteobacteria; order Rhodospirillales; family Magnetospirillaceae; genus JAJPHO01. The sequence goes on from JAJPHO010000123.1 coordinate 13,834, forward strand.
GAGATCAGCGTCGGGCCGCTCTCGGCGGGCGCGGACAGCAGATCGCCCTGCGTCGCGCCGGTCGTGTGGATCAGCGGCACATAGCAGGCCTTGCCCGGCTCGACCGACAGCGAGAAGCCGACCAGATTGCAGCGCATCGCATTGAGGCCGTCGGTCTCGGTGTCGAAAGCGACATGGCCGGTC
>JAJPHO010000011.1 GCA_021325215.1 Alphaproteobacteria bacterium
AGCTTGTACATCACCGAGTTCATCTTCACTTCGTAGCGAACGTCGTCGAACACGAAGAATTCGGCTTCCGGGCCGAAGAAGGCGGTGTCGCCGAAGCCGGCCGAGGTCAGGTGCTTTTCGGCGCGCTTGGCGATCGAGCGCGGATCGCGGTCATAGAGCTGGCCGGTCGACGGCTCGACCACGTCACAGAAGATGATCAGCTGGGTCTGGGCGGCGAACGGGTCGAGCACGGCGGTCGACAGATCCGGCTTCAGGATCATGTCGGACTCGTTGATGCTCTTCCAGCCGGCGATCGACGAACCGTCGAACATGATGCCTTCGCTCAGCAGGTCCTCATCCACCGTCACGACGTGCTGGGCAGTGTGCTGCCACTTGCCGCGCGGGTCGGTAAAGCGGAAATCGACGTATTTGACGTCGTGTTCCTTGATGAGATCGAGGACCTTCTTGACTTCGGACATGATCGTTATCCCAGGTGGTTGAATGACAGAAACAGTTAGATGGCGTCGGCGCCGCGTTCACCGGTGCGGATGCGGATGGCTTCCTCGACCGGCATGATGAAGATCTTGCCGTCGCCGATGCGCCCGGTGTGGGCGGCCTGCTGGATGGCTTCGATGGCGCGGTCGACGAGGTTGTCCTCGATCACCAGCTCGATCTTCACCTTGGGCAGGAAATCGACGACATATTCGGCGCCGCGATAGAGTTCGGTATGGCCCTTCTGACGGCCAAAGCCCTTCGCCTCGGTGACGGTGATACCCTGCAGACCAATCTCGTGCAGAGCCTCTTTCACCTCATCCAATTTGAACGGCTTGATGATGGCTTCGATTTTCTTCATTTGCGCGGGAACTCTTCTTTAAGGGATGGTCCGTCGGCAGATGCGTCAGGGAGCGTGCAGAACCCATTTAGCACGCGGGCGTGCGAAGGGCTATGGCCAAATACTTCATTTTCGGTCGGAAAATTAGCGCTAAGCTCGATATATTGAAATAAAACGCTCATCCTTTGGGCATGTCTGCTGATTTTATGTGCAATTATACGCGAAAGCCGATGATGACCGCCAACCCGATCTTCTCCTCTCTGGGCACCACCATTTTCGAAGTGATGTCGCGCCTCGCCAATGAGCATGGCGCCGTCAATCTCGGCCAGGGTTTCCCCGAAGGGCTGGAGCCGGCCTTTCTGGTCGAGGCGGCAGCGCGCGCCATGGCCAAGGGGCCGCACCAATATCCGCCGATGCTGGGCGTTCCGGCGCTGCGCCAGGCGGTCGCGGAGCACGATAAGCGCTTCTACGACATCGATCTCGATTGGCAGAGGGAGGTGATGGTGACCTCGGGCGCCACCGAGGCGCTGGCCGATTGCCTGTTCGGGTTGATAACCCCGGGCGACGAGGTCGTGGTGCTGGAACCTTTTTATGACAGCTATCTGCCGATCATCCGCCGCGCCGGCGGCGGGGCGCGGATCGTCCGGCTGAACCCGCCTGACTGGACCCTGCCGCGCGAGGAGCTGGCGGCGGCGTTCGGACCCAAGACCCGCCTGATGATCCTCAATTCGCCGATGAACCCGACCGGTAAGCTGTTCGGCGATGACGATCTGGCCTTCATGGCCGATCTGCTGATCAAGCATGATGCGGTGGCGATCTGCGACGAGGTCTATGAGCACCTGACCTATGGCGGCAAGCGCCATATTCCGCTGATGACGCTGCCCGGCATGCGCGAGCGCACCTTGCGCATCGGCTCGGCCGGCAAGACCTTCTCGGTGACCGGCTGGAAGGTCGGCTATGTGACCGGGGCGGCGGAACTGCTGCAGCCAGTGATCCGCGCCCATCAATTCATCACCTTCACCACGCCGCCGGCCTTGCAGCAGGCGGTGGCCGAGGGGCTGGCGACGGGCGACGATTATTATAAGACACTGACCAGCGATCTCGAGCGCCGCCGCGATTTCCTGGCGGCGGGCCTGGCCGGTGCCGGATTCGACGTGCTGCCCTGCGACGGCAGCTATTTCCTGACCGCCGACATTCGGCCGCTAGGGTTCTCGGACGATGGGGAGTTCTGCCGCCAGTTGATCAGCGGCAAAGGCGTTGCCGCCATTCCGGTCAGCGCCTTTTACGAGAGCGATCCGCCGCGCCATTTCGCCCGGTTCTGCTTCGCCAAGCTGGATGAAACGCTGGAAGAAGCCGTGCGGCGCCTGCGGGCTTAAAGCGAGTAATCCAGGCGGTTCATCGTTTCGGCGCAATAGCCGTACAGACGGTCGATCTGGCCCAGCGACATCTCGGTCCGCCATTGGCCGGAGCGTCCTTCGCGGAAGAAGCGCCCGGAGCGGGTGTTGGCCGGCGCCTCCTGGAACCCGGTTTCGCGCTCCTTGCGCTGGAGGCGCGAGAAATCGGCCAGCTCGACGGCGCGCTTGACGCGCTCTTCGTCGATCGGCAGGCCGATGAAGGCCAGCATCTTGCGCAGCATCCCGGCAGTGTCGGCGGACAGATCCTCATAGCGCACGGGCAGCACCGGGCAGGCGGTGGCGTCGAGCCATCCCGCCACATGCTCGGTCCAGGAGCCGCGCGTCTCGACGCTGGCCAGGGTGCCGGCGGCGACGCAGGTGCCCGAGCGGCACATCAGCTCGATCGAGGAATCGAGATCCTGATTGTTGTAGTCGGCATTGCTCAGCGCCACGTCGAGTGGATGCCTGGCCAGATAGATGATCCGGTCATCGGGCCGCAGCTCGAAAGCGGGCGCTCCGAAAGCGATCAGATTGGCGGTATGGGTCTTGAGGCCGTGGAACGGCAGAATGGACGGGCTGCGCCGATAGGCTTCGATCACCTGGGGGCGCAGGCGCCAATTATTGTGGGCCGAAATTTCCTGCGTTTCGTACTCGGGCACGGTCTGCCAGAGGAAATCGCTGGTATCGGCGGGGATCGCTTGTTCGAGCCGGTTCAGATCCTCGACGCCGTGATAGGCCCCGAGCAAAATCCGGGCAAACGTATTGCCGGACCTGGGGTAGCTGGCCAGGAAAACGACGGCTTCTGTCATGGCTTCGAAAAGGGGGAATGGGGCGAGTGACCGGATTCGAACCGGCGACATCCAGGACCACAACCTGGCGCTCTAACCAACTGAGCTACACCCGCCACAAGGAAGGAGCGTTGTCTAACGCAAAGGCCGGTGTACGTCAACAAGCTCGATAGCGATTTTTTCATCTTGCCCCGCTCAGCGATAAAGCTCCTTGGGCCAGCGGCGGTGCAGCCACAGCCATTGGGCGGGATATTCGCTGATCCAGCCTTCCAGAACCTGGTTGACCTTGGTCATCGCCGCCAGCAGATCGGCGTTGCGGTCGCCGGTTTTCTCGAAGCGCAGCGGTTCTTTGAATTCGACGCGGAAGCGCGCGCCGTCCAGGCGGACGATGCGGAACGGCACGACTGGATAGCCGAATTTCAGCGCGAGGCCGGCCAGAGCCGGGGCGGTCATGGCGGGGTGGCCGAAGAAAGGCGCCTCGATGCCGTCATTCATCTTCTGATCGACGAACATCGCCAGAGACTTGCCTTCCTTCAACACCTCGATGCTTTTGCGGGCGCCGGCCGCGCCCTTGGGGATCATGCCGATATGCGGATAGGCGGCGCGGTCGAACAGCCAGGCGAGATGCGGATTGTTGGGGGCGCGGAACACGCCGGCGCCGTGGATGTCGAGCCGCGCCATCAGCGGATAGGTCAGCTCCCAATTGCCGATATGGCCCGAAAAGAACAGCATGGGCTGACCGGCCGCGCGCATCGCCAGCACCGTCTCGGCGCCGGCCAGTTCCATGCGCGTGAGATCGCGGACGAATTCCAGAGAATGGGGATATTCGCCGGCCATACGTCCGAGATTTTCCCACATGTCGCGGATGATGCGGGCATGGTCGCGCCCCGGCAGGGCCAGTTCGAGGCCGCGCTTGGCCCGCCTGCTGGGCGGCAGCAACGGCCCGACCGTCCGCGCCAGCCATCCGCCGAAGCGGGAGGCGAGGTCGAGCGGCAGGGCGCGGAAGAAGTGATAGACGAGCCACAACAGCGCCGCCTCGGCGCGTTGGAGGATATCCATCATACGGGGCAGGTCCTTGTGTTCGCGAAATCGTTCGGAGAGGGGCATATATTGGCGTTCCCTCCTGCCAGGAAAAGGAAAAAATTGCTTTTTGCGGCGCCCGGCGGACATGCCGGCTGCTCGTTATAGGGGCTTGCCTTTTAAAGGCGGATGTGGAGATATTTCAATTGTCAATTCCGGCGGGCTATTCAGCCCCGGGCTGAAAGTAAATCCCATAAAATTTTATACAATTTCGCTTTAAAGATGAATGTCTTAAAGCATGGCTGCTATGCACTGCTAATTGCCGGTTGCATTACTTTCGTCATTACATCATTTTCCGCCCGCACCATCCCGGGCGCCGCGCTCGCCGGATCTAGATTTACTGAAAGAATGGGGTTTCGGATCATGTTCTCGCAAGTGTTGAAGGGTTCGGCTCTGGCCGCTGTCGTCGCTCTCGCCACCGTCGCCCATGCCGCCGAGGCGCCCGCCGCCTACACCAAGGCCGTGATGGAGAAGGTCTCGAAGGCCGTCGAATATCCGAAGATGGCCAAGATGCGCCACCAGGAAGGCGCCGCCGTCGTCGCCATCTCGATGGACGCCTCGGGCACCCCGACCAGCGCCACCGTCGAGAAGTCCTCGGGCTTCCAGTCGCTGGACGATGCCGCCCTGGCCGCCGTCAAGGCCGCCGCGCCGTATCCGGCTCCGGCCGCCGCCGGCGACGTGGTCCATGGCAGCATCCGCTTCGCCGCCGAGTAAGCGGCAAGCAAGCTGACTTAAAACAAAAGGCCGGTGACGACAGCGTCACCGGCCTTTTTATTTGCCGTAAAGAAAAAGGGCCGCTGAAGCAGCGGCCCTTCGGTCTTTATTCTTCGCCGCCGATCACGTCTTCGGCGGCCAGCACGGAAACCCCGCTGCCATCCTCGTCCTCGACCAGGACCACATCGCCGACGATGCGGCCCTTCTCTTCGGGCAGGCTGTTGAAGTAATGCCAGATGAAGGCGACCGAGATGGTCTGGTCGATCTGGTCGTCCTCGTCCATCTCGTCATCTTCGAGAGAGGCGGTGTCGCGGATGATCTCCAGCGAATCGTCCAGCATCTCTTCGAAATCGGTGCCGTCCTCCAGGATGTTCGAGATCACATTCTGGAACTCTTCGTCATCCAGCTCGTATTTCCATTCGGCGTCGCCGGATTTGAAGTAGACGGTTTTCATAGCGTTCTCCTGTACGGGTGGACGAAAACTGAGCGATCGGCGCGGAAAAATCAAGAACCGGCTTGGTCAAATTTTCGTGTTCGGCTACCAAGGTTGGCCGAGTGAGGAGAAGAGGCTTTGCAGAACAGCATCATCTTGACCATCACGTGTCCCGACCGTGTCGGAATCGTTGCAGCGGTAACCGGATTTCTCAGCGCCCAGGGCGGTTTCATCACCGAAGCGGCGCAATATGGCGACCCGGATTCCCAGATTTTTTTCCAGCGCATCGTGTTTCGGCGCGGCGAGAATTCGCCCGACGTCGAAGGCTTTCGCCGCCTGTTCGCGCCGATCGCCGAAACCTTCCAGATGCGCTTTCAGATGCATGACGGGGCGCGCAAGACCCGCATCGCCATTCTGGTCTCGAAATTCGGCCATTGCCTGAACGATCTGCTGCACCGTCATCAGAGCGGAACCCTGGGCGCCGAGGTGGTGACGGTGATCTCGAACCATCCGGACATGCGGGCGCTGGTCGAGTGGCATGGCATCGATTATCACCATCTTCCGGTGACTGCGGCGACCAAAGCCGAGCAGGAAGCCAAGATCATCGACGTGCTGGAGCGTTATGGCGTCGAGCTGTCGGTGCTGGCGCGCTACATGCAGGTGCTGTCGCCCGAACTGTCGGCCAAGCTGGCCGGTCGCTGCATCAACATCCACCATTCCTTCCTGCCCAGCTTCAAGGGCGCCAAGCCCTATCACCAGGCCCATGCGCGCGGCGTGAAGCTGATCGGCGCGACGGCGCATTATGTGACCGACGACCTCGACGAGGGGCCGATCATCGACCAGGAAGTGGCGCGCGTCGACCACACCTATTCGGCCGAGGATTACGTCCGCATCGGCAGCGACATTGAAAGCGTGGTGCTGGCGCGTGCGGTTCGCTACCATACCGAGCACAGGGTTCTTCTTAACGGTATGAAAACCGTCGTCTTCCAATAATGGCGGCGGTTTAGAAAAAGTCGGGCTTGAGGGGAAGGGCCGATCATGGCGCACGAGACCGCCGCCAATCTGGACGGCGTGCTGCTGTTGAAGGGTTTGGCGCAGAAGGAACGTGACGAGCTGGCGCGGCAATGCCGCTTCCGCCGTTACGCCGAAGGCGAACATATCATCGATGGGCAAGGTTCCGGCCGCGACGTCTATTTCGTCGTGGCGGGCACTGTAAGGGTGGTGAATTACTCGCCATCGGGGCGCGAAGTCGCGTTCGACGACATTCCGGCCGGCCATATATTCGGCGAGCTTGCGGCGCTGGACGGCGGTCCGCGCTCGGCCTTCGTTCAGGCGCTGTCGGCGGGTGCCACGGCGGCCGCGATGCCGCCCGATATCTTCCTCGACCTGCTTGCGCGCTATCCCAAAGTCGGGCTGGAGATCATGCGCCGCCTGGCGCGCGTGGTCCGATTCTCGACCGAGCGCATCATGGATCTCAGCACGGTGGGGGCCAACAACCGGGTCCACGCCGAATTGCTGCGCCTGGCCCAGGCGGCCGGCAAGACCGGCAATTCCTCGGTCATCTCGCCCATCCCGCACCACGCCGACATCGCCAGCCGCGTCTCCACGACGCGCGAGACGGTGGCCCGCGTGTTCTCCGAACTAACCCGCGCCGGCATGCTGGAGCGCAATAAGAGCGCCCTGGTGGTCCGCGACGTGGCCAAGCTGACCGAGCTGGTCGAGGACCTGAGAGGGCACTTCTAGGGCTTTTTTTCAGGAAATTATCGGCTAAGTGACTCTCATCACAGACAGCACACGGATAGCGAGTATTATATGTCCTTAGATGCCGGCGATTATTTCCTGTTAATCTCCAGTATCTTTTTCCCTCAAGAGAAATTAGGCCGGGCTCGTCCCGGCCACTTTTATTTTATGTCCCTCAGGCGCCGGGCGCGGCCTCCGGCCGCTTGGCTTCCGCGCCGAGCTATGTTCCCTTAGGTGGAACGGCTGTTGGCCGCGCGCGGCCGCCGTCGCGGCCGGGGAGTATGATCTGATGACGACAGTTCGTTGGCAGCGTTTGTGTGTGCTTTTGGGCGGCTTGAGTGGTGCGATGGCCGTGGGGTTTGCCGCAATGGGCGCGCATGGCGTCGATGGGCAGGCGGCGGACTGGCTGGGGCGCGGATCGCACTTCCAGCTGATGCACGCGGTGGCTTTGGTCGCTTTGGGATTGGGGCAGGGGCGTGGACGCTGGCTGAAGGCGGCGTCGGCTCTGTTCCTGCTGGGGTCGATCCTGTTTTCGGGATCGCTCTACGCCATGGCCTTGGCGCAGTTGCCGGTGGTGTTCCTGGTACCGGCGGGAGGAAGCTGCTTTATCCTGGGCTGGTTGGCGCTGGCGTGCAGCGCCTTGAGCCCAGGATCAAAACAAGATTAATTACTTAATCTTGGCTTCCTTGAACTGGACGTGCTTGCGCACGACCGGATCGTACTTGCGGAATTCCAGCTTTTCAGTGGTCTTGCGCGGATTCTTCTTGGCCGTATAGAAAAAGCCGGTGCCAGCCGAGCTGAGCAGCTTGATGAGAATGGTGGCGGGCTTAGCCATAGTCGCGTTTTTCCCAGATAGAGAAACAAAATCAGGCGGCGGAAAATACAGTGTTCCAGCGGCATGTCAAGGGAAAGCTGCGAGGAATTAATTCCCCGCAAGCTTCTGCAGCCAACCGACGATCCGGCCGGCCAGCGCGATGCGGTGATCCTGAAACGAATGGTCGCTGTCGATCGTCGTATTGCTGACCGTTCCGCCCGCTTTGGCGATGGCTTCGGCCAGCATCCGGTTCTGTTCCCCGCCGGCCTGCGAGGCGCCGACGATCAGGATCGGGCGCCTGGTCAGATCGGGCGCCCAGGACACATAATTCCAGGCCGCTTTATGAGCGATGATCTCGTCGGCGATCTTGATCGGCGTGGCGCCGTGCAGGGAATGGCCGAAATCGTCGAAATGCTTGTTGGCGGCGTCGATGCGGTCGGACCCGTCATGCTTGGCCAGCTCGTCCGCGGTATAGCCGACATTCCAGGCGTCGATCAGCACAACACCCAGCAGCCCGGCATCCTTGCGCGCATGCGCGGCGCTGGCGAAGCCGCCCATGCTGTGTCCCCCCAACACGATGCGCTTCGGGTCGATCCCGAATTTCTCGGCGATGTCCGGCCTCCGCACGTAGGCGACGGCGGCATCGGCATCCTCCAATACATGGCCGATCGAGAAAATGCCGGGGCTACCCCAGGCGCCCCGGTAATGCAAGGTCAGCACATTCCAGCCGGCCCGGCGGATCGCCTGGGCCAAATCGAGATTCTGCTCGTTGCCGGGAATGCCGTGCAGCAGAACCATGGTCGGGTGAGGACCGGCGCCGCCCGCCAGATAGAACAGGGCGTTCATCTCCTCGCCATGGCTGGGAATCAGCACTTGCGAGGAATGCGGCGGATGGGCCGGATCGGGGGCGGGATCGCTGATCACCGTGGCGGGAATAGGCGGGGAAGCTTCCTGAGCTTGCGCCGCGCCCAATAGTGCAATGCCCGCTGCGGCGGCCAGCAATCCCCTCATGTCATACCCCCAGAGCTGTTTCGAGATCGGCGATCAGATCGTCGGCATCCTCGATGCCGACCGACAGGCGCACCAGATTGGGCGTGACGCCCATGTCGCGGCGCTGATCCTCGGGCACCGAGGCATGGCTCATCATCCACGGATAGCCGACCAGGCTCTCGACGCCGCCCAAGCTTTCCGCCAGCCCGAACAGCGACAGCTTCTTGAGGAAGCGCACGGTGAAGTCCTGGTCGCCCTTGGTGATCAGGGTGACCATGCCGCCGCCGTTCGACATCTGCTTCATCGCGATATTGTGGCCGGGATGGCTGGGCAGAGCGGGATAATAGATCCGCTCGACCTTGCCGTGCCCTTCGAGGAAGCGGGCGATCTTCAGCGCGTTGGCGGCGTGCCGTTCGGCGCGCAGCTCCAGCGTCATCAGGCCGCGCCGGGCCAGGAAGGACTGGAACGGGTCCAGCACCGCGCCCACCGCGTTCTGCAGGAAGCCCATGCGCTCGACCAGCTCGGCCCGGTCATGGCCGATCACGACCGCGCCGGCCACCAGATCGGAATGGCCGCCGATATATTTCGTCACCGAATGGACCACGATGTCGGCGCCATGCTCCAGCGGCCGCTGCACGGCCGGCGAGGCGAAGGTGTTGTCGACCACCGAGATCAGGCCGTGCTGCTTGGCGAAGGCGGCGGCGTGCTCGAGATTGACGATCGACAGGGTCGGATTGCCCGGCGTCTCGATCCAGATCATCTTGGTGTTGGGCTGCAAGGCCGCCTTCAGGGCCGCCGGATCATTGACGTCGATATGGCTGACGGTGAGGTTCGCCGAATGTTTGCGCACGCGGTGGAACAGGCGCCAGGAGCCGCCATAGAGGTCCTGCGAGGCGATGATGTGGCTGCCATGCGGCAGCAGGTCGAGGATGGTCGCTTCGGCCGCCAGGCCCGACGCGAAGGCGAAACCGGCGGCGCCGCCTTCTATTTGTGCCAGTGCCTGCTCGAAGGCGGCGCGGGTGGGATTGCCCGAACGGGCATATTCCCAGCCGGTGGTGACGCCGGGTTCGGGCTGGATGAAGGTCGAGGTCGCATAGATCGGCGGCATCACCGCGCCGGTGGCCGGATCGGGGCCGGGACCGGCATGGACGGCCAGGGTCGAGCGGCCGGAATGGGTGCGTTTCGTCACGATAGATCGTACTTTCTGCGCAGATGGTTGATGACGTCGATGCGGGTGATGACGCCGTAGAAATTCTTGCCGTCGGCGACCATCGCGACATAGCCGCGGTGGAAGATGTCGAGCAGGGTCGCAATGTCGGCGTTGGGCCGCACGGTTTCGACGCTCTTGCTCATGGCGGTGTGCACCGGGTCCGAGAAACGCTTGGGGTCGCCGGAGATGGCGACCAGCAGGTCGGATTCGTCGATGACGGCGACCGGGCGGTCATCCTCGATCACCGGCAGCTGCGACACGTCATAGAGCTTCATGCGCTTCCAGGCGGTGTTCAGCGTGTCGTCCGGGGCGACGGTGACGGCGGCGCCCTCGTCGTAGCGGCGGCTGACCAGATCGCGCAGATCGCCCAGATGCGGCCGGTCCATCAGGCCCTGATCCTGCATCCAGTAATCGTGTACATCTTCGACAGGTACTTGTTGCCGCTGTCGGGCACCAGCGCCACCACGCGCTTCGGCGTGGTCTGCTCACGGCAATAGCGCAAAGCCGCGGCGATCAAGGTGCCGGTCGAGGACCCGGCCAGCACGCCTTCGGCCTTGAGCAGCTCGCGCGCCGCTTCGAAGGCTTCGCGGTCGGTGACGGTATAGGCCTTCTTGACCCGCGACAGGTCGGCGATGTCGGGGATGAAATCCTCGCCGATGCCTTCGACCAGCCAGCTGCCCGGATCGCGCGGATTCTTGCCGGCCACCACATCGGCCAGGATCGAGCCCTCGGGATCGGCCAGCACCATCTCGGTCTTGGGCGAGGCCTTGGCGAAGAAGCGCGACAGTCCGGTCAACGTGCCGCCCGAGCCGACGCCGCACACCATGGCGTCGACGTCATGGTCCATCTGTTCCCAGATTTCCGGCGCGGTCGAGGTCTCGTGCGCCAGCGGATTGGCCCAATTGGCGAACTGGTTGACGAACACGGCGCCGGTCTCTTCGGCGATGCGGGCGGCCATGTCCTGGTAATATTCCGGATGTCCTTTCCCCACATCCGAGCGGGTCATGACGATCTCGGCGCCCATGGCCTTGAGATGGAAGATCTTCTCGCGGCTCATCTTGTCGGGGATGACCAGGATCAGGCGATAGCCCTTCTGCGAGGCGATCAGCGCCAGCCCGAGGCCGGTGTTGCCGGCGGTGGCTTCGATCAGCGTGCCGCCCGGCTTCAGGCGGCCTTCGCGTTCGAAGGCCTCGATCATGGACAAAGCAGGGCGGTCCTTGATCGACCCGCCGGGATTGAAGCTTTCGAGTTTCAGGAAAAGTCGGCAGAGGCCGGTGTCGAGGCGGGATGTTTCGATCAGCGGAGTATTGCCGATCAGGTCGATGACGTTCCGCCCCTGGGAGGTCTGCGCACTGGGTTTTGCCGTTGCGCCGCTCATTGGGGACTCCTCACAAAAGGATTATTTGTTTCCAATGTAAGCGTCTATCCGGGCGGCATCAATGCGGCATCCTGCGTGTGCGCCGCGTCAAAATGGCGCGCGCCGGTCTTCAGCTTGCTGACATCGGTCGCTTCATATTCCCAGGAGGGCCAGAGCGTATTGATGTTGTGCTCCAGCCAGCCGAAATCGGCGATCTCGGTGACGGTGACGGCGAACATCGACAGATTGTGGCGCGGATTGACCGAGCTGGGAGAAAAGTCCCACGGCGGCAGGGCAATGGTCGCTGTGGGAACGGTGGCGGGATCGTAGAGACGGTACACCGGCCGGCCCGCGCCCGGATCGCCGATCAACTCGACCGCCATCTCCTGATTCTGCAGCGAGGCCGCCGCGCGGCCGGAATTGCGTTCCAGCGAGAAGCTGCGCAGTCCCAGCGTCACCTTGATGGCGGCCTGGGTGGCGCCGGGCTGGTCGGCCAGCGCCGAAAAATCGCGGAAATAGATGCGCACCGGCATGACGGTCAGGATTTCCGGCTTCTTCGGGTTGAAGCTGACCGAAAACAGCATATCCGAATAGAGCTCGGGGCTGCCCGGCCGATACAGCGAATAGCGGAGGCAGGCGGCGGCCGGTTTGTCGAAGGTCAGGCCGTTCGGGTTGCCGTCGGACAGGATCTTGTAGAAATCGACACCCTGCGAGTCCACCTGCCAGACGCGGGTCTCCTGCACCAGTTCGGCGAAAGCGCCGCGCCGCAGGCGTTCGGGAAGGGCGCCGATCTTGAGCGGCTCGGCCTTGATTTCCTCGAACTTGCCCGCCTCGCCGGTGTGGTTCTTCGCGGACACGGCGCCGCAGCGGGCGGCGATATCGTTCGCCAGGTCGTGACGGGCCAGTTCGCCGGAGCCTTCCAGCGCGGCTTTGATGTCGCTGCCGGCGATGAAGCTGACGCTGCCCGCTGCTTTCGGCGCTTGTGTGGGAACCGGGGCCGGTTCTTCCGGCGGCGGAGCTTCGGCGACGGGCGCGGGCGGCGAGGGCGGAGGCGTCTGGCTGCAGCCGGCGATGCAGAGGGCGGCGGCGGTCAAAAGCGCTTTCTTCATCGGGTCACCAGCCTCTTTAAGCTTTTGCGCAGCGGCTCGTCATAGACGGTCAAGGCGGTCCAGGCGAAGGCCAGCACCAATGCGAAGGCGCCGGCGCCGGCCAGATGGGCAATGTCGGCGGACGGTTTGCGGAACACCACGAAGTTCATGTACAGGAACAGGAACGGGTAGTGCAGGATGTAGATCGGGTAGGACAGCCGCCCGGCCAGCTTGCACAGCGCCATCTCCACCCTGCCGATCTCGGAATGGGCGCCGCCCAGGATCAGCAGCGGGAACACCCCCATCGCCAGAATCAAATGATAGAAGCCATTGCCGTGCGGGACCGATTTCGGCACCTGCGGCAGGGCGAACAGCGCCGCCAGGATCGCGGTCGCGGCGATCCAGCCCAGCCGGATTTTCGGCAGCTTGTCGCGCACCCGGTACAGCCACAGGCCCAGGGTGAAGGAGAAGGCCATGCGGACCGTGCCCATCCACATCGTGTCCCAGTCGGAACCGAGATCGATCGAATTCTCCCTCATCGCGACGATGACCAAAGCGAGACCGGCGGCGGCCACCACCGCGCCCAGCGCCTTGGTGCCCAGCCGGCGCAGGACCAGGGCATAGGCGACATTGCCGATATATTCCTGCAGCAGCGACCAGGCCGGGCTGTTGAGGCTGTGGGTGTCGGTCCAGCGGTTGGGCAGCGCCGCATGGGGCAGCAACAGGCAGGCGAGCGCGAAATCGAACAGTACGGTGCCCAGCGGCACACTGCTCTGATTGTCGGCGAAGGGATCGAACAGGAAGCTGAGCAGCCCCAGCACCGCGCCCAGCAGCACCAGCGGGTGCAGGCGGATCAGGCGGGTGGCGAAGAAGCGGCCGGTCGACATCGTCTTCCAGCGGTCGTCATAGGAATAGGCGATGACGAACCCGGACAGGCCGAAGAAGAAATCGACGGCCAGGGCGGCGTGATGCAGCAACTGGCCGTCATCGGACCAGGCGATCGGCATGCCCATGATGTGGAACAGAACCACCAGCACCGCGGCGCTGCCGCGCATTCCGTCGAGAACCTCGAAATGCCGCTTGCCGGCCGATGTCACATCGGCGGCTTCCACCTGTCCCCCATCCATGCGTCAGTTCCTGTTCAGTGAAGGCGTCCCGTGCTGTGCCGAAGCGGTGCTGACCGGTGCCGCGACCGCCAGGGCCTTGGCGTAGAGGGCCGGGTCGGCCAGCAGATGCCGGGCGATGCTGAGGTCCAGCTCGTTGTGAGAATGATCCTCGGACTGGCAATGGCCGCGCAGCTTGTATCGCTTGGCCATGTCCTCGGGCGGAACCGAGCGCCAGGTGGCGAAGAAGGCGGGCGGCGCGGCGCGGCCATCGGCCAGCATCCTGTCGCCGGCCGGCGCGCCGCCCGCCGTGCAGATCGCCGGCAGAACGCCCAAACCATGCAGCGCATAGCCCGACGGCACGAAGAAGCGCGACCAGGTGAAGGAGATCTCGCCGTCATTGGGCAATTGCTGGACATATTGGATGATGCCCTTGCCGAAGCTGTTGGTGCCGACCAGCACCGCGCGTCCGGAATCCTGCAGGGCCGCGGCGGCCACTTCGGCGGCGGAGGCGGTATGGCCGTCGACCAGCACCACCAGCGGCACCTTCTCGCCCGGATCGCCGCCCTTGGCCTCGTGCACGCTGTAGGCGGCGGGATGGCGGCCGCGCGTGGTCAGCAGCAGCCCTTCGGCGACGAACACGTCGGCGACCTCCAGCCCCTGGTCGAGCAGCCCGCCCAGATTGCCGCGCAGATCGAGCGCCACGCCCTTGAAGCCGGGCGCCGCCTTGGCCTTGCGCACCGCATCGGCCAGGCTGGCGCCGGTATTCTCGTTGAAGCCGGTCACCGCGATCACCGCCACGCCGCCCTCGGTGGAGCTGGTAACCACCGTCGGCAGCATGATCAGCCGGCGCGTCAGGGTGTGATTGGCGGAATGGCCGTCGCGCTCGATGGTCAGAACCACCGTGCTGCGCTCCGGGCCGCGCAATTTCTGCGAGATGGCGGCCTGGTCGAGGCCGGCCAGAGGGGTTCCGTCGATGGCGGTGATGCGGTCGCCGATCTTCAGCCTGGCGTCGGCGGACGGGCTGTCGGGCATCACCTCGTTGAGCACGGCGGCGCCGTCGGTCAGGTCATAGCGCACGCCGATGCCGCCGAAGCCGCTGCGCGAGGCGCGCCGTTCGCGCGCCTCCGCCGGGCCGGCGTAATGCGAGAAAACGTCGATCTTGGTCATCATCGAATCGAACAGGGCGCCCATCACCCGGTCGGGTCCGGCATGGCCGATCGGCGCGGATTTGCGCCCGGCCTGATGCGCCGCGCGTTCCAGCAGCTGGGCCCAGCCGACCGCATCGTTGAGCGCGGGGGCGAAATAGCTGGCCAGCACCTGGCCCTCATAGGACAGCGCGACGCGGTGCTCGGAATCCTTGACCACGGTAATGCCGGGATCGATGGTGGCCAGACCCTTCAGCCCTTCCAGGGCCAGGGTTTCGACCGACAGCGGCTGCAAGGCCCGCTCGTGGATTTCCGCCAGGCCGAGGGTCAGGGTGATCGACGGCGCCGGTGCGTACGCCCAGGCCGGTGTTGCAAGCAGCACCAGGCAGAGCAGGGCGCGCTTCACGTCTTCCTGCCTTTGAAGCTGCCCTTCTTGCCGAAATTCTTGCCGCGCGGCGGACCCTTCCGGCTGGCGCCGCCCGGCTTGCCGCGGCCGAACGGGCGGCCCTGCGAAGCCTGGCCGTCGATCATCAGGCGGAACACCAGCCCGCCGGTCAGCGGATTGGCTTCGGTCAGCTCTACCTCGACCGCGTCACCTAAGGAGAAAGCCATGCCATAGCGCTTGCCGATCAGGCGGTGGCGCACTTCGTCATGGTCGTAATAATCGTTGGGCAGCGAGGAAACCGGCACCAGCCCGTCGCCGCCGGTCTCGGACAGCGTGACGAACAGGCCGAAGCGGGTGACGCCGCTGACCTTGCCGGCGAACGACGCGCCGACGCGGTCGGCCAGGAAGGCGGCGGTGAAGCGGTTGACGCAGTCCCGTTCCGCGGCGGCGGCGCGGCGCTCGGTCGCCGAAATATGCTCGCCGATCTCGGCGAAACGCTCCCAGCCATCGGCGGGCAATTGTCCTTCGCCGAGATGGAGCCCGTCGATCAGGGCGCGATGCACCAGCAGATCGGCATAGCGGCGGATCGGCGAGGTGAAGTGGGCGTAACGCGCCAGGCCGAGGCCGAAATGGCCGAGATTTTCCGGGCTGTAGACCGCCTGGGCCTGGCTGCGCAGGATCACTTCATTGATCAGCGGCGCCTCGGTCATGGTCTTGGCCTGGTCGAGCACCTTGTTGAACAGGCTGGGCCGGATCACCTGGCCCTTGGCGAAGGGGATGCCGACGGTCGACAGGAATTCCCGCAGAGAGGTCAGCTTCTCTTCGGTGGGCAGATCGTGGACGCGGTACATGCAGGGGCGCTTGACCCGCTCGATCTCCTCGGCCGCCGCGACATTGGCGGCGATCATGAAGTCCTCGATCAGTTTGTGGCTGTCGAAGCGTTCGCGCGGGACCACCCGCTCGACCCGGCCGTCGGGGCCGATCACGACTTTACGTTCGGGGATGTCGAGCTCCAGCGCGCCGCGTTTGGAGCGCGCCTTGAACAGCGCGGCCCAGGCGGCATAGAGCGGCTTCAGCACCGGCTCGACCAGCGGGCCGGTCAGCTCGTCCGGTTCGCCGTCGATCGCCCTCTGCACCTGGGTGTAGGTGGTGCGCGCGGCGGACTTCATCAGGCCGCGGACGAATTTATGGCTCTTCTTGTTGCCCTCGGCGTCGAAGCGCATCTCGACCGCCATGCAGGGGCGCTCCTCGTTGGGCTTCAGCGAGCACCAGCCGTTCGACAGGGCTTCGGGCAGCATCGGCACCACACGGTCGGGGAAATAGACCGAATTGCCGCGCTTGAAAGCCTCTTTGTCGAGCGGGTCGCCCGGGCGCACATACCAGGCGACGTCGGCGATGGCGACAATGACGCGCCAGCCGTCGCCATCGGCTTCGGCCCACACCGCGTCGTCGAAATCGCGGGCGTCCTCGCCGTCGATGGTGATCAGCGGGATCTGGCGCAGATCGGTGCGCTTGCCCAAGGGCGCGGCGATGGCCGCTTCGGCCTGCTCGACGGCGGCCTCGGGGAAGACGTCGGGAATATCGTGGGTATGGATCGCCACCAGGCTGATCGCCTTGGGATTGGCCATATTGCCCAGGCGCTCGATCACCTTGACCGGCTTCAGGCCGTAAGCGTGACGTCCGCCGCGGGTCGAGGGCAGCAGCTCGGTCAGCACCAGCTCGCCGATCTCGGCGTCCATGCGGTCGGCTTCGGCGACCTCGTATTCCGCCTTCTGGCGGCGGTCGGTGGGATGCAGGCGGCCGGAGCCGTCGGAGGCGCGCTGGAACACGCCGAGGATGCGGGCCGGGCCGGACGACACCTTGCGGATCACCCGGGCTTCGTACATGCCTTCCTTGAGGCGGCGCATCTTGGCCAGCGCGCGGTCGCCGACGCCCAGGGGCTCTTCGCCGCGCCTGGCGGGGGCGACGAAAATGCGCGGCGGCGGGCCTTCCTCGCGCCATACCAGCGGCTTGGCCAGCAGCTCGCCATCGGTGTCGGTGCCGGAAATGACGATCACGGTAGCGTCGGGCAGGGCGCTGGGACCGGCGTAACGCCTGCTGACCCCGCGATGAATCGTGCCGGAGGTTTCCAGCTCCTTGATCATCTGGCGCAGCCAGGGCTTGTGATCGGCGCCGAGGCGGAAGGCGCGGGCTATCTCACGCTTGCCGACCTGGCCGGGCGATTCCCGGATGAACTCCAGGAGCTGTTCTTTAGTGGGGAGGGGGACGGGTTTTTTCATGTGTCCCCAAGTCATACCAGTTGTTGCGGCTGGTTTGAACCGCAGAGCGACTGTGTTGACGGTCAAGCACAAATAGCACAGTCGCTCTGCGGTTCAATAAGCCTCAGTTATCTCGCACGATGGCGATGTTGAAGCCGCGGCGGCGGAACGTGACCTTGGCCAGGACGCCATCCTGGTCGTACCAGAGGTCGCGCTCGACATCGCCGGACAGCACGTAATGCTCGGTTTCCACCGTCTGGCCGCCGCCGATGGCGATGCTGGCGGCGCCGGAATCCTTGAAGGCGACCTTGTAGGGCGTGTCGTCGCTCTCGACCGGGATCAGCACCGGATGATTGACCATCGCCTTGTTCCATTGGGCCAGCGGGAAGGCGTCGGGCGCGGTGGTCACGGCCTTGCCATCGGTGACGGTCTTGAAGCCGCCGGCCGGGTCGGCGGTGATCTCGACATGGTGCTTGGTGCCGTCATCGTCGGTGTCGGCGGACAGCTTCTCCAGCGCCGAGCCGTTCCAGCTTTCGGTGCGGGTATGGTGATATTTGAAGTCGAGGAACAGAATATGCACCGCCGAATCGACCGTCAGCGAGACATTGGCATGGTCGCCGTCGCGGTCGATCATATAGGTCTCCTTGCCGATGGGGTCGCCCTCTTTGAGGATGGTGTAGGTGACCGTCTTGCTCTCGGCCAAGGCGAAGCCGGGCAGAGCAAGCAGGGTCAGGGCGGCGGCGAACCCCCGGAAGCGGACTGCGGACATGTTTCCTCCAATTATGGTTATGCGGTCTGGAACAGCGAGGCGATGGTGTTGACCGCCTTTTCGGCCTCGGCGCGGTCGGGATCGGTGGCCTCGATGCCGAAGCCGTAATAATCGCTGTCGCCGACCACCTGATAGACCTGGCCGTCGCGGCGCGGCACGAACGAGACGCCCTTGTAATAGATGCCGTAGCGCACGTCGGGCTGGGTGATGCCACGCGCCAGCTGGCCGCGCACCGGCACCAGGCTGTCATCGCCGAACAGCGCCTTGGCGGCATAGCCGGTGCAATTGACGATGGTGTTCTGCGGCAGGATTGCGAGGTCGTGCGGGCTGTGGAATTCGCGGATGACGATGCGCCCGCCGCCTTCGTGGAACTGCGACAGCAGGAAATAGGAATAGGCGGTGATGTTGAACATGATCGTCGGCGCGCGATAGGCATGGCGGTTGCCGAATGGATGGTCGCCTGGGCCCAGATGGTCGCGCGCCGTCAGCAGATCCGGCACCAGCTCTTCCTGGAATTCGGCGAATTCCGGCCGGTCGTCTTTCGGGCGTTCATGTTTGACGCCCGGCGGATCGTCCGAGATGCGGTAATTGTCGATCCACTCGATCGGATCACCCGGGAGACCCAGCAAATTCTGATAGGCGGCGTGAGTGACGCGGCACATATGTTCCCATTGCTGCTTGAGCGCCGGGGTGGCGTTCTGTTCGAAGCAGATGCGGGAATCCGGCGTCCACACGCCGGAGGCCAGGGTCGAACGGACGTTGGGCGGCAAATCCTTGGCGTAGATGGTGACCGAAAAGCCGGCCCGTTGCGCCGCGACGGCGGTGGTCAGGCCCAAAGCGCCGCAGCCGATCACGGCGATGTCCTTGTCGCCGGTCGCCTTCACCTTCTGCAGGGCCAGATCCGCCGAGCCCCAGGACAGCGACCAGCCGCTGCCGCCATGGCCGTAATTATGGATGACCGTCTTGGCGTCGAATTTCTCGGCTTCGATGCGCGGCCCGAGCGGGCGGAAGGGACGGGTGCAGACGGTGAGGCGGGTGATGCGGTCGATTCTGGCGTTGACCGGCGCCAGGCCTTGCGGCGAAGGCGCACGGACCAAGTCGGAAGCGCATCCCGGCAAGCTTCCCAGAGCAAAGGCGGCGCCGGCTCCGGCCAGCAACTGACGTCGACCTACCGCCTTGTTCATGGAGATGCCCCCCCCTAAATTCAACGAAGTATCATTGTTAAGGAAGTCGGGCGGGGGATCAACCCGTCTTGGTGACGATGACCGCGCGGCAGCCCGGCCAGTCTTCGTCGAAGCTCAGCGTGAAGCCATGCAGTCTCGCGACCGCGGCGACCAGGCTCAAACCCAATCCGTTGCCGGGGAAGTGGCGGGCGCGGTCGCCGCGCGTAAAGCGCTGGAAGATCGCGGTCTTGAATCCTTCGGGCAGGCCGGGGCCGGTGTCGGCGACAGCGATTTCCCCATCCTCGTCCAGGCTCAGTTTCACCGTTCCGCCCGGCGGGGTGAATTTGACGGCGTTGTCGAGCAGATTGGCGACAGCCTCGAACAGCAGATCGGGGTCGCCGCGCACGGCGGCGGCGGGAACGATGTCGGCGGTGAAGGTAAGCCCGCTTTCGGTCGCCAGCGGTTCGAAGAACTCGGCCGCCGAGTGCATCAGCTTGACCAGGTCGACCTGAGTAAAGCCGGCACGGCGGGCGCCGGCTTCGACTTCGCCTATGCGCAGGAGGGCGCGGAAGGTGGCGAGGATCTGATCGCCATCGGCGATGGCGTCCTCCATCGCGGCGCGGTGATCGTCGAGGGTGCCGCCGCGCCGCAGCGCTCCCTCCAGGCGGGTACGCAGGCGGGTCAGCGGCGTGCGCAGGTCGTGGGCGATATTGTCGCCGGCCGCCTTGATGTCGCCGACCAGCCGTTCGATCTCGGCCAGCATGACGTTGACGATGCCGGCCAGCTTGTCGAAATCGTCGCCGCTGCCGGTCACCGGCAGCCGCCGGGTCAGGTCGCCGCCCATGATGGCGGAGGCGGCGCGATGCATGCCCTCGATGCGGCGCAGCGAGGCGAAGCTCATGACCACGCCCCCCAAAAGCGCCAGCGCCAGCGAGCCGACCAGACCGGCGGCCAAAGCCTGCGTCAGGGTCTCGCGCATCTCGTGCATCTCGTCGGCGCGGCGGGCGATCACCAGCCGGCGTCCGTCGGGCAGTCTAAGCCCGAGGCCGCGCAGATCGCCATGTCCATGCCGTCCCAGCCCCAGCGCCCGGCGCGGGATGTCATGACTTTCTCCGTCCAGAACGACGAAGTCCGGCCACACGCCGATATTTCCGGCGATCGACCGGCCGCTGGTGTCGAACAGGCCGCCGCGCCAATCCTCATGCGGATCGCTGGCGATCAGATTGTCCAGCGCCGCCGCCTGGGCCTCGGGCGGGGTGTGCAGGATCTCGCGCACCTCGCCGGCCAATTGCTGGTCGAAGCGGTGGCCGAGCAGCGCGGCCGTCTGCCAATAGACGAAAGCGAACAGCAGCAGCACCGACCCGACCATCAGCAGGCTGAACAGCAGGGTCAGCCTGAAGGCGGTGGTGCCTCTGAGTTCACTCAGACGCATCGAATTTCCATCCGCTGCCGCGCACGGTGACGATGGTCGGCGCCTCACCTTCGCAATCGATCTTGCGGCGCAGGCGGCCGATATGCACATCGATCAGATTGGTGCCGGGGTCGAACTTATAATCCCACACCGCCTCGTAGAGCATCGAGCGGGTCAGCAATTGCCCGGCATTGCGCAGGAAATATTCGAGCAGGCGGAATTCCCGCTGGGTGACGTCGATGGTCCGCTCGCCGCGGGTGACCTTGCGGTTCAGCAGATCC
Source organism: Alphaproteobacteria bacterium (assembly GCA_021325215.1). GTDB lineage: Bacteria > Pseudomonadota > Alphaproteobacteria > Rhodospirillales > Magnetospirillaceae > JAJPHO01. Next base: position 20,938 of record JAJPHO010000011.1, read on the forward strand.
ATGCGGACCGGCCCGGTCTGCAGCACGGTTTCCGTCGACTCGCCGCGCGGCCGGCGGATCAGCGCCTCGATTCGCGCCACCAGCTCGACCAGGGCGAAGGGTTTGACCAGATAATCGTCGCCGCCGGCGCGCAGGCCGCGCACGCGGTCGTCGATTTCGCCGAGCGCGCTGACCATCAGCACCGGGGTGGAGCTGCCGCGTGCCCGCAGCTGGCGCAGTACTTCGAGGCCGTCCAGGCCCGGCAGCAGGCGGTCGAGGGTGATGGCGTCGAAGCCGCCATCCATGGCAAGCTGCAATCCTTCGATCCCGTCGGCGCTGTGGCGGGTGAACATACCGACTTCGTTCAGCGCCCCGACAATCTCCAGGGCTGTCCGCTCTTCGTCTTCGATTACCAATATCCGGGTCATGGCGCGACGGTCCCGCAGCCCGCTTCCTAGGTCAAGCCCGGCCTTGATATAAGGCGTTTATACTAACGCAAAAGTTAGCGTATTTGCGCCCTGGGACAGGGTAACAGTCTCTAACGAAGGCCCTTTCGCGGAGAACCGAGTATGCGTTTCGCCTTGTTGCCTGTTGCGCTTTCCCTGCTGGCCGCCGCTCCGTCGCTGGCCGCTGACTACAAGCAGGTCGGCACCATCGCGGGGCCGGATGGCGGCTGGGATTACGCCTCGGTCGACGCGCCGCGCAACCGGCTGCTGGTCGCCCGCGCCGACGGGCTGATGGCGGTCGAGCTTGCCACCCACGCGGTGAGCACCCTGGTGCCGGCGCAGGGCGTCCACGGCGCGGTGATCGCGCCCAACGGCATCGGCGTGTTGGCCAGCGGCGGGGCTGGTGGCGCGGTGTTGTTCAATGCGGCGGATGGCGCGGTTCTCGCCACCATTCCGACCGGAAGCAAGCCGGATGCGGTCGTCTATGAGCCGAAGAGCGGCCTGGTCGCGGTGATGGACAATAAGGGTGAGGGTGTCGCGCTGATCGATCCCGCCAACAAGGCTTCCGTCGGGACGATCGCGGTCGAGGGGCGTCTGGAATTCGCCGCCGCCGATGGCGCCGGACAGATCTTCGTCAATGTCGAGGACAAGAGCGAGCTGGTGGTGCTGGACGTGCCGGGCCGCAAGGTGACGGCGCATCACGCGCTGCCCGATTGCGAGAAGCCGACCGGCATCGCGCTCGATCCCAAGACACGCGTGCTGGTCTCGGCCTGCGCCAATGGCAAGGCGATCGCTGTGTCGGCAAATGACGGCAAGGTGCTGGCGACGCTTCCGATCGGCAGCCATCCCGACGCTGTGATCTTCGACGAAAAGAACAAGCGCTTCCTGGTTCCCTGCGGCGGTGACGGCGTGCTGACGGTGATCTCGGAAAAGGGCTCCTCGCTCGACGTGACCGGCACCGTCCATACGGTGGAACGGGCCCGTCTCGGCGCGCTCGATCCGGCGACCGGCAAGCTCTATCTGCCGACCGCCGACTTCCCGCCGGCCCAGCCCGGCGAGCGCCCGGCCATGGTGCCGGGCAGCTTCCGCATCCTCGTTCTGGCGCAAGACTGACCGATGAAGCGTCTGTTCACTGCGGCCCTGCTGCTGGCGGGCGTCCCCGCGCTCGCCGGCCCGCCCTTCGTCACCGACGATCCCGAGCCGGTCGATTACCAGCATTTCGAGATCAATACGGCCCTGCAGGCGACCTACGCCAAGGATGGCCGCTCCGGCGCCTGGCCGACCATCGATTCGAATTATGGCCTGTTTCCCGACGTGCAATTCCATGTCGGGCTGTTCGGCTCGTTCTCGAAAGGCGAGGGGCAGGATTTCCACTTCGGCTATGGCGACACCGAAGTCGGCGTGAAATACCGCTTCATCGACGAGGATGAAGAGGGCTGGGTACCGCAGGTGGCGATCTATCCGATCACGCAGTTCCCCACCGGCGAGGCGAGCAAGGGTTTAGGCGCGGGCTATCAGCGCACCATCCTGCCGGTCTGGGTGCAGAAGAGCTTCGGCGACTGGACCACCTATGGCGGCGGCGGTTACTGGCTGAACCAGCATGACGATGTCGACCGGAATTACTGGTTCTTCGGCTGGGTTCTGCTGCGCAAGATCACCGAGGAATGGACCCTGGGCGGCGAGCTGTTCCACCAGACCGCCGACACGGTGGGCGGACGGGCCAGCAGCGGGTTCAATCTCGGCGGCTATTACAATTTCGACGAGACCGACCACCTGATCTTTACCTTCGGGCGGGGGGTGCAGGATGTGGATAGCAACCGGTTCTCGTACTATGTCGGCTATCAGCTGCAGTTTTGAGTGGTTGGTGCCCCCTTTTTGACTAACCGACCACGCTCGACCGCCTGACGATCAATCTAGGCTCCAGCCGGATCGTCCTGGCCGGCTGATCCGGCTCGTCCGCCAGCTCCAGGGCGCGGGCGGCGGCGGCTTCGCCCAGGCGCTCGCTGGCCTGGTCGACCGAGGTCAGCGGGATGCGCAGATAATCGGCGTAGCGCAGATTGCCGCAGCCGACGAAGGCGATGTCTTCGGGAATGCGCAAGCCGGCCTGCAGCGCCGCCTCCATGGCGCCGATGGCGGACAAATCGTTGTAGCAGAACACCGCGTCGGGCCGTTTCTTCTGGGCCAGCAGCTCCTGCATGGCGTGATAGCCGGTGCTGTCGCCGCTTTCCTCGAAGCGTTCGCGCGTCACCACATAGGCTTTCGGCAGGGTGATGCCGGCGGCGGACAGGGCCCGTTTGAAGCCCTTCAGGCGGTCGAGCGACGGGCTCATGCCATGGCCACCGATATGGGCGATGCGCTTGCGGCCGATGCCGATCAGATGGCGGGTCGCCACTTCGCCGATGGCGATGTCGTCCGAGCCGACGAAATCTGCGCGTCCGCCGGCGAATTGGCGGTCGATCAGCAGGACCGGCGCCGTGCTGTCGGCCAGATCGCTCGGGAAGTCGGCGGCGGGCCGGCACGAAGCGACCAGCAGCACATCGATCCCGCGGGCGAGCAGGGTGCGGATTTCCTGCTGCTCGATGGCGGGATCGTCCTCGGACGAAGCCAGGATCAGCGCCATGCCCTCGGCGCGCAGGCCGCCGGCCAGCGACCGGGCGAATTCGCCGAAGAAGGGATGGACGAGATCGGGCACCACCAGTCCGACCGCGTAGGACCGTCCGCTGGCCAGGCCGCGCGCCAGCATGTTGGGGCGGTAATCCATCTCCGCTACCAGCTTCAGCACGCGTTCCCGGGTTTCCTGGCCGATGTCGGCGCGGCCGCGCAGGGCCTTCGACACGGTGACGGTCGAGACCCCCAGCTCGCGGGCGATATCCTTCAGCCTGACTGCCATTCCCTCATCCGAAGCGCGTACGGACCCACAGCGACCAGCCGCCGATTCCGAGCGCCACGATCAGTAGCACGGATAGCGCCGAAACCCAGCCCAGATCCATCGCCAGGGGCGGCAACTGGGCGTCCCAGCCGAGCCAGGCGAACAGCGCGATGGCGGCGCCGACGATGCCCCAATCCCACCAGCGGCGGCTGCCCGCCTGGACGTGGCTGGCGCCTTCCTGGGCCTGGCGGGTCTCGGCGAGGTCGAGGCCGTAGCGATAACACTCGCGTTCCAGCGCCGCGTCGCGCGACTGGAGCTCATTCTTGCAGGCCGAGGCGGTGCTGATCGCCAGCGCGCCCAGGATCATCAGCACCGACCCGCCCACCACCAGCGTCAAATGCGCGCTGTCGGCGTTCTTCAGTTCGCCGAACACCAGCGCGCCCCACGCCAGTCCCCACAACTGGTTGGTATTGGACAGCGGAATGCCGCGCCCGATGCCGAGATATTTGGTGGCGAATTGCTGGAACAGGTCGCCGATCACCCAGATGAAGCCGCCCAGAAACAGCCAGAACAGCATCTGGCGGCTATGCACCATCTGTCCGAGCGAGGCGGTTGCCTGACCGTCCAGCGTATAGGTCAGCGCCAGCATGGTGCCGAGTTCGCCAAAGGTGAAAATGGTGACGAAGGACAGCGGGTTCATGCCGCTGAGATAGGCCTTGCGATAGGGCACATACATCGTGCCCCACATCAGGCTGGCCCCCGCCGCCGCCATCAGGCCGCGCGTTGCGTGGTTGGCTCCGCTCGCATCGGCGTTTTGCAGGGTGGAGAAGCCGAGCAGGATCGCCGCGGCGACGATGCAGAAGCCGCCGGTGACGACCTTGATCGTGTTGGCGGGACTGGCGCCCTTCAATTCGCCGAACAGCAGGATGCCCCATACCAATCCGATCAGCGAATTGGCGTTCCACAAGGGGAAAGCGACGGCCAGTCCGACATCGCGGATGGCGAACACGGTCAGCGTGTTGGCGACCGCCCACAGGGCTCCGGCCAGCACCGCCCAGACGATCAGATGCGGCTTGGCGGCGATGTCGGAAAAGACGAAGCCGGTGCCTTTCATCAAAGTGGGGAAGGTCCAGCGCGCGGTGAACACGCCGGCCACCATGCAGAGCGAGATGACGAAGGGGGAGAAGCCGGCATCGACCAGCTTGGTGGGGGCTTCGGCGGCGCCGAGCCAGACGCCCGCCGCCAAGCCGCACAGCACGCCGAGGAGGTGAAGCTTCATGCCGCCCTCCGCTCAACCGGCCTGGATCATGGCCAGCAGCGTGATGCCGCAGGCCAGCACCAATGCCGGAACCCAGAAGTGAATATCGGTCAAAATCGCCCGTATCAGGCTCGACCGTACCGCTTGACGTTCGCTCATAGCCGTTTCCTCGCCGCGCCGGGTCTTATGCCCTGGCTTCTGCGACAACTACGTTACCCTTTGCCGTGCGGATTTGATACACTTAAGCGCTAACGTAAAAAACCGACGAGGAAACCATGGGCACCGCAGCGCGCTATAAGGAAGGCAAGAGCGAGGACGAATTCCGCCAATATGACGAGCAGGCGGTGCCGCGCGTCGCCGAGTTCTACCGGCAGCAGCACGAGAACATGACCGTCGATTACGTACTGGCCAAGGAGGCGGAATATTTCACCCTCCGCAAGGGCCGGAAGACGATCTGGGAAGCGGCGGAGTTCCTCAATCAGCTGGTCGATGACAGCGATCCGGACACCGATCTCACCCAGATCGAGCATCTGCTGCAAACGTCGGAGGCGATGCGCCGCGACAATTTGCCGCGCTGGATGATCCTGACCGGTTTCCTGCACGATCTCGGCAAATGCCTGTGCCTGTATGGCGAGCCGCAATGGGGCGTGGTGGGCGACACCTTCCCGGTCGGCTGCGCCTGGTCCGAGCACATCGTGTTCCACCAGTATTTCGCCAAAAACCCCGACCGGCTGAACCCGCACTATCAGGATCTATACGGCATCTATGAGCCGAATTGCGGCCTCGAGAAGCTGCATATGTCGTTCGGCCATGACGGCTATATCGGCGAAGTGATGCAGCCTTATCTGCCCGACGAGGCGCTCTATATGCTGCGCTTCCATTCCTTCTATCCGTGGCACAAGCATGGCGCCTACGACCATCTGTGCAACGACAAGGACCGCTCGATGAAGGAGTGGGTGCTGAAGTTCAATCAGTACGACCTTTATTCCAAAGGTCATTCCAAGCCGGATCTGAAGGAACTCAAGCCCTATTACGACGATCTGTTCGCCGAATTCTTGCCGCCGACTATTGCGTGGTAACCGGGACGGGGACGTTTTCGCCTGCTAGAGTGGGCATGTAGCGAACACCCATAACCAAGCGGGGAAACGTCCTATGTCTCAAAGCAAGTATTTCGGCCGGCGCCAGTTTCTCGGCGCGTCGGCGGTTGCCATGCTCGCCCTGTCGGTGCGCCCGGCCTTTGCCGCGGCCGCGCCCATCCATACCGACGCCGACGGCCTGGTCGCGCAGCAGGTCAAGATTCCGATCGCCGGCGGCGAGATTTCCGGCTATTGCGCCTATCCGGCCAAGGGCGCGAACTTCCCGGTGGTTCTGGTCGCCCATGACGTGTTCGGCGTGAACGACCAGCTGCAGGATGTGGTGCGGCGCCTGGCCAAGCTGGGCTATTACGCCATCAGCCCCGATCTGTTCTCGCGCCAGGGCGGTCCCGGCAAGTCGACCGACGAGCTGGACATCATGCGGACCGTGGTTTCCAAGGTTCTCGACGCCGATTTCGTATCCGATCTCGACGCCACCGTCGCCTTCGCCAAGAAATCCGGCAAGGCGGACGTCAAGAAAGTCGGCATCACCGGCTTCGGCTGGGGCGGCCGCGCGGCCTGGGTCTATGCGGCGCACGATCCGAAATTGAAGGCCATGGTTTCCTTCTACGGTTTCCTGCAGCCGTCGCGCGATCCCAAGGGGCAATCGGCCCTGGCCTTGTCCGGCCAGATCAAGATTCCGGCCCTCGGCCTGTACGGCGCCAAGGACGACTACATCATGGAATCCGATGCGATCACCATGCGGAACGGCCTGGCCAACAACAAGAAGGCCGACATCGTCATTTTCCCGGGCATCAAGCACGGCTTCATGGCCGACGACCGCGCATCCTTCGATCCCAAGACGGCCGCTGACGCCTGGGACCGCATGGCCGTCTGGTTCAAGAACAACGGTCTGTAAGCCAAAAAAGGAAAGACCCCCTCGGGCGATGGCCCGAGGGGGTCTTTTGCTGTCCGCAATCAGACGACGTTCAGGCGAACCGGAACGTTGTTACGGGTGGCGTTGGAGTAGGGGCACACCTGGTGAGCCTGCTCGACCAGCTTGGTCGCCTCTTCCTTGCTCAGGCCCGGCAGCGAGATGTCGAGCTGGATGTCGAGGCCGAAGCCGCCCTCGGAGCGCGGGCCGATGCCGACGGTGGTGGTGATCGAGGCGTCAGCCGGAACCTTCGGGCCGCCCTGCGACGAGACGAACTTCATCGCGCCGATGAAGCAGGCCGAGTAACCGGCGGCGAACAGCTGCTCGGGGTTATTGCCCGGACCGCCCGCGCCGCCCAGTTCCTTCGGGGTGGACAGCTTGAACTTCAGGCTGCCGTCCGCGGTGTGAGCTTCGCCGTCGCGGCCGCCGGTGGCAGTGGCACTGGTCTTGTAGAGGACGTTGACAGACATGATGTGCTCCTTTCGAGCGGGGTGTGTGTTCATTCGATGGACGTATTGATAGCGTACAATTTGATTGCGTGCAATTGAATTTTGAACCCAATGTGCATAGCTGTGTTGTATGCTCGGCGTATCGGGAAAGCAGGACGATCATGGGTAAGCAAAAGGACGAGGCCCGCAAGCTGGCCAACCAACTCTGTTTCGCGGTCTATTCGACCGCGCACGCCTTCAATAAGGCGTACAAGCCGTTGCTCGATCCACTCGGCCTGACCTATCCACAATATCTGGTCATGCTGATTCTGTGGGATGAAGATGAGGTCACGGTGAAGGAGTTGGGCCATCGGCTGCAACTGGATTCCGGCACCCTGACGCCGCTGCTGAAGCGGCTCGAGGCCAATGGCCTGGTCACGCGCCGGCGCAGCGAGGTGGATGAGCGCCGTGTGGTGGTGGCGCTGACCGCGGCGGGCAAGGCGCTGGACGCCAAGGCGGGCGAGGTGCCCCACAAGCTGTTCTGCGCCACCGGCATGACGCTTGAGGGCCTCAACCGGATGCGCGAGGAACTGCTCGCGCTCAGGGGCGAGCTTACGTCTTCGCACGACCCCGGGGGTGCGGGGTAGGCTACCCCGCTGATTGAGAAAGCGCATCCAGGATCGAACAGTCCGGATGACCGTCGCCGTGACAGCAATCGGCCAGCTTGACCAGCGTGTCGCGCATCGCCGCCATATGGGCGATCTTGCGGTCGATTTCCTCGATATGGGCCATGGCCAGCTTTTTGACGTCGGCGCTGGCGCGGTCGTCGTCGCGCCACAGCGCCAAGAGCCGGGTCACTTCAGCCAGGGAAAAGCCCAATTCACGGGAATGGCGGATGAAACCCAGGGTGCGCAGATCATCCTGGCCATAGGTGCGATAGCCCGCCTCGGTGCGATGGGCCTGGCCGATCAGCCCGATGCTCTCGTAATAGCGGATCATCTTGGCTGAAACGCCGGATGCCTTGGCGGCGGCGCCGATATTCATTTCGCTTCTCCCCGCCAAGTTCTTATCAGCAGCGCGTTGGCGACGACGCTGACGCTGGAAAAGGCCATCGCCGCCCCGGCGATCATCGGGCTGAGATAGCCCAGCGCCGCCAACGGAATGCCGATCACATTATAGGCGAAGGCCCAGAACAGATTCTGGCGGATCTTGGTGGTGATGCGCCGGGACAGCGACAGCGCGTCGATCACCAGCCGCGGGTCGGGCCGCATCAGGGTCAGGCCGGCGGCTTCCATCGCCACATCGGTGCCGGAGGACAAAGCAATGCCGATATCGGCCGCCGCCAGGGCCGGCGCGTCATTGACGCCGTCGCCCACCATCGCCACCACATGATCTTCACGCTTCAGCCGATCGACGATACGGGCCTTGTCCTCGGGCAGCAATTCGGCGAAGACGCGGGTAATGCCCAGCTCCTTGGCGACCGTCTCGGCGCTTGCCGCGTTATCGCCGGTCAGCAGGGCGGGTTCGATGCCCAGCCCCTTCAATCCGTCGATCGCGGCACGCGCGGTCGGCTTGACCGGATCGGCGAAATCGATGCGGCCGAGAATGGTTTTCCCATCGGTCAGCCAGGAGGCGGTGCCCGGCGTCTCTTCGGCGGAAAGGCCGAATTCCTCGAGCATCTTGCGGTTGCCCAGCAGATATTCGGTCCCGTCGATGGTCGCCGCGGCGCCGCGTCCGCCCAGGGTGCGGTGACCGGTCGCGGCGGCCGGCGCCATGCCTTCGGCGGCCTTCAGCACCGCCTTGGCCAGCGGATGCGGGCTGCCGGCCTGGATGGCGGCGGCGATGGGCAGTATTCCCGGGTTGGTGATATGGGTGACCGAAGGCTTGCCCTCGGTCAGGGTGCCGGTCTTGTCGAAGACCACCAGATCGGTGCGGTGCGCGGTTTCCAGCGCTCCGACATCCTTGACCAGGATACCGGCGCGGGCGGCGACGCCGGTGCCGGCCATCATCGCCGCCGGCGTGGCGAGGCCGAGGGCGCAGGGGCAGGCGATCACCAGCACCGCCACCGCATCGATGGCGGCATCGGTGAAGCCGGCGCCGGACAGCAGCCAGCCGGCCAGGGTGAGGGCGGCGGCCACCAATACCGCCGGCACGAACCAAGCGGAAACCTTGTCGGCCAGGCGCTGCATCGGCGCCTTGGCCATCTGCGCGCTTTCGACCAGCCGGACGATGCGCGACAGCGTGCTTTCCGCGCCAAGCGCCGCGGTCTTCACCACCAGCAGCCCGTCGCCATTGACCGAGCCGCCGATCACCTTGTCCGCGATCTTCTTCGCCACCGGCAGGGACTCGCCGGTCAGCAGCGATTCGTCGGCCTGGGACTCGCCCTCGACCACGATGCCGTCCACGGCGATGCGCTCGCCCGGCTTCACCACCACCAGGTCGTTCAGCTTGATTTTCGTCAGCGGCAGTTCCTGATCGACGCCGTCGCGGCGCACCAGCGCGGTTTCCGGGCGCAGCGCCGACAATGCGCGGATCGCCTGGCCGGCCTGGCGCTTGGCCCGCGCCTCCAGCCATTTGCCGAGCAGCACGAGGGCAATCACCACCGCCGAGGAATCGTAATAGAGATGCGCTTCATGGCCGGAAAACAGCATCCAGGTGCTGAGACCCCAGGCGGCACTGGTGCCAAGCGCGACCAGCAGGTCCATATTGCCCGACAGCGCCTTGGCGGCATGCCAGCCGGCGCGGTAAAAACGCCAGCCGAGCCCGAACTGGACGATGGTCGCCAGGATTAATTGCAGCCAGCCGGGCAAGGCCATCGGCACCAGCGGCAAAGCCAGCAGGATCGCCAGCGCCGCCTCGCGGCCGCCATCATTCTTCTCCGCCTCTTCGGCCTGGGACAGGGGATAGGCGTGATAGCCGGCCCGCTGCACGGCGTCGGCGACGCGGGCAAAACTGATCTCGTCGCCGCTGATCCGGGCGCGGGCCATGGCCAGGTTGACTTCGGCCAGAGCAACGCCGGGCGCCGCTTTCAGCGCTTTCTCGACGCGGGCCGCGCAGCCGGCGCAGGTCATGCCGCCGATGGCGACGTCAACGGTGCGAACCGTCATGGACTCAAACTCCGAATAATGTGTTCGTCCTCTGATATGGACCTTCCCATCGTGGGAAGGTCAAGGGGGCAACTTTCCGGCGTTCTTCTTCCATTGTATTCTCTTTCGTGAAGAGGAGGGCACGGGGGCGGATGAAGGCGGCATTGATAGCGGGGGCGGGCCTCCTTCTGGTCCTGGCCGGTGTCGGCGGTGTCAAAGCCGACGATCGGGTGCTCAGCCTCGCGAGCGACGCGAAATCGCGTAATTTCGAATATCGCGACGGTGTGCCGTCGGGCTTTTTCGCCGAGGTGCTGAAAGAGGCGCTGGCGGGGGCCGGATGGGGCATCGAGTTCCGGGTGCGGCCCTGGGCCCGCTGTTTCGAGGAAGTCCGCAACGGCGAGACCGACGGCCTGTTCAGCATCTACCGCGTCGCAGAGCGTGACCGGACCTTCCTATTCTCCAACGTCCCGCTGTTTGTCGCCGAAGAGCGTTTCTATGTAGCCAAAGGCCATGGCTTCGATGCCCGCCATTGGAGCGAGGCGCTGAAGGGCAAACGGATCGGCCTGCTCAATGGCAGCTATCACGGCGAGGCCTTCGCTCAAGCGGAGGCCCAGCATCTGTTTGCCTCGATCGAGCGGGTCAACACCACCGAGAGCCTGGTGGAAATGGCTGCCGCCGGCCGGATCGACGCCATCTTCTCGACCAACGAGCTGATGGAGCACGCCGAAAAGGCGACGGGCATGGGCGCCGCCATCGAGCGGGTGGAGCCGGCGGTCGAGCTGATGCCGACCTTCCTGGCCTTCACCCGCAAGCGCGACATGACCGCCATCCGCGACGCTTTCGACGCCTCGCTCCGCAAGATGAAGGAGGACGGGCGGTACGAAAAGCTGCTGAAGCGCTATGCGCCTTAGACACTCTTGCGACCCAGTAAGGTCGCAAGAGTGTCTAGAGTCCTATATGACGCATCGCCTCCGGCTCAGCGTTTTCGCCGGACGACCGGCGCGGCGCCAGTCGG
>JAJPHO010000139.1 GCA_021325215.1 Alphaproteobacteria bacterium
AGGAAATAGAGCAGCAGCGCGATCAGATTGCCGGGGAAGCCTTCCTGGGTCGACTGGGTCGAGAACATCCAGGCCACCACCACGGCGAAGGTCGGCTTGACGAATTCCGAGGGCTGCAGCGACAGGCCGCCCAGGCTGACCCAGCGCGCCGCGCCTTTGATCTCCTGGCCCGACATCAGGGTCGCCGCCATCAGCACCACCGCGCAGATGAAGCCGATGCAGGCCAGGCGGCGCACGGCTTTCGGCGACAGCAGCGACACGCCGAACATGGTCAGCAGCGCCGGCGGCACGAAGACGAACTGGCGGCGGATGAAGTGGAAATGCTCGGCGCCGATGCGCTCGGCCACCGCCGGAGACGCCGCCATGATCAGCAGGGCGCCGATAGCCACCAGCAGAGCAAGTGCGGCCATGCTCCAGCGGTCGACGGTCCACCACCAGCGGCCGACCACGGAGCGGTCGGTACGGCCAAGCGTAATCATGCCGCGCTCCTTTCACCGGACAGGCTGTTGACGAGGTCGCGGAACACGTCGCCGCGATGTTCGAAGCTCTTGAACTGGTCCCACGACGCGCAGGCCGGCGACAGCAGCACCACGGCGCCCTCGCCCGGATGGGACAAAGCGACGTCGCGGGCGCGGTGCACGGCGGCATCCAGCGTGCCGCAGATCTCATAGGTAACCGAACCGGACAGGGTGTCGGCGAAGCTCGCCGCCGCCTCGCCGATCAGGAAGGCGCGGACCACGCGGGGGAACAGGGGACACAGGCTCTCGATGCCGCCTTCCTTGGCCTGGCCGCCGGCGATCCAATAGATGCGGTCGTAGCAGACCATCGCCTTCTCGGCGGCGTCGGCATTGGTTGCCTTGCTGTCATTGACGTAGCGGACGCCGTCGATGATGGCGACCAGTTCCTGCCGGTGACGCAGGCCGGGATAGGTGGCCAGGCGCTGGGCGATGGCGGCAGGCTCCATGCCGCAGGCACGGGCGGCGGCATAGGCGGCGCAAGCGTTCTGCCAATTGTGGCGGCCCGGCAGGCTGGCGACCTTGCGCAGGTCGATCACTTCGATGGCCTTGCCTTCGCTGTCGTCGATCAGGATGCCGTCCGGCGCATAGATGCCGCCTTTGACCGACTTTTCCGCCGAGATGGCGCGGACCACCACATCCTTGCGGTGCGATTGCTTGAGATGGATCTCCGCGCTGTGCAGATCGTCGACCGCGACGATGGCGGTGCCGCCCGCCGGCAGACGGTCGAACATCGAGGCCTTGGCCGCGACATAGCCCGGCATGCCGCCATGGCGGGCCAGATGGTCGGGGGTGATGTTGAGCAGCACCGCGACGTCGAAGCGGGCCTGGTCCAGCAGCTCCAGCTGATAGGAGGACAGCTCCAGCACATAGGTGCCGTCCAGTCCGAGGGCCGGCAGATCGAGGGCGGGAACGCCGAGATTGCCGCCCACCGCCAGCGGCGAGCCCAGTCCCGCCAGCACATGGCCGGTCAGGGTGGTGGTCGTCGACTTGCCGTTGGTGCCGGTGATGGCGACGGCGCGGGCGCCGGGATTGGCCGCGCACAAAAGCTCGATGTCGCACACCAGCTTGACCCCGGCGGCGCGCGCCGCCTCGGCCACCGGATGCGGTTGGGGATGGATGTGCGGAATGCCCGGGCTCCACACCAGCAGGTCGATCTTCGACCAGTCGGCGGAAGTCAGGTCGTACAGGGTCACGCCCAGCTCTTCGGCTTGCGCCCGGCCCTCGGCCTGGTCGTCCCAGGCGAGCACGCGGGCTCCCGCGGCGGCGAGCGCGCGGGCCGAGGCGGTGCCGGACTTGCCCAGTCCCATCACCGCCACGGTCTTGCCGTCGAAGCTGGAGGCGAGATTATCCATGGTCACCGCAGCTTCAGCGTGGAGAGGCCGACCAGGGCCAGGATGCCGGAAATGATCCAGAAGCGGATCACGACGGTGGGTTCGGCCCAGCCCTTCTTCTCGAAGTGATGGTGCAGCGGCGCCATGCGGAAGACGCGCTTGCCGGTCATCTTGAAGGAGGCGACCTGAACGATCACCGACACGGTTTCCAGCACGAACAGGCCGCCGACGATGGCCAGCACGATCTCGTGCTTGGTGACCACCGAGATGGCGCCCAAAGTGCCGCCCATGGCCAGCGAGCCGGTGTCGCCCATGAACACCATGGCCGGCGGCGCGTTGAACCACAGGAATCCCAAGCCCGCGCCGACCAGGGCGCCGCACAGCACCGACAGCTCGCCGGCGCCGGGCACATGGTGGATCTGCAGGTAATTGGCGAAGACGGCGTGGCCGACCAGATAGCAGATCAGCGCGAACACGCCCGAGGCGATCATCACCGGCACGATGGCCAGGCCGTCGAGCCCGTCGGTCATGTTGACGGCGTTCGAGGCGCCGACCATCACGAAGGCGGCAACCGGCAGATAGAACCAGCCCAGCTGGACCAGCACGTTCTTGAGGAACGGCACGGCGAAGGCGCCGCTCAGCTGATCGGGTTCCAGGCGGTTGATCAGGACCGCGGCGATCAGGCCGACGATGATCTGCGCCACCAGCTTGCCCTTGCCGGACAGGCCCTTGGGATTACGCTTGGAAACTTTCATGAAATCGTCGACGAAACCGACCAGCCCGTAAGCCAGGGTCACCATCAGCACGATCCACACATAGGCGTTGGACAGATCGGCCCACAGCAGCGCCGACAGGCACAGGCCGGTCAGGATCAGCAGGCCGCCCATGGTCGGCGTGCCTTTCTTGACCAGATGCGATTCCGGACCGTCGTCGCGGATCGGCTGGCCATGGCCCTGCTTCTTGCGCAGCCAGCGGATCATCGAGGGACCGGCCCAGAAGGCATAGATCATCGAGGTCAGCACCGCCCCGCCCGTCCGGAAGGTGAGGTACTTGAACAGGTTGAACAGCGCGAACTGATCAGCCAGGGGATAAAGCAGGTTATAGAGCATGGTGGACGGGTTCCCCTTTCAATTTCCGTTTGCGACCGGCGCCATCGGCGTCGCCAGGTCGTCGAGATGGGAGACCACGCGGCCCATGCGGCTGCCCGCCGAGCCTTTGACCATCACCACGTCGCCAGCGCGCACGAGGGCGGCGACCATAGGGGCCAATTGCAACGAATCCGGGGCATGTCCGCCCTTTTTTTCGCCCTGCAGCGCGTCGAATAAACCGCCCATCAGAGGGCCCGCGGCGAACACCAGATCGACGCCGAACTGGTTGATGGTTTCGGCCAGGCCGCGATGCAGCGCCGGGCCCTGCTCGCCCAGTTCCAGCATGTCGCCCAGCACGGCGACGCGGCGGCCGCCCCTGCCCGGCTCCATGCTGCCCAGGGTCGCCAAAGCGGCGCGCACCGAGACCGGGCTGGCGTTGTAGCTTTCGTCGATGACCGAAATGGTGCCTTCGCCCCAGCGTAGAATCTTGCGCTCGCCGCGGCCCTTGGGCGGATGCATCCTGGCCAGCGCGGCGGCCGCCTCGGCGATCGGGATGCCGGCCGCATCGGCGGCCAGCAGCACGGCCAGGCTGTTCATCGCCCAGGGACGGCCCGGCACGCCGATCGCATAGGAGATCGGCTTGTCCTTGATCAGCGCGAACACCAGGGTCTGGTCCTGGACCACGGCGAAATCGAGCAGGCGGGCGTCGGCCTCGATATGGGTGCCGAAGGTGGCGAAGCGGAAAATCCCCGCCTGTTCGGCGCGCTCGCGCAGCAGGCCGTAATAGGGATTGTCGCGCGGCAGGATGGCGGTGCCGCCCGGCACCACGCCTGTGAAGATCTCGGCCTTGGCCTCGGCGATTTCCTTGGTCGAGGCGAAGAATTCCAGATGCACCGCCTCGACCGTGGTGACGATGGCGATGTCGGGGCGGACCAGGGCGGTCAGCGGCGCGATCTCGCCGGCATGGTTCATGCCGAGTTCCAGCACAGCGCTCTTACTGGCGGCCGGCATGCGGGCCAGCGACAGGGGCACGCCCCAATGATTGTTGAAGCTGCCGACCGAGGCATGGGTAGTCGCCTCGCCCAGCGCCAGCTTCAGCATTTCCTTGGTGCCGGTCTTGCCGACGCTGCCGGTCACGCCGATGATCTTCGCCTTGGTCCGGGCGCGCGAAGCGGCACCCAGGGCGCGCAAGGCTTCCAGCGTATCCTCGACCAGCAGCAGCGGCGCATTGGCCCCGGCGCCTTCCGGAATCTTGTGGACCAGCGCGGCGGCGGCGCCGGCCGCCAGGGCGCCGGCGACATGGTCGTGGCCGTCATGGTTCGGGCCGGCCAGCGCGACGAACAGGTCGCCCTTGGCCACGGTGCGGCTGTCGATCGAAACACCGGACGCCTGCCAGGCCGGACCGCGAGCCTCGCCGCCGGTGGCTTTCTGCGTCTCGGCGCTGGTCCAGAGAGGGGTCATGCGCCCTCCTTCACGGCCAGACGGGCCTCTTCGGCGTCGTCGAAGGGGAGAACGGTCGAACCCACGATCTGGCCGCTTTCATGGCCCTTGCCGGCCAGCACCACCACATCGCCGTCCTGCGCCATGGCAATGGCGGCGCGGATGGCGGCGCGGCGGTCGCCGATCTCTTCGGCATTGGGGCAGCCGGCCATCACCTGGGCGCGGATCGAGGCGGCGTCCTCGGTGCGCGGATTATCGTCGGTGACGATGGCGTAATCGGACAGGCGCGCGGCGATGGCGCCCATCATCGGACGCTTGCCAGGATCGCGGTCACCGCCGCAGCCGAACAGGGCGATCAGGCGATTTTTCGTGTGCGGCTTCAAGGCGCGCAGTGCGGTTTCCAGACCGTCCGGGGTATGGGCGTAATCGACATAGACCGCCGCGCCCTTGACGTTCTGCGCCAC
Organism: Alphaproteobacteria bacterium; assembly: GCA_021325215.1. Taxonomy (GTDB): domain Bacteria; phylum Pseudomonadota; class Alphaproteobacteria; order Rhodospirillales; family Magnetospirillaceae; genus JAJPHO01. The sequence goes on from JAJPHO010000139.1 coordinate 4,842, forward strand.
CAGCTGCAGGCGGCCGGGCACGCCCTCAAGCTTTTCCAGCGCCAGAGTGGCCAGATGCACGTCGGCGCCGGTGGCAATCGTCAGGCCCAGCGCGCAGACGGCGTTGGAAACCTGGAAGTCGCCGGCCAGCGGCAGCAGCAGATCGTAACGGCGGCCCATCACCGACAGGCTGATTTCCTGGCCGGCGGCAGCCGGGGACACTTTGAGAATGCGGATATCGTCGCCCACGGCGCCAAAACCGATGAAACGCTGTCCGCGTTCCTGCGCCAGGGCCTTCAAATCCTCGGCCTGCTCGGAATCGGCATTGACCACGGCGACGCCCGATTCGGGCAGCAGCGTATCGAACAGGCGGCGCTTGGCCTTCCAATAGCCATCCATGTCGCCGTGATAATCGAGATGATCGCGGGTCAAATTGGTGAAGGCCGCCGCCGACAGCGACACGCCGTCGAGGCGGTACTGGTCGAGGCCGTGACTGGAGGCTTCGAAGGCGGCGTGGGTGACGCCTTCGTCGGCCAGCTCGGCCAGCAGGCGGTGCAGCGCCACCGGATCGGGCGTGGTCAGGGTGCCGACTTCGCTGCGCCTGGGCGAGACCAGGCCGATGGTGCCGAAGCTGGCGGCCGCCAGGTCCAGCGCCGCCCAGATCTGGCGGGTGAAATTGGCGACCGAGGTCTTGCCGTTGGTGCCGGTGACGGCAACCATCGTCGCCGGCTGGCGACCGAAGAATTTGGCGGCCATCAGGGCGAAGCGGCGGCGCGGATTGTCGTCGGTGACCAGGACGGCCTTGCCGTCTTCCAGCACCGTGCCGGACGGCGCCAGCACGGCCACGGCGCCGCGCGCGATGGCGTCGCCGATGAACGTGCGGCCATCGACCTTTTCGCCGGGCAGAGCCGCGAACAGGTCGCCCGGCTTCACCGCGCGGGAATCCGCGGTCAATCCGGCGATTTCCGGATCGGGGGTGAGGCTGTGGCCCAGCATGTCACTCAACCTCGGCAAGGCTGGCCCCCTTGGCGACGGCATTGACCGCCAGGGCCGGCTTCTTCGGTTCGTCGTAATCGACCGGCGACGGGGTCAGGCCCAACAACGGACCGATCTGGGCGATGATGTGGCCGACGGCGGGCGCGGCGTTCCAATGCGCCTGGATCAGGCCGTAGGTCGCCTTGGTGCCCTTGGGCTCGTCGATCATCACCAGCACGACATAGCGGGGGTCGTTGCCCGGGAAGGTGGCGATGAACGAGGACAGCAGAGCCTTGCGGCGATAGCCGCCGGCGCCGCTCTTTTCCGCGCTGCCGGTCTTGCCTTCGACCTGATAGCCGGGCACGTCGGCGGTGTCGCCGGTGCCTTCGCTGACCACCAGGCGCATCATCTGGCGCAGCTGCTCGGAGGTCTGGCGCTTGACGACGCGGGTCGCCGGGATCGCCTCGCCATCGGCATGGGCCAGCAGGGTGGATTGATGGAACTCGCCGCCATTCACCAGCGCCGAAACGCCGGTGACCATCTGCAGCGGCGTCACCGCCATGCCATGGCCGAAGGCGATGGTCATCGAATTGATCTCGCGCCAGGGATTGGGGATCAGCGGCGCGCCGATTTCGGGCAGTTCGACCGAGGCCGGACGCAGCAGGCCCATGCGGCCGAGAAATTCGCGCTGGCGGTCGATGCCCAGTTCCATCGCCATGCGGGCCGAGCCGATGTTCGAGGATTCGATCAGGATCTCGGACATGGTCGCCCACTTGTTCAGCGAGTGGGTGTCGTGGATGGTGAAGCCGGCGAATTCCAGCGGATGGGTGACGTCGAAGGTCGAGGTCGGGGTGCCGACGCCGTCATCCAGCATCGCCGCCGTGTTGAACAGCTTGAAGGTGCTGCCCATCTCGTAGACGCCCAGGGTGGCGCGGTTGAACATCGCCTCGGGCGTCGCCGAGCTGAGATAGTTCGGGTTGAAGTCGGGCAGCGACGCCATGGCGACCAGCTCGCCGGTGCGCACATCCATCACCATGCCGGTGGCGCCGACGGCGCTGAAATCGGTGACCGCCTTGACCAGCTCGTTCCGGAGGATGGTCTGCACGCGCACGTCGATCGACAGGCGCAGCGGCTCGTGGCGGCCCTTCAGCTCGCGCTCTTCCGACCGTTCAATGCCGGCGATGCCCTTATTGTCGAGATCGGTCAGCCCGACCACATGGGCGGTCAGCTCGCCCTGCGGATAGATGCGCTTTTCACCCTTCTCGAAATAGAGACCGGGGATACCCAGCGCATTGATGTCGTATTCCTGGCGCGGGGTCAGGTTGCGGCGCAGATAGATGAAGGCGCGGCTTTCGCGCAGCTTGCCCTGCACGTCCGAAGCCGACATGTCGGTCAGAACCGAGGCGATCTTGCGCGCGGCGTCGGCCTTGTCGCCGATCTCCTTGGGATGGGCGTAGAGCGAAACGGTCGGCAGGCTGGTGGCCAGCAGCACGCCGTTGCGGTCGACCACGTCGGCGCGCTCGACGCCGATATCCGCCGACGACTTGGCGATATGCGGAGCGGCATTGGCGCTGCCCTTGAACAACGTCACTTCGACCAGACGGCCCGAGATCACCGCGAAGGCCAGCACGAACATCGCGCCGGTCACCAGCAGGCGGTTACGGCCGGTCTCCAGCGCGCGGTTACGCTCGCCGTCGAGATGCAAGGTCTCGCCGCCGCGGCGCGAACCCTGGACCCTGTCGAGGAAGCGGGTCATGGCCGCAGCCTCGCATTGGCAACTTCGGTATGGCCATGCGCCGCTTTATTCGTCCCATGGGGCTTCTCGGCCTTGGCCGTCATGGTGCGCGCCGTGGAAGCAGGCTTCTTCACCGGAGCCGGCGCCGGGGCGGCGGATTTCCTCGCTTCGGGCTTACGGCCGACCGACGGGTCCTTCTTCATCGGCTGCAGGCCGGGCGGCTGATACAAACCGTCGCCGATCATCGGCACGCTTTCCACCGAGACCATCTGATTGGCGCGCATCGGGTGCATGGCGAGATGGCGTTCGGCCTGTTCGCGCAGACGCAGCGGGTCGTTGAGATAGCTCCATTCGGCCTTCAGCACATGAATGGACTGCTCGGTGCCGACGATGTCCTTGCGCACTTCGCGCAGGTGACGCTCTTCGGCCTGGACCTGGTATTTCAGCAGGAACAAACCGGCCCCGGCGATGGTGGCCAGCAGCGCCCACAGGAAGGTGGCGGCGCGCATCATGCCGCTTCTCCCAGCTTTTCCGCGACGCGCAGCTTGGCCGAGCGCGACCGCGGATTGGCGGCCAGCTCGGCGGCGCCGGCGACGATCGGCTTCCTGCTGATCAGGCGGAAGCGGGCAACCTCGCCCGCGACGTCCGGCAGATGGCGGCTGGGACGGGCGGCCAGGCCGCTGCCGCCCTTGAGGAAGTCCTTGACCAGCCGGTCTTCCAGCGAATGGAACGACACCACAGCCAGCCGCCCGCCGGGCGCCAACAGGCGCTCGGCGGCGGCAAGGCCGCGCTCGACCTCCCCCAGCTCGTCATTGACGGCGATGCGCAGACCTTGGAACGTCCGCGTGGCGGGATCGATGCCGTCCTTCGAGGAAGGAACGACGCGGCGCACCAGCTCGGCAAGCTGGCGGGTGGTGTTGAACGGGGTTGCCTTGCGGTCGGTGACGATGGCGCGGGCGAGGCGGCGCGAATGACGCTCTTCGCCATAGCGCCACAGAATGTCGGCCAGCTCGGCTTCAGGCAGGCTGTTCACCAGATCGGCGGCGGACGGACCGCTGCTCTCCATGCGCATGTCGAGCGGACCGTCCTTCTGGAACGAGAAGCCGCGCTCGGCCTGGTCGATCTGCATCGAGGAGACGCCGAGATCGAGAGTCACGCCATCGACCGAGGTCACGCCCTTTTCCGCCAGCAGGCTCTCCATGTCGCCGAAGCGCCCGCCGAGAATGTCGAAACGGCCGTCATAGCGCTTGGCCAGCTCGCGGCCGGTCACCACCGCGGAAGGATCGCGGTCGATGCCGAACACGCGGCACTTGGCGGCATCGAGCAAAGCCGTGGAGTAGCCGCCGGCGCCGAAGGTGCCATCAACGAAAATGGCGCCGTCCCGGGGCGCCAAAGCCGTCACCACTTCCTCCAGCAGAACGGAGATGTGCGGCCTCTGGTTGCTCATGATCCCTCCGGCTTCTGGAGGATCAGCTTCGGCTTGTTGGCGCGCAGGCGGGCCTTGGCCTCCGCCTCGTGCGCCGCATAGGCGTCGGGCAGCCACAGCTGGAAGCGCTTGGCCTTGCCGACGAAGGCGACCTGCTCGGCGATGCCGATATGCGAAATCATCGCTTCGGGCAGAACCACGCGGCCGTCGCCGTCGATGGGGAGCTGCACCGAGCTGCCGTAGATGATGGTGGCGAGATCGTCCTGCTCGTCCGAAAAGACATCGAGCTGGCTGGCGGTGGCGGCTGCCAGCTCTTCGAGGAAGGACATGCCGCTGCCCTCGGCGACGCCGTCATGGGCCAGCGACGGATACAGCACGATTCCCTGGAAGGACTGATCCGAGAGGGCAAGGCGGAACTGCGAGGGAACGGATACCCGCCCCTTCTTGTCTACCTTGTTGATGTGGGTGCCAAGAAACAGCCCCATCTCGTATCCCGCCCTCATCCCTTCCCGGAGCACGCCCAACGTTAATGTTGGGTAAATATGGGATACCATGGGATTTCATGGGCGTCAACGGAATCACATAGTAAAACAATGGGAAAACGGCGGATTCTCACGGGTTGGATGGGGTTGTGGATAAGTATCGAAGAATGGGGAAATTTCATTTTTGACAGCACCTTAAGTAGAAGTGCTGACAATTCCAGTTAGGCCCGTTCCGAGTTTGTTCCCGGATTGGTGACTTTGGGATTTCATGGAGTGGGAGAGAGGTTGAAAAATACGCGCCAGATGGCCTGTAAGCCGGGTTCTGTCCACCCCGCGAACGGGGCTGGATGGCCATTCATCTGGGACGCCCGTTACCGGACGCCTCACGCGACCGACCCGGGCGGCAACGCGGAAATGCGTCTCGCCGGCGAACCGGCGCACCGCCCCTACTTGGTCTTGCTCCTGGTGGGGTTTACCATGCCGCTTCCGTTGCCGGTCGCGCGGTGCGCTCTTACCGCACCCTTTCACCCTTACCGGCCCGCAGGCAGGCGGTCTGCTCTCTGTGGCACTTTCCCTAGGGTCGCCCCCGCCGGACGTTATCCGGCACCATATTTCCGTGGAGCCCGGACTTTCCTCCCCATGGTTTCCCACGGAGCGGCCATCCGGCCATCTGGCGCGGACGCACCCTAATGC
>JAJPHO010000148.1 GCA_021325215.1 Alphaproteobacteria bacterium
GACCAGCTTGAACGATTCGCCCAGCCGTTTCTCCAGCGTGCCCTGCAGCTTCTCGTCGACGGTCTGGCGCATCTGCTCGAGGCGCTGGCCGTTATCCTCCTGCAGCTTGGTCAGACGCTGCTCGACCGTCTGGCCGAGACGCGCCATCTGGCCGGACAGGCCGTCCAACGTGGTCTTCTGAAGGTCCGAGAGCGAGGTGAGCGTGGTCGAGACCTCTTCGCGCAGGCCCCGCGCAGCACGGGTTGCCTCCTCGCGGGCGGCGGCGAGATCCTCCTTCAGGCGGCGCTCCTGGCGTTCGGCCGCGTCGCGATCGCCGCCCTGACGCAGGAACAGGGCTCCGACCGCCAGCAATTGCAGCACGCAGACGGCCAGAATGGCGATGGTCAGGATGTCGCTCACCAATGTTCTCCGTTTGTTCAGAGGCGCAGTATAGCCCGCGAGGCCGCCCGGTCAATCGGCTTCGCGCAGCTCGGACAAGCCGGTCCACAGTCTCTCGACCCGGTCATGCTCGCCGGCATAGAAGGCCTTGTTGAAGGCCAGATAGAAGGGTACATGGCCGAGCGGCGGCGTAAGGACCACGACCTTGTCCTTATGGGTGGTCATCTCGGTCAGCGTCGCCGCATTTTCGCTATAGATCGCGATCACGTTGGTGCGGCCCGCCAGCAGCGCCATGACGTTCTGCGCGTCGGACCGGTAGTCGCAGCTGTTGGGGATGCCCAGTTCCGCGAGCCGGCCGGCGATCCCGTCATAGCCCAACGCATAGGTGACCTTGCCCCGCAGCCCGATCAGACGCTTTCCATCCCATTGGATATCGCTCTCGGCCCGCCGCACCAGCACCAGCTCGCCTACGCCCGCCGCACGGTCCTCATCGATCCGGCCATGCGCCAGCGGAAGGGCGAATTGTTCGAGTTTCGACGGCAGCCCCGGCAGGGCCAGCACCCCGTCGAGGGAACCGTTCTCCACCATCGCCTCGCAGCGCAGCCAAGGCAGGGCGACGAAGGTCACCCGATCGCCCTGGCGGGACGCCGCCTCGCGCACGCGCCGCTGCAGAACCCCGTCATGGTCGGGATAGGTATAGGGCGCCCATTGGTTGGAATCGACGCATAGGTGGAAATCCCGCGCCGAAGCCGCGGAGGCCAGGATCAGCAATAAAAAGAGCAATATCGCACGCATGGATCATGTCATCTTTGATCCCGCCTGTGCCGCTGTCCAGTGTTCAACGTAGGCCCGTGCCCGAATAGCCCCCGCCATGGCGCCTGTCGGCGATCTCGTGCCACAGCGCATCGATCTCCGCATGCCGGGCCTCATAGACCTCCTTGCCGAACGCCACATAATAGGCCAGGCGCGCGAAAGGCGGTCCGACGCGGGCCAGACGCCCGGACAGATCGGGCATGGTCAGCAGCAGGTCGGCCGATTCCGCATAGGTGGCGATGACATTGGTCCGTCCCGCCAGCAGAGCCCTTACATCCAGCATGTCGGATTTGTAGTCGTCGCTGGTCGGAATGCCCAAAGCATCGAGGGCGCCCCCCAGTTCGGCATAGCCCTGTACGTGGGCGACACGGCCGGTCAGCCCCCGCAGGGTCCGCCCGTCCCAGGACGCGCCGCCGCCGGCCCGCTGCAGGAAAACCAGGTCGACCACCGACACGGCCTGCGCCGTGTCCGCTCTCGCTTCCCGCATCGGAAAGACGAAGCGGTCCCTGGACAGAGCGGTCCACGGAACCGCCAGCAGCCCGTCCACCTCGCCCTTCTCGGCCATCAGCTCGCAGCGCCGCCAGGGATAGGCGACGAAATGGACCTCGCCGCCCAGCTGTTCGGCGGCCGAGCGCATCAGGGTCTGCAGGCTGCCGTCATGATCGGGATAGGTGTAGACACCCCAATCGTTGCTATCGACGCAGATCGTCCAGTCTCCGGCATGGGCCGCCTGACACAGCAGGGCCAGCAGGAGGATCAGGATCTTGGCGCGCATCGGGGACACGGGCGCATTGTTCCCCGGCCCGGCGGCTCGTGTCCACACCGATTCCGCTGCCGAATGTTGCCGTTCCGTGATAAGTCCCCGGCATGAATTACCGCCACGCCTATCACGCCGGAAATTTCGCCGACGTCCACAAGCATGCCGTGCTGACCCTGCTGCTGGCCCATCTGCGCCGCAAGGAAACGCCGTTCCATGTGCTCGACACCCATGCCGGGATCGGCCGCTACGACCTGTCCGGCGTCGAAGCGGGCAAGACCGGCGAGTTCGAGCACGGCATCGCCAGGCTGCTGGCGGGTCCCGACCATCCGCTGCTGGAGTCTTATCTTCGCCTTGTCCGGGCCGAGAATGAAGACAGCGCCCTGCGCTTCTATCCCGGCTCGCCCTGCCTGATCCGCGGCAGCCTGCGCGATGACGACCGCATGACCCTGGTCGAGCTGCATCCCGAGGATGCCGCGACGGTGCGCGCCTTGTTCAAGCGCGACCGCCAGGTCACCATCCGCGAGGAAGACGCCTATCAGGCGCTGAAAGCCTGCCTGCCGCCCAAGGAACGTCGCGGCATGGTGCTGGTCGATCCGCCTTTCGAGGTGCGCGACGAATTCCAGCGCATGATCAAGGGCCTGGGCGAAGCGCTGCGCCGCTGGCCGACCGGCATTTATGCCCTGTGGTATCCGATCAAATCACCGGCCGAGGTTGCCCGCTTCACCGACGAGCTGGTCAATTTCGGCAAGCCCTGCCTGACCTCCGAGCTGATGCTGCGCGAGCCCACGGACGAAACCAAGCTGAACGGCAGCGGCCTGGCGGTAATCAATCCGCCATGGCAGCTGGACGAGCAGATGGGCTCTCTGCTGCCCCTGCTGCATGAACGCCTCGGCTGCCAAGGCGGAACACATCTGCAGTGGCTGGTCCCTTCGTAAGCACCAGGATCGCCCAGCCATTGATGCGGATGCGCGCCACCAGGGTCAGGCCCTGCAGCTTGTGCGCCGCCATCACCATGCGCTCCTGACGCACCAGCAAGCCGGCCAGCACGGCATGGCCGCCCGGTGCCAGATGCTTGCCGAGATCGTGCGCCATCGACACCAGCGGACGCGCCAGGATGTTGGCGAGGATCAGGTCGTAAGGCCGTCCGCGCCCGATGGCGGGATGGCGGTAACCCGGGCTGGGCACCACCGAGAAATAGGGCGCGACGCCATTGCTGGCGGCATTGCGCTTGGCGACCTTGACCGCGGTGGGATCGATGTCGGCGGCCATCACCTTGCGGCGCGTCGCCTTGGCCAGAGCGATGCCGAGAATGCCGGAGCCGCAGCCGAGATCCAGCCCATGGCGGATCTTGCGCCGGCGCAGCAGACCGTCGATCGCCAGCAGACAGCCGCGTGTGGTCGCGTGCTCGCCCGAGCCGAAAGCGGTGCCGGCATCGACCTTCAGCGCGATGCGGCCCGAGGGGATTTCCCCGTCATAGTGCGAGCCATGCACGAAGAAACGCCCGGCCGAGATCGGCGGAAAATCGCGCAGGGAGGCCAGCACCCAATCGGTATCCGGCATCTGGTCGATGATCATCACCGGCGGCGGCGCGCCGACCGAGGCGGCGGCGACGGCCAGGGCCGCATCCAGGCTGGCGCGGTCGGGGGCGACCCGGGCGAAGCCTTCCAGACACCAATCGGTATTTTCGTCGGTTTCGTCGGCATCCGGGTCATCGAGGAACCACGAGCTGACCTCGACCACGCCATCCAGGGCGGCTTCGCAGGCTTCCAGCGCCGGCAGCTTGACGACGAGCTTGACCCGCCAGATGTCGGGGTGATTCTTCCCCACCTCACGCCTCCTGCACGAAACTGTCGATGACTTTCTTGTCGCCGGCCTTGTCGAAGGCGACGTCGAGCTTGTTGCCGTCCACCGCCATCACCCGTCCATAGCCGAATTTCTGGTGGAACACCCGGCTGCCCACGGCGAAAGCGCCCGACGGCGACTTGACCGAGGGGGATTCGCCGCGCGGCAATCCGCGCGTTACCGAACCCCAATCCTGCGCCCAGGCATTGGCCTGCTCGGGCACGCCGCCGAACACGCCGCGCTCAGCCAGACGGTCGACCTGGGCTTCGGGCAGTTCGGCGGTGAAGCGCGACGGCAGACTGGTCTGCCACTGGTTATAGATGCGCCGGTTGGCGGCATAGGAAACGAACACTCGCTTCCGGGCGCGGGTCAGGCCGACATAGGCGAGACGACGTTCCTCCTCCAGGCCCTTGGCGCCGGATTCCGAGATGGCGCGGGCATGGGGGAACACGCCCTCCTCCCAGCCGGGCAGGAAGACATTGTCGAATTCGAGGCCCTTGGCGCCGTGCAGGGTCATGATCACGACGCGGTCCAGCTGGGCCTTGTCGTCATTCTCCATCACCAGGCTGACATGTTCGAGGAAGGTCGCCAGGCTCTCATATTCCTCGAGCGCCGCGACCAGTTCCTTGAGGTTTTCCAAGCGCCCCTGGGCGTCGGGGGTCTTTTCCTTCTGCCACATGGCGGTGTAGCCGCATTCATCGAGGATGGTCGCGGCCAGTTCGGCATGGTCCATGTTGGGAACCAGGCCGCGCCAACGGTCGAAATCCTGCACCAGGCGGGCCAGGGTGCTGCGCGCCTTGGGCGTCAGCTCGTCGGTCTGCGAAATGCGCCGCGCCGCCTCGAACAAAGAAACGCCCTGATGGCGCGACAGCAGATGCACGCTCTGCAGCGCCGCATCGCCCAGGCCGCGCTTGGGCAGGTTGAAGATGCGCTCGAAGGCGAGATCGTCGGCCGGCTGCATCACCACGCGGAAATAGGCCAGCGCGTCGCGGATTTCCTGACGTTCATAGAAGCGCAGGCCACCGACCACCTTGTAAGGTACGCCGGTGGTGACCAGGCGTTCTTCGAATTCGCGGGTCTGGAAGCCGGCGCGCACCAGGATGGCGATCTGCGACAGCGACGACCCGCCGCGATGCAGTGCCTCGATCTCCTCGACCACCCAGCGCGCCTCGTCCTCGCCGTCCCACAGGCCGCGCACCATGATCGGCGCGCCGGATTCGGCGTCCTTGCGGCCCGGCCGCAGCGTCTTGCCGAGGCGGCCGGCATTGTGGGCGATCAGATGCGAGGCCGCCGCCAGGATGGTCGGGGTCGAGCGGTAATTGGCTTCCAGGCGGATCACCTTGGCGCCGTTGAAGTCGCGCTCGAACTTCAGGATGTTCTCGACCTCGGCGCCGCGCCAGCTATAGACCGACTGGTCGTCGTCGCCGACGCAGCAGATGTTCTTGTGATGCTGGGCCAGAAGGCGCAGCCACAGATATTGCGAGACGTTGGTGTCCTGGTACTCGTCGACCATGATGTAGCGGAACTGGCGCTGCAATTCCGACAGCAGATCGCGGTTGGCCGGGTTCTGCATCAGGGTCAGGCAATGCAGCAGCAGATCGCCGAAATCGCAGGCGTTCAGCGTCAGAAGACGTTCCTGATAGAGGCGATAGATGCCCAGCACCTTGCCGCCGGCCAGATCGCCCGCATCGTTACCGCTGGCCTGATCGGGCCCGAGCCCGCGATCCTTCCAGCGCTGGATCACGCCCATCACCGATTGCGGCGTCCAGCGCTTGGTGTCGATGCCCTCGGCTTCCATCACCTGCTTCAAGAGACGCAGCTGATCGTCGGTATCGAGGATGGTGAAATTGGTTTCCAGACCGACCAGCGCCGCGTGACGGCGCAGCAGGCGCACGCCTAGCGCATGAAACGTGCCCAGCCAGATCTGCTCGGCGGCGGCGCCGACCAGGGCGCCGACGCGCTCGCGCATTTCGCGCGCGGCCTTGTTGGTGAAGGTCACCGCCAGGATGTTCCACGGCTTGGCCTTGCCGGTCAGCAGGATATGCGCCAGGCGGGTGGTCAGTACGCGGGTCTTGCCGGTTCCGGCACCGGACAGCACCAACACCGGGCCCTCGGTGGCCTGCACCGCTTCCAACTGCTCGGGGTTCAGCCCGTTCAGCCACGGCATCGCCCCGCCCATCTGCGCCGGCGGCAGAGGGTCCTCGGAAAGATCGAACGGATCACTCATGACGGCTGGTCGACCACAACGCAGTTGCGGCCATTTCCTTTAGCGCGATACATCGCTTCGTCAGCGCGGTGCACCAGTTCAGCTGCGGACTCGCCCTCGCGGAAGCGCGTCACGCCGATCGACAGGGTCACCTTGCCCAGCGTCTCGCCGGTGCGGCGGTTGACCACCTTGCGGCCTTCGACCTTGCCGCGCAGCGTCTCGGCCAGCTCGCCCGCCTCGGCCAGGTCGGCGCCGGCCAGGATGAGGGCGAATTCCTCGCCGCCATAGCGCGCCGGCTGATGGTTCTCGCCACCGACCAGGGCCAGCTGATGCGCCACCAGCTTCAACACCTGATCGCCCATCTGGTGGCCATACATGTCGTTGAAACGCTTGAAGTGATCGATGTCGATCATCATCAGGCACAGCGGCTCATTGTCCCGCTTGACCCGGGCGACCGCGGCCCGCAATTGGCGGTCGAACTGGGCGCGGTTGCCGATTCCGGTCAGCGCGTCGCGGCGCGCCTCGCGCTCGAGCCTGTCGAGCTGGCCGCGCAGGGTGTCCAGCTCGCGCGCCGTGTCGCTCAGCCGGTCCTGCAATTGCTTATGGTCGCGCTCGACTTCGCGGGTCAGCAACAGCATCTGGTCGGTCAGGCCGGCGGTGACATGGCCCGATGACAGGGCCCCGGCGAAGCCCTCCAGCCCCTCGGCGAAAGCCTGATGGCTGCGGCTCGAGCTGCCGATCTGCTGTGCCACATCGCCCACCGCGCTCTGAATCTTGCGGCTGGCCGCGTCGATTTCGGCCTGGTTGGGATCGGAGGCGAGGAACTGGTGATAGAATTCGTCGACCGCCTCGGCGTTCAGCCGGTCATGGGCGATCAGCCGCTTGATCGCCAGGGACAGATCGGGAATCGCCCCCAGATGATGCGCATAGGCGACAGCGAAACGCGCCGGTGTCGGCGGGATGCGCGCCTCGGCAAGCAGATGCAGGGCGGCATGGCCGCGGCGAACCGCATCGTCGAAACTTTCTTCGATAGCGGAGAGGGATGGCAGGGTGTTCATTCGCATTGTCCCGTCGAGCCTTCGGCGCAGATGCGCCGTCCGTCGCTCCAGCGGGCGCCGGACAAGTCGGCATTGAGCAGATCGGCGCCGTCGGTGCGCGCGCCGGACAGGTCTGCCCCGCGCAGATTGGCGCGGAAGAACCGCGCACGGCGCAGATCGGCATCCTTGAGGCTGGCACCGGACAAATCGGCCTTGGTGAAATCGGCTTCGGCGAAATTGCCGTTATCGAGACGCGCCTTGCCTAAAGACGCGCTGATGAATTTGGCATGGGTGGCCTGAACCCCGGCCAGATCGGCGCCATGCAGATCGGCGCGCTCGAAACTGGCGTCGGTCAGCCGCGCTCCCTCCAGATCCTGCCCCGGCAGGTCGCGGCGATCGAACGAGCAGCGCTGCCAATCCACGCCGGCGGCGGGGGGCTGAGTGCAATCGGCGGCTTGGGCAACGGGAACAGCCGCCAGCAGCAAAGCCGCCGACAGCAACAGAACCTCTCCATTCATACGCCTAGGTTTAACCTGTCCCCGTGCCGCTTGCCACATTTCAATGGAGGCACGTCACCGGCTGCGCCGGCCCCATTCCTCCAGACGGGCTTTTTGCGCCATGGCCAGAGCCTGGACCGATTCCGCGCCGGGTGTGGGAACCGCCTCCGCGCGGCCCGGGGAAACCTCCTGGGATTGCGGCGCCTTCAGCATCGCATGGGCTTCCCGGCGATAGTCGGAAATCCTGGCCAAATCGCCGCTGCCGGCGCCGCGCTCGCGCATCTGGGCATGGATCTTGTCCCAGCCGCGCAGATGGCGAAGTTTTTCCGCTTCGGTCGGATCGCGCCCCCGCTCCGCCAGCAGCGCGATCTGCGACAGGCCGCTGGTGGCGGAGGCCGCCCGGTCGTTCCGGTAGATCGCCGTGCCGTCACGCCGCATGACGGTCACTTTGTCGGCCAGGCCGTTATGTTCGATATGGCCGACCGCGACCGGCATCCCCTTATAGGCCTCGTCGTGAATGGCATCCGGCACCCAGCGCGCCGGGCTCCCCGCTTCCCGGGCATTCTCGTAGCGGGCCTGGATACCCTGGCGGCTGTCGCGCTGATGCACGGCCAGCGCCCGCACCTCGATCTGATAGCCGGCGCCGCGCAATTGCCCAAGTAGTTCGCGCGCCTTGTCCTTATCGTTGAGGGTCGCATCGAGAACGATATTCCGCCGGCCTTCGATGGCATCCTGCCGTAATTCCTTGGCCCATTGGCTGGCGTCGGGATGGACGCGCTCGGCGGCGGTCTTGTCGTTTTGGTGGAGAAATGGCTCGTAACCCGGATGCCGCTCGCGCAACGCATCGGGGTCTATCACGACCGAGCCTCCTTTATCGGCCAACTCGGCCTGAGCGGCTTCGGTGAAAGCGGTTTTCCCCGCTCCGGGCTGACCGGCGATGATGATCGCCCGGGGCTTGTCCCGAGGCTGGGAAAGTTGGAGATGAGCCCGGCCAATCGCTTTGCGGATCGCCTCGTGCCGCGGGGGCGGCAGACGATCGCTCATCAGATCGACTGCCGCAGAAGGGTCAGCCTGTGCTGTTCTTCGAGGAGTTTCTCGGCGAGTTCATCGTCGCCCCGGTCCCAAGCCTCGCCGAGCCGTGTGCTGATTTTGGCGATCTGATCGCCGATGATGTCGCGCTGAACCTGGCGCTGTTCGGCGGCTTCGAGGTCGCGCTGGCGCTGTTCCGGATCGGTCGAGAAGCCGGGCAATACATCGCCCGGCTTCGCATCCCCCCAAGGTCCCGAATAGCCTAGCAGATCGGTCTTGGATTTGTCCTCAGCCATGGCCAACCGGCTCCGTCATGTTTCCATTTTGGAAACATCTCATGGTCTGGCCGGCCGCGTCAAGGTCGGCTAATGGGCACTCATCACATATTCGCGCAGGCTGTCGACCTGCAGGGCGGTCTCTTCGAGGCGCGCCTTGACCACGTCGCCGATCGTGATGATGCCGGCCAGCCGACCGCCTTCCAGCACCGGCAGGTGGCGGATGCGGTTGGCCGTCATGGTTCCCATCACGTCTTCGATGCTCTCCTCCGGCGTGCAGGTCAGCACGTCGGCGGTCATCAGCTGGCCGACCTGCATGTCCATCACACCCGGGCCATGACGGGACAATCCGCGCACGATGTCGCGCTCGGACAGGATACCGGCCAGCGACCGCTGGTCGTCCACCACCACCAGGGCGCCGATCCTCCATTGGTCGAGCAGCTTGGCGGCGTCACTGACCTTCTGGCCAGGCACGATGGTCGCTATGTCTGCGCTGGGTTTGCTTTTGAGAATGGTACGAACGATCATCGTCGTGCCTCCCTAGGCTTGAGGGGACTCGCCCCCTGAGGCCTCATCATAACGATTCATGATGACGGAAGGTCAAGCTTTCGCTGTGCTGCGCCTGCTCACTGGATGAGCGCTTTCCAGTCCTCTTCGGTCAGCACAGTAACGCCCAATTCCTCGGCTTTCTTGAGCTTCGAGCCCGCTTCGGCGCCGGCCACGACATAGTCGGTTTTTGCCGAGACGGAACCCGCCACCTTGGCGCCGAGCGCCTGGGCCTGGGCCTTGGCTTCGTCGCGGCTCATGGTGACCAAAGTGCCGGTGAAGACGACGGTCTTTCCGACAACCGGCGAATCGGCGCTGACGGTCGAGACGAAATCCTCGACGGTCAGTTGGGCCTGCAGCTCGTCCAGCACCGCCGAATTGTGCGGTTCCTTGAAGAAGGCGGCCAGATCATCGGCCACCGAGGGGCCGATCTGGTCGATCGAGACCAGATGCTGGCGGGCCGCGCCTTCGGGATCGGCAGCCACCTCTTCCATCGCCGCGCGCCAATTGATCAGCGTGTGATAGTTCAGCGCCAGCAGCCGGGCGGTTGCCTGGCCGACCTGGCGAATGCCCAGCGCGTAGATGAAGCGGTCCAGCCCGATCCGGCGGCGCATCTCGATGGCGTCAAACAGCTTGGAGACCGATTTCTCGCCCCAGCCCATCTGATTCTTCAGTGGCAGCAGCTGCGGCCGGCTCTCGCGCTCGGCCAGTGTGAAGATGTCGGCGGGCGACTTGATGCGCCCGCTCTTATGCAGGAACTCGACGTTCTTCTCGCCCAGGCCTTCGATGTCGAAGGCATCGCGCGACGCGAAGTGAATCAGCCGTTCGACGACCTGGGCTTCACATTGGAGACCGCCTGTGCAGCGGCGGATCGCCTCGCCTTCCGGCTTCACGGCCAGGCTGCCGCAGATCTCGCAATGGTCCTTCGGGTGCCATTCGGGCAGATCGGCGGTGCGCTTCTCGCGCACCACCTCGACCACCTGGGGAATCACGTCGCCGGCCCGCTGGATCACCACCCAGTCACCGGCGCGGAAATCCTTGCGCTTGATCTCGTCCTCATTGTGCAACGTCGCGCGGCTGACCACCACGCCGCCGACCGTCACCGGTTCCAGTACGGCGTAGGGCGTGATGGCGCCGGTCCGGCCGACATTGGTGCGGATTTCGAGCAGCTGGGTCACCGCCCGTTCGGCGGGGAATTTATGAGCGATAGCCCAGCGCGGGCTGCGGCTGACCTGGCCCAGGCGGCGCTGCCAGTCCAGGCGGTTGACCTTGTAGACCACGCCGTCGATGTCATAGGGCAGACCGGCGCGGTCGGTGCCCAGCGTGCTGGAGAAGGCCAGCAATTCCGCCGCATTATTGCAGACGGTCGAACGCTCATTGACCGTGAAGCCCCAGGAGCGCAGGCGTTGCAGGAATTCCCAATGGGTATCGCCGACCGGTTCGCCGATCTCGCCCTGGGCATAGCAGAACAGCGACAGAGGCCGGGTCGCCGTTACCGCCGGATCGAGCTGGCGCAAGCTGCCCGCCGCCGCATTGCGCGGATTGGCGAACAGGGTCTTTTCACCCGCCGCGGCGCGCTGCTCGTTGAGGCGGAAGAAATCGGCGCGCGCCATATAGACCTCGCCGCGCACTTCCAGCACCGCCGGAGCGGAGCCCTGCAGGGTCTTGGGCAGGTCCTTCAGCGTCAGCAGATTGGTGGTGACGTCCTCGCCCTCGACACCGTCGCCGCGCGTGGCGCCCTGCACGAAGCGGCCATTCTCATAGCGCAGGCTGATCGACAGGCCGTCGATCTTGGGTTCGGCGACATATTCGACCGGCTCTTCGGCGGACAAACCGAGGAAGCGGCGGATCTTGCCGTCGAAATCCTGCACGTCCTCGTCGCTGAAGGCATTGTCGAGCGACAGCATCGGCTTGGCATGGCGCACCTTGCCGAACCCGTCGGCGGGCGCGGCACCGACCTTGCGGCTCGGGCTGTCCTCGCGCACCAGTTCGGGGAAGCGGGCCTCGATCTCGACATTGCGGAGGCGCAGCGCGTCATAGGCGGCATCCGAGACCAGCGGCGCGTCGTTCTGGTGATAGGCAACGTCGAGCTTGTGGATCTCGGCGGCCAGGCGCGCCAATTCTTCCGCAGCCTGCTCGAGGGTCAATTCCCCGACAGCGATTTCAGCGCTAATGCTCATATCCCACCCTAGACTGAAAGAAGCCGGTCCGCGGCGGCCCGGGCCTCGTCGGTGATCTGGGCGCCCGACAGCATGCGGGCGACTTCCTCGCGGCGAGCGCCGGATTCCAGCGTGCCGATGCGGGTGACGAAACCGCCCTTGCCATCGTCGCCCTTGGCCACGTGCCAATGCTGGTCGCCGCGCGCCGCCACTTGCGGCGAATGGGTCACCACCAGCACCTGAACCGTTTCCGCCAGCTTGCCGAGGCGCTCGCCGATCGCCGCCGCGACGGCCCCGCCGACACCGCTATCGACCTCATCGAACACCATCGAAGGGATGGTGGCGCTGTCAGCCAGCACCAGTTTCAGCGCCAGCATGAAACGCGACAATTCACCGCCCGAAGCGATCTTGGCCAGCGGGCCCGGCGGCAAACCGGGATTGGTGGCGATCTCGAAAGCGACCTGATCGATGCCGGTCTCGTTCCAGTCGCGCTCCTCGCGCGTTTCGATGCGGGTGGCGAAGCGGGCCTTGTCGAGTTTCAGCGGCGGCAGCTCGGCGGCGACACCGGCATCGAGCTTCTTGGCCGCCTGCTGGCGGGCCGCCGAAACGCGCCGGGCCTCGGCGGCGAACACGCCATGGGCGGCTTCTTCGGCCTGCTTCAGCTTGCGCACGCCATCGCCGCCGGTCTCGATCTCGGACAGTTCCGCGGCGAAGCGCGCCTGAAGGGCGGCCAGATCATCGACCGCGACGCCATGCTTGCGGGCGGCGGCGCGCAAAGCGAACAGGCGCTCTTCGACCTTCTCCAGCGCGCCCGGATCGAGGTCCAGCGAGGCCGATGCTTTTTCCAGCAGCGCCTGGGCCTCCTCGGCCTCGATGGCGGCGCGGTCCAGCGCGGCGATCACCGGATCGAGCAGGCCCTCGGCCTTGTCCGCCACCCGGTGCAGCGAGCGCTCGGCCGAGCGAAGCGCATGTTCCACGCCGCCCTGGCGGGTCAGGAACTCCATCGCCGCATTCATGCCTTCCATCAGCTTCTCGCCATGCATCATCAGGGCACGGCGCTCGGCCAGGGCCGCTTCCTCGTCTGGCTGCGGCGCCAGCATCGACAGCTCGTCGACGGCGTGACGGAGAAAATCCTGCTGCCCCTGGGCACGGGTAAAGGCGGCCTCCGCTTCCTCGCGGGCCTTGACCGCATCGCGCCAGGCGCGCCAGGCGGTGCTCAGCGCGAACAGATCGATGCCGCCGAAGCGGTCCAGCACGTCGAGATGGGTGCCGGGATCGAGCAGGCCGATATTAGCGAACTGGCCATGGATTTCGACCAGCGCGTCGCCGAGGCGCCGCAACAGTGCGACGCTGACCGGCTGGTCGTCGACGAAAGCACGCGAACGGCCGTCAGTGCCCACGGCGCGGCGCAGCAGCAGCGACTCGCCGGGGGTCATGTCGTTTTCGAGGAGGATGGCGCGGGCCGGATGATCGTCCGGCAGGTCGAATTCGGCAGTGACCGAAAGGCCTTGTGCGCCGGGACGGACCAGGCCGCCTTCGGAGCGGGCGCCCAGCGCCAGGCCGAGGCTGTCGAGCAGGATGGACTTACCGGCGCCGGTCTCGCCTGTCAGCACGGTCAGGCCGGGCCGGAAAGCGAGATCGAGCTTATCGATCAGCAGGACATCGCGGATCGACAGGCCGACGAGCATCGTCTTACCAGACCCAGTCGAACCAGCCGGTGTCCTTCTTGGCGCCGACCGCCTCCCTGCCTTCGACCAGGGTATAGCTGTCGGCGTACCAGTCGCTGCCCGGATAATTGTAGCCCAGGATGGCGGCCATCTTCTGGGATTCGTCGGTCAGGCCCAGCGCGGTGTAGCATTCGGTCAGGCGCTCCAGCGCCTCCGGCACGTGGGTGGTGGTCTGGTAATTATTGACGACGTTGCGATAGCGGTTGATCGCCGCCAGATACATCTGGCCGCGCTCGTAATACCGGCCGATCGCCATTTCCTTGCCGGCCAGATGGTCGCGGGTCAAATCGAGCTTCAGCTTGGCGTCGCGGGCATAGCGGCTGGTCGGGAAGCGGTCGACCACTTCCTGCAGCGCCTTCATCGATTCTTCGGTGTTCTTCTGGTCGCGCTGCACGTCGGCGATCTGTTCGTAATAGCAGATGGCCTTGAGGTAATAGGCGTAGGCGACATCTTTATGGCTGGGATGCAGCTGGATGAAACGGTCCAGGGCGGTGATCGCATCGTCGAACTTGTTGTGCTGATATTGGGCATAAGCCGCCATCAGCTGCGCCTTCGAGGCCCACACCGAATAAGGATGCTGGCGCTCGACCTCGTCGAACTCCTTGGCCGCCTTGGCGTAATTCTCGTTCAGCAAATCGTCCATCGCCGCGTTGTAGAGCGTCTCCACCGGGCGTTCGATATAGACGTCCTTGCTCGAATCGGCGCAGCCGGCCAACAGGACCGGTCCGGCGATAACGAGTAGGAGCGGAAGAACGCGAAGGGCGCTGAGACGGGAAACGACGGACATCAACCTGCTCTGACTTCTAATTTGGAGCGGCGAGACTATCGCGCCGTCATCCCTTTCACAAGGAGAAGTCAGAAAGCCGACGCAACCATCCGGGAATCCAGCGAAGCGGCGACGATCTGGGGCACGCGGACCCAAGCGGTCGGGTCGGCGAACAGGGCGCGCAGCAGCTGGTTGTTGAGCGCGTGGCCGCAGCGGGTGCCGCGGAAATGGCCGAGCAGCGAAGCACCGGCCAGCGACAGGTCGCCCAGCGCGTCGAGCAGCTTGTGGCGGACGAATTCGTCGTCGTAGCGCAGGCCTTCCTTGTTGAGGACGCCATTGCCGTCGCCGGCGATCACCACCGCATTGTCGAGCGAACCGCCGCGACCCAAGCCGGCAGCGCGCATCGCCTCGACTTCCTGTTCGAAGCCGAAGGTGCGGGCGCGGCTGATCTCGGCCTTGAAGGCGGCCGGATCGACGGTCAGCGAGGTCTGCTGGCGGCCGATGGCGGCCGCGGCGAAATCGATGTCGACCGACAGGGTATATTCGTCGGCCGGGCTCAGCGTGGCGATCTTGTCGCCCTGGGTCACGGTAATGCGCTTCAGCACCTTGATGACCTGGCGGGGAGCGGCCTGCTCGACCAGCCCGGCGCATTCGACCAGGAACACGAAGGGAGCGGCGCTGCCGTCCATCACCGGCACTTCCTCGCCGTCGATATCGATCAGGGCATTGTCGAGGCCCATGCCGGCCAGGGCCGACATCAGATGCTCGATGGTCTTGACCGAGACACCGGCCTCGTTGGTGATGCAGGTGTTCAGGCGGGTGTCGGTGACGTTGGCCCACAGGGCCGGAATGATGTTGTCGCGGCCGGTAACGTCGACGCGGCGGAAGCGGATGCCGCTGCCGGCTTCGGCCGGATGCAGGGTCATCGCCGTTTTCGTGCCCGAATGCAGTCCGACGCCCGTACAAGAGATAGAGCTGCGCAGCGTATGCTGACGGGCCACCGCACCGACCTGCGGGCGGATGCGCTCGGCCAGGATGGATTCCGACAGAATCTCGATATTGGCGGCGGCGGCGTCAGAAGTAACGGCGGATTCGAACATAACCGGATAAGCCTTCGGGGCTGTTTTTTTCACGGTCTGGTTCTAACAGCGCCCCTGTCCAGCCTCAAATCAATCATTGTTACGGTTTATTGCACATGCTAACGGCCCAAAAAGCGCAAGCTTTTCAGGCCGTTAGGGTATTCGCAAATTACTTGCGCGAGATCGCGCAAGTAATCTGGAAAACCGTCTTACTCGACGATTTCGGTCTCGGCGAAGAAGAACGCGATTTCGATCTTCGCGTTTTCCAGGCTGTCCGAACCATGCACCGAGTTGGCTTCGACCGACTCGGCGAAATCCTTGCGGATGGTGCCCGGAGCGGCGTTGGCCGGGTTGGTGGCACCCATGATCTCGCGGTTCTTGGCAACGGCGCCCTCGCCCTGCAGAACCTGGACCACGACCGGGCCGGAGGTCATGAAGGCGCACAGTTCGCCGAAGAACGAACGGTCGGCGTGGACGCCATAGAACTTCTTGGCCTGGGCTTCGGTCAGCAGCAGGCGCTTCTGCCCGACGATCTTCAGACCCTGGTCCTCGAACCGCGCGTTGATCTTGCCGGTCAGGTTGCGGCGGGTCGCGTCGGGTTTGATGATCGACAGAGTGCGCTCAATAGCCATGTTCAAATCCTTGTGGTTGATTTCTCAAGGTCAGGA
>JAJPHO010000032.1 GCA_021325215.1 Alphaproteobacteria bacterium
ATGGCGGGATTCTTCTCGTTCCATACTCAGTTTCCCAATTCGAGCGGTAGCGCCCGGTCGATCTCTATGCCGTTCAAGGAAAGACGGCAAGCATAACACAGAGTTTCAACGCCTTCAGCTTTTGCGCGCCGCAGCGCCGCCGCATAGACCGGATCGATCCAGCCGGCGGGGCGGAACAGACTGCAATCGCCGCGCTGCACCAGATAAAGCATCACGGCCCGGTCGCCTAAGCCAACCCGTTCGGTCAGATCGCCGAGATGCTTGGTTCCGCGCGCCGTCACGCTGTCGGGGAAGCAGGCGGCGCCGTCCTGTTTCAGGGTGACCGCCTTGACTTCGACATAACATGTGGGACGGTCCGGTCCGGCCAGCAAGAGGTCGATCCGCGAGTTGGTTCCGTACTTCACCTCACGCCGGATTTCGTCATATCCCGCCAGTTCGGGAATGGCGCCCGCCGAAATGGCCTCGAAGGCGATCTCGTTGGGATGGCCGGTATTGACGCAGGCCAGCCCGCCCTCCGCCTCGATCAGTTCCCAGCTCCAGGCCAGCTTGCGCTTGGGGTTGGACGAGCGTGACAGCCAGACGTCCGAACCCGGTTCGGCCAGCCCGGTCATGGCGCCGGGATTGGCGACATGGACGGTGACCACGCTGCCGTCGGCCATCTCGACATCGGCCAGGAACCTTTTATAGCGCTTGATCAGCCGCGCCTTGGTCAGAGGCCGATCGAATTTCACTTGGCGGGAGTCCAGCCGGTGATGGTGAGGATCTGGAACGAAGCCGGCATGCGGCCATCGGGACCGGCGAAGCGCTCCTGATAGGCCGACATGGCGCGCATCAGCGTGCCGCGCCGGGTCAGCGTCTTGCGCCGGACCGCGACGGCGTTGGTCTCGCCCATGCCGCGCAGATCGGCCAGCAGGGTCATCGGATTGCCATAGGTCACGTCGACCGGATCGACATCGGCGACCGGCAGCGAGAATCCGGCGCGCTGGAGCAGGGCGCCGGCGTCCTTCACATCGACGAAGGGCGAGACGCGCGGGCTGACCCCGCCTTCCTCGGCCAGTTCGGCGTCCATCATCGCCTGGCGCAGCTCCTTCAGCGTTTCGCCGCCCAGCATCGCCGCCAGGAACAGACCGTCCGGCTTCAGCAGGCGGCGGATCTGCAGCAGCGTACCGGGCAGGTCATTGACCCAATGCAGCGACAGATTGCTGATCACCAGATCGAAGCGGCCCTCGGCGAAGGGCAGGGTCTCTTCATCCGCCGCCGCCGCCAGAGCGCCGCCGGCGCGGGCCTTTTCCGCCATGCGGGGCGACAGGTCGGAGGACACCAGGGTCTCGATGCCGAAGCGGCCGCGCAGGCGCCCGGACAATTCGCCGCCATGGCAGCCGAGATCGAGGGCGACGGGGAAAGACCGGGTGACGTCTTCCAGCCGGTCGACCAGCCGATCGGCGGATTCCTGCAGCAGGAAGTCATGCTCTGCCAGAGTAGCGGCGGCGCGGTCGCGTTGGCGTCTTACCTGGGCGCGGTCGAATATTATAGGATCGCTCATGGCCGCTCTATCGCACGTCATCCGTCCCGCTGCAATGCTGCTCGATCTCGTGCTGCCGCCGCTGTGCCTGTCCTGCCGCGCGCCGGTGGCGGAGCAGGGCGGTCTGTGCGCTTCCTGCTGGGGCGGCATCCATTTCCTGTCCGATCCGGCCTGTTCCCGCTGCGGCCAGCCGTTTCCGCAGGCTCAGGAGGAGGGGCTGCTGTGTGGCGGCTGCCTGGCTGAGCCACCGGCTTTCGACCGGGCGCGGGCGGCGTTCCGCTATGACGATGCCAGCAAGGGACTGGTGTTGTCCTTCAAGCATGCCGACCGGCCCGGACTGGCCCGCTATCTGGCGCCGTGGATGGCACGGGCGGCCGGGCCGCTGCTGACCGAAGCCGATCTGATCGTGCCGGTGCCGCTGCATCGCTGGCGGCTGTTCCATCGGCGCTACAACCAGGCCGCGCTGCTGGCGATGGCTCTTGCGCGGCGGTCCGGCGTTCCCTGCATGCCTGATTTGCTGAGGCGCGTCCGCCGGACGGCGCCGCAGGGAACGATGGGCCGCACGGCGCGCGAGCAGAATGTGAGGGGCGCGATCAAATTGCCCAAAACCGTTGATTTCCTGGGGAAAAAACGGATTCTTCTGGTCGATGACGTGTTGACGACCGGGGCGACGCTCGGGGAATGCGTGCGGGTGTTGCGGCAAGCGGGCGCCGAAGCGGTCGACGTCGTCACCTTGGCGAGGGTCGTACTTTCACAATAAAGTCTTATATTGTCAGACAAGATTGAACCCAGCAGGTCGTTTTCGATGCACACCATTGAGATCTACACTACGCCTTATTGCCCTTACTGCGTCCGCGCCAAAGCGCTGCTGGAAAAGAAGGGCGTCGATTATACCGAGACCGACGTTTCGGATGGCGATCTGCGCGCCGCTATGACCAAGCGCGCGGGCGGCAGCCGGACCGTCCCGCAGATCTTCATCGACGGGCGCCATATCGGCGGCTGCGACGACCTCCACGACCTCGACCGCAACGGCGAACTGGACCCGCTGCTGGCATGAGCAACGAATTTGATCGCTATGCGCCTTTGATGGCCTCGCATCGCTTGTTCAAATTCGTTGCAGGCGTGCAAGCGCACGCCCGCGCTGCCGACAGCGTCGATTACACAGGCAACATAGCTTGTCCGCTGCGCGTTCATCTTCGCTGCGCTTCGATTCGGCGCGGTAGCCCAGCGGCTGGAAGCCGCGCCCGGCGCTTGAGGGGCATTTAAAAATGACCAGCCTCAAAGCCGCCTGCCTTCAGGTCAATGCCAGCAACGACATGGATGCCAATATCCAGGCGGCTGCCGGGCTGGCCTGCGATGCGCGCGCGGCGGGCGCCGATCTGGTGGTGATGCCCGAGAATGTCAGCATGATGGAGTGGGGCCGGTCCAATATCCTGGCCAAAGCCCTGCCCGAAGCCGACCACAAGGCTTTGCACACCTTCAAGGAACTGGCGCGCGAAACCGGCCTTTGGCTGCATACCGGCTCGCTGTCGGTGCTGCTGGACGGCGGCGAGAAAGTCGCCAACCGCTCCTATCTGCTGTCGCCGGAGGGCGAGGTGGTGGCGCAGTACGACAAGATCCATATGTTCGACGTCGATCTGGGCGAGGGCGAGCGCTATCGCGAATCCGCCACCTTCGCGCCGGGCCGCGAAGCGGTGCTGGCCGAGACGCCCTGGGCGCCGGTCGGGATGAGCATCTGCTACGATCTGCGCTTCCCGCAGCTCTACCGTACCCTCGCCCAGGCCGGAGCCCAGATCCTGGTGGTGCCGGCCGCCTTCACCCGCGTCACCGGCAAGGCCCATTGGCATGTGCTGCTGCGGGCCCGGGCCATCGAAACCGGCAGCTTCGTGCTGGCTCCGGCGCAATGCGGCGAGCATGCCGGCGGCAGGCAGACCTTCGGCCATGCGCTGATCGTCTCGCCCTGGGGCGCCATTCTGGCCGATGCCGGCGAGCAGCCGGGCTACATCATGGCCACTCTCGATCTCGATCAGGTTGCCGAAGCGCGCGGCAAGGTGCCCTCGCTGGAGCATGACCGCGCCTTCATTCGTCCAGTATGATCCTTTACAACCTGACCTGTCCGTCGGGCCACGAATTCGAGGCCTGGTTCCGCACCGGAGACGCCTACACCGAGCAGGCGGCGTCCGGCGCGGTCTCCTGCCCCGATTGCGGCGCGACCGAAGTCCGCAAGGCGCCGATGGCTCCCAGGCTCGGCAAAGGCGTCGCCAAGCGCCAGGACGCGCTCGCGCAGTTGCGCGAGCTGGTGGAAAGCCAGTTCGAGAATGTCGGCGGTAATTTCGCCGAGACGGCCCGCCAGATTCACTATGGCGAGACCGAAGCCCGCCCCATCTATGGCGAGGCGACAGCCGAGGAGGTCAAAGACCTGCTCGACGAGGAAATCCCCATTCTTCCACTCCCGATCAAGGTCGATTCCGACGCCTGACCCCGGCCGCCTGTTCGGCCAGTGAGGTAGCTCACAGAATGGTCACTGGCATTTTGGCTTACTGATCTCCAAGGAACGGCGTGCGGGGAGCTCGTCGTGATTGGGGAAATCAGGCATGTGGGTCGACCAGGACTCCCGCTCCAGTTACATCGCCGTCGGCGGCGCCATCCAGGCGATCGTCGAGCTCACCGGCGCGCGCGATTGGATATGGAAAGTCGGCGTCCTGCAGGATGGCCGCACCGAGTGGTCCCTGGGTGGAGCCTCGGGCTCCCGCCAGCAGGCCCTCAGTTCGGCCGAAGCCATGATCGCAACCGTCAAATTCGCTTTGGAATCCGGAGGAGTCGCACCATGTGGATGGTAACCCCCTTGGGCGCGTTCAGCATTCGCTGCACGCCCGCCGATCAGCGCAATGGCACGCTGACCATCGAATCGAAGGTGCGCTCGGACCTCGAGGCCCTGGTCGCTGCGGTGCTGCCGTCGGCCTGCCCGATCGTCGAAGTCCTGTCGAAGAGCCGCGGCTACATGATCCGCTGCGGCCGCGGCGAAGTCGGGCTGGCGCTCGCCACCCTGGCGATGGACCTGAACTACGACAATTTCGTCGAGAAATTCACCGACCAGCAGGGTGCGTCGCGCACCGAGGTCAACCAGCCTTTGTTCCAGGCGATCAACGCTCAGTAAGGGGCTGGGGAAGCTCGATGAACGCATTGTTCAACCTCACCAACTGGCGGCGGATCAAGAAAAGCTCGGGAACGGTCAGCGTGCTGCTGGCCATGGCCGACCCGACGGACCGCCGCTCGATGCGGCAGTCGATCCTGCGGGACATTCCCGCCAGCATCACCGAGGTGGACAATAAGCAGGACTTCCATCACACGGTGACCTTCAGCGAGATCGATTTGATCGTCGCCGACGCCGAGCTGTATGGCGCCTTCACCTTCGACATCATCGAACAGATCCGCTTCGGCCGGCTGCATTGCCATGCTTTTCCGGTCGTGGTGATGCTGACCGAGCGCCGCGGCGGCGACATCCATCAGCAGTTGATTGATTGCGGGGCCGATCTGGTGATCCCCGGCGCCGGCGCCCCCGAAGCGATCTCCGACCATCTCGGCGCGCTGAGCCACGGCCGCAAGCCATTCGTGGTGGCACCCCATTATGTCGGTCCCGACCGCCGCTCGGCGGCGCGGGAGAACGAGCCTTCGGCCGAACGGATCGATGTGCCCAATCCGCTTGCCGCCCGTGCCGGGGCGATGAGCGAAGAGGATTATCGCCGGGCGATCTCGGTGGCGGCGCACAATATCAGCCTGATGCGCCACAGACTCTATTCGATCCGCCAGGCCTCCGGCGTCCCGATGCGGGCCATCAACGACAATAAGGGCTTGCTGGCTTAGAGCCTGACCCGAAACCCGCCCCAGCGCCGCATCTGCGTCGTTGCTGCGCTGCTCGCGCCTAGCATCTACGGCACTGGTCCGAGTTTCGGGTCAGGCTCTTAGAAGATCGTTTCTAGTCTGGCGATATCGGTCACCACCAGATAGCCGCCTTTCAGCGTCATCAGGCCGTCGCTTTCCCATAGGCGAAGCTGGCGGTTGACGCTTTCGCGGGTCACCACCAGCAATTCGGCCAGATCCTGCTGCGACAATTGCAGCGCGATGCGGATTCCGCCCTCCGAGTGCGGATGGCCGAACAATTTGGCCAGCAGCAGGATGCGCTTGGCCAGGCGGCGGGGCAGGTCGAGGAAATGGGCGTCCTCCAGCGCTTCCGAGATCCAGCGCAGGCGCGAGCAGACGGCGACCAGCATGCGGCGCATCGCTTCGGGATTGCGGTCGAGGAAGGCCATCAGATCGCGGCGCTCGATCACCAGAAGTTCGGACGGTTCGTGGGCGATGGCATTGGCGGTGCGGTCCTGGCCGTCCAGCACGGCGACTTCGCCGAACATCTGGCCCGAATGCATCAGATTGAGCGTGGTTTCCTTGCCGTCGTCCGAGGTCGAGGAAATGCGGATCACGCCGCGCGCCACGATGAACAGCTGAAGGCCGGGATCGCCCTTGAGGAACAGGGTCTGCTCGGTGTCGAGCCGCAGGAAATGCGCGGTCGCGGCCAGTTCGGCCACCGATTCTTCCGCCAAGCCGGCAAACAGGACCGTCTGCTGCATCAGCTTGATCTTGGTCTGGTTATTGGTGCTGCTCATCCCTCTCTACCCCACTCGCGCCGTTCTGTGGGCGCCTTCTTGGGGGAAGCGTAGAATATTTAGCCCCCTAATTACCAGCCGTGGATTTAAGGCAGGAACTGCTCGGCGATAATTCGTTCCTCGAGATTGTGCTCGGGGTCGAACAGCAGATCGATGCTGATCGAGCGGTCCTCGACCACATCGACCGACACGACGTCGCGGATTTCGGTAAAGTCCGCCACCGCGGAAACCGGCCGCTTCTGCAGTTCCAGCACCTCGACCGACACCATCGCCTTGTGGGGCAGCAGCGCGCTGCGCCAGCGGCGCGGCCGGAACGCCGAGACCGGGGTCAGCGCCAGCAGGCCCGAGCCGATCGGCAGGATCGGCCCGTGCGCCGACAGGTTATAGGCGGTGCTGCCGGCCGGCGTCGCCACCAGCAGACCATCGCAGATCAGCTCGTCGAGGCGGATCTTGCGGTCGACGCGGATGCGCAGCTTGGCGGCCTGGCGGGTCTGGCGGTGCAGCGACACTTCGTTGATGGCCAAAGCGTGATGTCGGTTGCCGTCGGCGGTCTCGGCGGTCATCACCAGCGGATGCAGCGTCACCGTCTGGGCGCGGGAAACCCGCTCGGGCAGTTGTTCGGGCCTGTAGCTGTTGAGCAGGAACCCGACCGTGCCGCGATTCATGCCGTAGATCGGGACGGCGCGGTCGATGAAGCGGTGCATCGATTCCAGCATGAAACCGTCGCCGCCCAGCGCCACGATGACGTCGGCATCATCCTCGGGCGTCTGGCCGTACAGGGCGATCAGCTGGGCGAGCGCTTCCTGCGCCGCCTCCTGTTCCGCGGCGGTGAAGGCGATCCTAGGAAGGCTCATCCGCCGGTCATGCTCATATGGCGGGACAATGCCGGGCGCTGATGGTCGCGGTCGATGATGAAGTCATGGCCCTTGGGCTTGCGGCCCATCGCTTCGAGGATGGCGCGTTCCAGGGCTTCGTCGGATTCGCCGGCGCGCAAGGGAGCCCGCAGATCGGCGCTGTCCTCCTGGCCGAGGCACAGATAGAGCATGCCGGTGCAGGTGACGCGCACGCGGTTGCAGGCTTCGCAGAAACCATGGGTGAGGGGGGTGATGAAGCCCAGCATGCCGCCGGTCTCGGCGACGCGCACATAGCGCGCCGGTCCGCCGGTGGTCATCGGCGAGGCTTCCAGCGTCCATTTCTCCGACAGAGCGCGGCGGACCTCGGTCAGCGGCAGGTAATTCTCCAGCCGGTCCTCGACCTCGCCCAGCGGCATGGTTTCGATCAGCACCAGATCGAAGCCCTGCTCGCCGCACCAGGCGACGGCGTGGTCGATCTCGTCGTCATTGATGCCCTTCAGCGCCACCATGTTCAGCTTGACCTTGAGGCCGGCTTCCTTGGCGGCGCGCAAGCCGTCCAGCACCTGAGTCAGGTCGCCGGTGCGGGTGATGCGGCGGAAGCGCTCGGCGTCGAGGCTGTCGAGCGAGACATTGATCCGCTTCACCCCGGCGGCACGCAGGGCATCGGCCGATTTGGCCAGCTGGGTGCCGTTGGTGGTCAGGGTAAGCTCGCGCAGCCGGCTGGTCGCCAGATAGTCGCGGCCGAGATCGCCGATCAGGTCGAGAATGCCGCGCCGCACCAGCGGCTCGCCGCCGGTCAGGCGCAGCTTGGTGGTGCCCAGGCGGATGAAGGCGCCGGCCAGGCGTTCGAGCTCTTCCAGGCTCAGCACTTCGGCTTTGGGCAGGAAGGTCATGTCTTCCGCCATGCAATAGACACAGCGGAGGTCGCAGCGGTCGGTGACCGACAGGCGGAGATAATTAATCTTGCGGCCGAACGGATCGATCATCGGAAAACCTCAGGCAACCCCGTTCGTCTTGAACCACTCGCGCAGGCGCTTCCAGCCATCTTCGGCGTCCTGCTTGTTGTAGCTCGGGCGGTAATCGGCATTGAAACCATGGTCGGCGTCCGGATACACGACGATCTCGGACTTGGAGCCTTTCAGCGCCGTCTTCATCGCGGTGACGTCGTCCTGGGTGATATGGGCGTCCTTGCCGGCATAGAGGCCGAGCACCGGGGTCTTGAGGGTCGGCGCCAGCGAGATGGCGCTGGGGCGGGCCGGATCGGACGAGGCGAGCGGGCCGTACCAGGCGACGCCCGCCTTGACCTTGGGATTATGCGCCGAATAGAGCCAGGTCACGCGGCCGCCCCAGCAGAAGCCGGTAATGCCGAGACGATTGGTGTCGGCCTGGCCGGTCTTACCGAGGAATTCGAAGGTGGAATCGAGGTCGGACAGGACCTGGGCGTCCGGGGTCTTGCGGACCACCGCCATCACATCGTCCATCTTTTCCATCTTGGCGACGTCGCCGTCGCGCGAATAGAGGTCGGGAACGATGGCGTAATAGCCCAGCTTGGCGAAACGGCGCGCCACATCCTGGATATGCTCGTGCACGCCGAAGATCTCATGCACCACGATCACGGTCGGGAAAGGCGCTGCGCCTTTCGCGGGATAGGCGCGATAGGCCGGGATCTGCCCGTCCTTGACCGGAACGGCGACCTGGCCGGCCACGATCCCCTCGCTGTCGGTATGGATCACCTGCGCCATCACCGGCTGCACGGCCGCGGCGAAGCCCACCGCCACCGAGGTGGTGAGAAAGGCGCGGCGGCCCAGCGTGGGCTTTTCGTCGCCCGGTTCTACCCAGGCGGGACGGTGATCGTAGGGGATCTTGTTCATCGAACGGTTCTTTCCCGGAGCGTTTAGCCTGCCAGCATAACAGATGCCGTCTAGTCGCGCATCGGGGACAGGCTGAAGGCGGTGACGCCCTGCATCTTACCCAAAGCGTCGGCCAGATCATTGTAATTATGGGAAGCGTCGCTCTGCAAAACCAGATCGTAGGAAAAATGTTTTTCCGCTGAAGAGGCCACCGACAGCTCCAGTACGGTATAGCCGTATCCCTTCATGAAATCCGGCATGCGTTCGGGGGGCAGGGGGGCCGGGCCGTCCAGGGTGATCGCCGCCTTCAACTGGCGTCGGTGCGGCAGGCGCATCTCCAGGCGCTTGAAGCCGCTCATCAGCACGACCGAGGCGAGGGTGGCGACGCAGGCGGTGGCATACATGCCGACCCCGACGACGATGCCGATCGCCGACGCGGTCCAGATCGAGGCCGCGGTCGACAGGCCGCGCACATTGACGCCGTCGCGCAGGATCACGCCAGCGCCGAGAAAACCGATGCCGGTGACGATGCCCTGGATGATATGGGTCGCCTCGGCGACCAGATGTCCCTGGGTGATCGACGGGCCGCCATACCACAGCCCGGTGAAGCCGCCGATCGCGGTCAGGGCGGCGGACGCGCCGCACACCAGGGCATAGGTGCGCATGCCGGCGGCGTGGCCGTGAAAATTGCGCTCGAAGCCGTTTATCAGGCCCAATCCCAGCGCACCGAGAATGTCGAGGAAGATCAGTTCATTGGCCGCGAGCTCGGCGGAGGACCAGAAAGTCTGGAACAAACTCATGGGGCGCCTTTGTGCTTGGTGGTCACCATCATGCTCTGTAATATAATTTCGTAAAGATGTGTGGAACGGAGTTCTTGAGTTTATGCAGCGGGTAAAACTGGACCGAATCGACCGGCGCATCCTCCACGACCTGCAGGACGACGGAAGGATGACGAATGTCGACCTGGCCCATCGCGCCGGCATTTCGGCCCCGCCCTGCCTGCGGCGGGTGCGAGCCTTGGAGGAAGCCGGCTATATCCGCGGCTATCACGCCGAGATCGACCCGCACGCCCTGGGCTATAACGTCACCATTTTCGCTCATGTCGGCCTCAACAGCCAGGCCGAAGCCGATCTCAAGGCCTTCGAGGGTCTGGTCGGCGGCTGGCCGGAAGTGCGCGAATGCCACATGCTGGCCGGCGAAACCGACTTCCTCCTCAAGGTGGTGGCCGAGGATTGGGACGCCTATCAGCGCTTCCTGACCACCAAGCTGACCGCGGCGCCCAATATCAGCCATGTCAAATCCGCCCTGGCCATCCGCTCCGCCAAGCAGCTGCCCGGCGTGCCGGTCACGCTGGAAGAGGGCGAGGAGTTCGACGAGGCGGTGGCGGAGTAAGTCCTTAGCAAATTTTGAACCGCAGAGGCGCAGAAGCGCAGAGGGGGCTTTAGGGTCAAAGCGCCCGCGGCACTCAGCCATAAGATTGTTGCCGCAGGCGCCTCAATCCTCTCGCTGCTTCTGCGCTTCTGCGCCTCTGCGGTTCAAATAGTCGGATTGATCAGTCCCGGCTTTTCCTTGAGCGACCAGCTTCAGCGCCTCGGGGTACAGCCGATGTTCGGCTTCCAGCACCCGCGCCGCCAAGGTTTCCTCGGTATCCCCCGCCAGCACCGGCACTGCGGCCTGCGCGATGATCGGCCCGTCATCGAGGGCGGGGGTGACGTAATGCACCGTGCAGCCATGTTGCTCGACCCCAGCGGCCAGCGCCTGGGCGTGGGTGTGCATGCCCTTGAAGCTGGGCAGCAGCGACGGGTGGATGTTGATCATTTTCCCGCGCCATCCCGTGACGAAGCCATCCGACAGCAGCCGCATGAAGCCGGCCAGACAGACCAGTTCGATGCCGGCGGCGCGCAAGGCCGCGTCCATCCGGGCGTCGAAGGTTTCGCGCGAAGGGAAATCCTTGTGGCTGATCACCAGGGTGGGAACACCTGCCGCGTCGGCGCGTTCCAATCCGGCCGCGCCGGCGACGTTCGAGATGACCAGCGCGATCCCGGCCGGAAAGGCGGGATCGGCGCAGGCATCCAGCAAGGCTTGCAGATTGGTGCCGCGTCCCGAGATCAGGACGCCGACCTTGAGCTTTTTCGTCACCACGCCGCGTCGGCGCCGAGAACCTGGCTCTGCGCCTCGTCGCCCTTCCGCGCCCGGACATGGCCGATGCGATGGACGGTTTCGCCATGGGCTTCGAGCACCGCCGCGACGGCGTCGGCGCGGCCGGCTTCGACCGCCACCACCATGCCGATGCCGCAATTGAAGGTGCGGGCCAGTTCCTGCGCTTCGATAGTCGCGGCCTTCTTCAGCCAGGCGAAGACCGGCGGCAGCGTCCACGACGCGGCGTCGATCTCGGCCACCGCGTTCTCGGGCAGCACGCGCGGCACATTCTCGATCAGGCCGCCGCCGGTGATATGGGCCAGCGCCTTGACGCCGCCGGCCTTGATGGCGGCCAGGCAGCTCTTCACATAGATGCGGGTCGGGGTCAGCAGCGCTTCGCCGACCGACTGGCCGG
>JAJPHO010000055.1 GCA_021325215.1 Alphaproteobacteria bacterium
CATGCCGTGGTGCTGACCGATTTCAGCCAATCGGCCGAGTTTCTGGGCGATGTTCAGATCACCGCCCAGCACCCGGCCGATTCACAGCACTGGCTGTACCTTATTTAGACTTCTTGTCCTTGCCGCTGTCCTTGTCCTTGACGATGTCGTCGACCTTCAAGGGCAGGAAACGCAGCGCGCCATCGCTCTGCACCAGCAGCAGCACCGACTTGCGGTCGGCCTTCTTGGCGGCGTCGATCTTGCCGTTGAGCTCGGCCAGCGACTTCACCGGTTCCTGGCCCGCCTCGAGGATCACGTCGCCGGGGCGCAGGCCGCGCTCGGCGGCGGCGCTGTTGGTCTTGACGTCGGTCACCACCAGCCCCTTGGCGTCGGCCGGCAGGTCGAACTTTTCGCGCAGCGCCGGGGTCACCGGCGTCACCGAGAAGCCGAGATTGGCGACGTTGCCGCCATTGGTGTCCTTCTGCTTGCCCGACGGCTTGTCGTTCTGAGCCTGCTCGATCTCCTTGTCGTCGGGCAGCTCGGCGACGACGACCTTGACGGTCTGGCGCTTGCCGTCGCGCAGGATGCCGACTTCGACTTCCTTGTTGATCGGGGTCTCCGACACGATCAGCGGCAGGCGGGCATATTCGTTGATGTCCTTGCCGTCGAACTTCAGGATGACGTCGCCGCTCTTCAGGCCGGCCTTGGCGGCCGGACCGTTCGGGGTCACGTCGGCCACCAGGGCGCCGCCGTGATCCTTGAGGCCGAGGCTCTCGGCGATGTCGTCGGTGACGGTCTGGATATGCACGCCGAGCCAGGCGCGGCGGGTCTTGCCGTATTTCTGCAGGTCGACCACGATCTTCTGGGCCTGGTTGGCCGGGATCGCGAAGCCGATGCCGATCGAACCGCCGCTCTGCGAATAGATGGCGGTGTTGATGCCGATCACCTCGCCCTTGATGTTGAACAGCGGACCGCCCGAATTGCCCTTGTTGATGGCGGCGTCGGTCTGGATGAAATCGTCATAGGAGCCGGCATTGATGTTGCGCGAGCGGGCCGACACGATGCCGGCGGTCACGGTGCCGCCCAGGCCGAGCGGATTGCCGATCGCCAGCACCCAGTCGCCTACGCGCATCTGATCGGAATTGCCGAAGCTCACCGCCGGCAGGGGCTTGTTGGCCTTGATGCGCAGCAGGGCGATGTCGCCCTTGGTGTCGGTGCCGACCAGCTCGGCCTTGAAGGCCTGGCTGTCCTGCAGCGTCACGGTGATCTCGTCGGCGTCGGCGATCACGTGGTTGTTGGTCACCACCAGGCCGGACGGGTCGATGATGAAGCCCGAGCCCAGCGAGGTCACCTTCTGCGGACGGGCATCCTGCCCGCCGCCATGGCGCTCGAGGAAATCCTTGAACAGTTCGTCGAAGGGCGAGCCCGGCGGGAATTGCGGCATTTCCATGCCGCGATCCGAATTCTTCAGCGTCTGGGTGGTCGAGATGTTGACCACCGCCGGCAACAGCTTTTCCGACAGATCGGCGAAGCTGTCCGGCGCCGGCGCGGCATGCGCCACCGACGCGGCCATCAGGACCAGCGACACGAAAGCGGCCATGATCCACTGCATGTTGACGGCGGATTGCTGCGCGGCAGCCACGCTCCGACCCGATCGCGAAAGAACTTTCACCAGATTGCCTCCATTGCGGGGACCAGGATGACCCCGCCTACTGATTTAAACAGGATTATGTCACTTCCAAGGCGTGTACAGCCCAAAATCGACCAACTTCACCGTCTTTCCGGTGAATGAGCGAAATATTTGAAGAAATCCGAGTCCGGCGACAGCAGATAGGTGGTGTTCTGATCGCCCAGGCTCTCCTTGTAAGCATGCAGCGAGCGGTAGAAGGCGTAGAATTGCGGATCGGCCGAGAAGGCATCGGCATAGATCCGATTGGCATCCGCTTCACCCTGGCCGCGCAGAATCTGCGCCTGGCGCTGCGCTTCGGCCAGGATCACCGTGCGCTCGCGCTCCGCCGCCGCGCGGATCTCCTGCGCCCGCTCGGAACCCTGGGCGCGCGCCTCGGCCGCCTCGCGCTGGCGCTCGGAGACCATGCGGTTGAAGATCGACTGGCTGGTCTGCTGCGGCAGATCGGCGCGGCGGAGGCGCACATCGACCACTTCGACGCCGAGCGGACGGGCGGCTTCGGTCACCTGCAGCAGGATGCCGTGCATGATCTGCTCGCGCTCCGACGACAACACCGACGGCAGCATGACGTTGCCCAGCACGCGGCGGGCCGAGTTGTTGACGATCTCGCGCAGGCGGGAGCGTGCGGCCTCTTCGGTGCGGACCGCCTGGTAGAACAGCAGCGGATCGACGATCTTGAAGCGGGTATAGGTGTCGACGACGATGCGCTTCTGGTCGGCCAGGATCACCTCCTCGGCCGGCGGATCGACGTCGAGCACGCGCGCCTCATAGCGCACCACATCCTCGATGAAGGGCTTCTTGATGTGCAGTCCGGGCGCGAACACCGGGTTGTCGGGATAGGCCACCGCGCCGAAGCGCAGCACCAGGGCCTGCTCGCCCTGGGTCACCACGAACAGCGACGACCACAGCGAGACGATGACGATGCCGGCGGCGATCCACCAGCCGGGATGGGAAAGGCGCTGCATCATTTCGCTCCCGGCGCCGGCTGCGGCACCTTGGGTTTCAACAGATCGGGCAAGGGCAGATAGGATTGCACGGCGCCGCGCGCTTGGGGATCGACCACCACTTTCGGCGCGCCCCTCAAGACCTGTTCGATGGTTTCCAGATAGAGGCGCCGCGCGGTGACGTCGGGCGACGCCTTGTAGCTCTGATAGACCGAGGTGAACCGCTTGGCCTCGCCCTGGGCCAGGTCGGTGACCTGCTCCTTATAGGCCTCCGCCTCCTGGATCAGGCGCTCGGACTCGCCGCGCGCCTTGGGGATGATGTCGTTGCGATAGGCCTCGGCCTCGTTGCGCAGGCGCTCCTGGTCGGCCTTGGCGCGCTGCACGTCGTTGAACGCGTCGATCACCTCATCGGGCGGATCGGCCTTCAGCAGCTGCACCTGGGTCACCGAAATGCCGGAGCCATATTCGTCCAGCAGCTCCTGCATGCGCTTGCGGGTCGAATCGCCGATCGCCTGGCGGTTCTCGAACAACGGCGCACGGATCGGCAGCTGGCCGATGATCTCGCGCATGGCGGATTCGGCGACGATCTTCACGGTGCCTTCGGGATCGCGGATGGCGAACAGATATTTGCCGGGATCGTTGATCTGCCAGAACACCGAGAAATTGACGTCGATGATGTTCTCGTCGCCGGTCAGCATCAGGCTCTCGTCCGAGCCCGTGCGTCCGGGACGGCGCGGCTCGGCGCCGGAACGGTACCCCAGCTCGATATGGTTGATGCGGGTCACCGCCGGGGTCAGCACCGACTCGATCGGCACCGGCAGATGGTAATTGAGGCCGGGCTGGGTGAAGCGCGCCACCTTGCCGAAGCGCAGCACCACGCCGATTTCCTCGGGATTGACCTTGTAGATGCCGGTGGCCGCCCACAGCAGCACCAGGGCGCCGACCGCATAGGCGATACCGCGCTTATTGCCGCCGCCGGGCAGAAAGCCCTTGAGCCGGTCCTGCCCACGCCGCAGCATGGCCTCGATGTCGGGAGGCTGTCCGCCCGGACCCCCGCCCCATGGTCCGCCACTCTTCGGACCATTGCCCCACGGACCGCCATTATTGCCGCCGCCGCCGCCTTGCCCGCTCCAGGCCATTTTCCACCTTCTCGCAAAGACCAAGCCGCCTTATATGACACATCAGGTATTTATTAAAGGAGCGGTGATGGCCGAGGTGAATGAGGGTGTGGTGCTGCGCACCCTGGAAAGCGTGATCGACCCAGCAAACGGCAAGGACATCGTCACACTCGGCATGGTCTCCGGGATCGTCGTCAAAGGCGGGCACGTCGCCTTCGCCATCGATATCGAGCCGAAGCGTGCCGGCGAGATGGAACCCCTGCGCAAGCAGGCCGAAAAGCTGGTGCATGATCTGCCCGGCGTTCTGACCGTCTCCGCCGTGCTGACCGCCGAGCGCGCCCAGCATAGCCCGCATCCGCAGCAGGCGCCGCAGATGCCGCGCATCGGCGGTCATGGCTCGGGTTCGACCGAACAGCTGCTGACCAATGTCAAATCCGTGATCGCCGTCGCCTCGGGCAAGGGCGGCGTCGGCAAATCGACCACCGCCGTCAATCTGGCCCTGGCGCTGAAGAGTCTCGGTTTGTCGGTCGGCCTGTTCGACGCCGACATTTTCGGCCCGTCGCAGCCCCGCATGCTGGGCATGAGCGGCGTCAAGCCGACTCATGCGCCCGACGGCAAGAAGATGGCGCCGATCGAAGCCTACGGCATGAAGGTGATGTCGCTCGGCTTCATGATGCCCGAGGACAATCCGGTGGTCTGGCGCGGCCTGATGGTGATGGGCGCGCTGGAGCAGTTCATGAAGGACGTCGCCTGGGGCGATCTCGACGTGATGGTGATCGACATGCCGCCGGGCACCGGCGACACCCAGCTGACTATTGCCCAGCGCGTCAAGCTGGCCGGCGCGGTGATCGTCTCGACCCCGCAGGACATCGCCCTGATCGATGCGCGCAAGGGCATCAACATGTTCAGCAAGGTCAATGTCCCGGTGCTCGGGCTGATCGAGAATATGAGCATGTTCCACTGCCCGAATTGCGGCCATGAATCGCACATCTTCGGCCATGGCGGCGCCAAGGCCGACGCGGAACGGCTCGGCGTCGACTTCCTCGGCGAGCTGCCGCTCGATATCGGGCTCCGCATCGCCAGCGACGAAGGCAAGCCGGTGGTGGTGCACGACCCTGAAGGCCCGATCGCTCAGCGCTACCGCGCCATCGCCGAGAAAATCAAAGCCAAGCTCTAAGAAGACAGGAACGCCGCCATGACCGACACGCCTTTGTCCCTGCTCCGCGCCGAACTCAAGCGCCGCGGCCTCGACGGCTTCATCGTGCCGCGCGCCGACGAGCATCAGGGCGAATATGTGCCGGCCTCGGCGGCGCGCCTGGCCTTCCTCACCGGCTTCA
Source organism: Alphaproteobacteria bacterium (assembly GCA_021325215.1). Classification (GTDB taxonomy): domain Bacteria; phylum Pseudomonadota; class Alphaproteobacteria; order Rhodospirillales; family Magnetospirillaceae; genus JAJPHO01. The sequence goes on from JAJPHO010000055.1 coordinate 5,066, forward strand.
CCGGCTCGGCCGGCGCCGCGGTGGCGCTGCAGGACCGCGCCGCCGTGTTCGTCGACGGGCGCTATACGATCCAGGTCGCCGCCGAAGTCGATGCCAAGCTGTTCGCCTATCTGCATCTGATCGAACAGCCGCCGCACCGCTGGCTGGCCGAGACCCTGCCGGCCGGCGCCAAATTCGGCTTCGATCCCTGGCTGCACACGCCGGATCAGGTCGCCCAGCTGAAGGAAGCCTGCGCCCAGGCCGGTGCCGAGCTGATCGCGGTCGAGACCAATCCGCTCGACGCGGTGTGGGCCGACCGTCCGGCCGCGCCGCTGACCCCGGTGGTGCCGCATCCCGACAGCTTCGCCGGCCGATCCGCCGCCGAAAAGCGCGGCCTGATCGCCCAGGAACTGACCGCCAGGAAAAGCGACGCCGCCTTCCTGTCGGCGCCGGATTCGATCGGCTGGCTGCTGAACATCCGCGGCAACGACGTCGAGTTCACCCCGCTGCCGCTGTCTTTCGCCATCATCCACCAGGACGCTTCGGTCGATCTGTTCGTCGATGGCCGCAAGGTGCCCGCCGACACCAAAGCGCATCTCGGCAAGGATGTCCGCCTGCATGAACCCGCCGCCCTGGAAGCTGCGTTGAAGGCGCTGAAGGGCAAGCGCGTCCGCTTCGATCCGGCCACGTCGCCGGCCTGGGCGCTCGACCGCCTGACCGAAGGCGGCGCGATGATCGACCGCGCCTCCGACCCCTGCCTGCTGCCGCGCGCCTGCAAGAACGAGATCGAGCTGAACGGCGCCCGCGCCGCCCATCTGCGCGACGGCGTGGCTCTGTCCAAGTTCCTCGCCTGGCTGGCGGCGGAAGCGCCCAAGGGCACCGTCACCGAGCTGTCGGCCACCGACAAGCTGGAAGAATGCCGCCGCGGCGGAAACCTCTATCAGGGCCCCAGCTTCGCCACCATCGCCGGCGCCGGCCCCAATGGCGCGATCGTGCATTACCGCTCGTCGCCCGCCACCAACCGTCCGTTGGAGAGGGGCCAGATCTTCCTGATCGACAGCGGCGGGCAATATCTCGACGGCACCACCGACGTCACCCGCACCGTGGCGGTGGGTGAAGCCGGTTCGGAGGAGAAGCATCGCTTCACGCTCGTCCTGAAGGGCCATATCGCCCTGGCCCGGGCCCGCTTCCCGGCCGGCACCAGCGGCTCGCAGCTCGACAGCCTGGCGCGCAAGCCGCTGTGGGATCACGGCCTCGATTACGACCATGGAACGGGCCATGGCGTCGGCTCGTACCTGTCGGTGCATGAAGGCCCGCAGCGCATCGCCAAGAACAACAATTCCCAGGCCCTGCTGCCCGGCATGATGCTCTCGGACGAGCCCGGCTACTACAAGACCGGCGCTTACGGCATCCGCATCGAGAATCTGATCGTGGTGCGCGAGGAAGAGCAGAAGAGCGAACGCCCGGTGCGCGGCTTCGAGGTGTTGACCCTGGCGCCGATCGACCTCAATCTGGTCGACCGCGATTTGCTGACCGAGGACGAGGCGGACTGGCTGAACGATTATCATGCCCGCGTCCGCGACAGCCTGACCCCGCTGGTCGATTCAGCCACCGCCGCCTGGCTGTCCGACGCCACCCGCGCCATCTGAGGAAGCCCATGCCGAACCGCCGCGAATTCCTGGCCGCCAGCGCTGCCGCCACCCTGATTGCGTCTTCGCCGGCCCGAGCCGCCAAACCCTCCACGGGCAAGGCCGTCGTCGTCTCGACCTGGGATTTCGGCGTCGCCGCCAATCAGGCCGCGTGGGAAGTCCTGTCGAAGGGCGGCTCGGCGCTCGATGCGGTGGAAGCCGGCGCGCGCATCCCGGAAGCCGACATGCGCAATCACAGCGTCGGCCGCGCCGGCTATCCCGACCGTGACGGCCATGTCAGCCTTGATGCCAGCATCATGGACGAAAAGGGCAATATCGGCGCGGTCGCGGCGCTGGAGCATATCGCCCATCCGATCTCGGTCGCCCGCAAGGTGATGGAAAAGACCCCGCATGTGCTGCTGGTCGGCGAAGGCGCTTTGCAGTTCGCGCTGGAGCAGGGCTTTCCCAAGGAAGAGCTGCTGACGCCGGAATCCGAAGCCGCCTGGAAGGAATGGCTGAAGACGGCGAAATACCAGCCGGTCGCCAACAGCGAGATGAGCACCTATTCCAAGGGCCCGTCGGCCATGCCGGGCGACAAGAACAACCACGACACGCTGGGCATCCTGGCGCTGGACGATCAGGGCCGCCTGTCGGGCGCCTGCACCACCAGCGGCATGGCCTGGAAGCTGCGCGGCCGGGTCGGCGACAGCCCGATCATCGGCGCCGGCCTCTATGTCGACGGCGATGTCGGCGCCGCCACCTCGTCGGGCGTCGGCGAGGAAGTGATCCGCAATGTCGGCAGCTTCCTGGTGGTCGAGCTGATGCGCCAGGGCCGCACGCCGCAGCAGGCCTGCGAAGAAGCGGTGAAGCGCATCGTCAGGCGCAAACCCGAAGCCTCGAAGGATCTGCAGGTCGGGTTTCTGGCTCTGAACAAGAAGGGCGAGTCCGGTGCTTTCGCCCTTCAGGACGGCTTCGTCTTCGCCCGCTGCGACGCGACGAAGCAGGACCTCGTCACGCCGTCGAAGCATTTCTATCCCTGAGCCGCCACCCGGACGGTCCGCGCCGTCCATTTGGCCAGGGCGGCGAACAGTTCGTCCGGCTCGAACGGTTTGTTGATGTGATCGTTCATGCCGGCCGCCAGGCTGGCGTCGCGATCGTTCTGCAAGGCGTTGGCGCTCATGGCGACGATCGGCATCTCGGCGAAGCCGGGACGTTCGCGGATGAGGCGGGCGGCGGTGAGCCCGTCCATCACCGGCATCTGCACATCCATCAGCACGATGTCGAAGGGCCCCTCCTCGAGCTTCTTCAACGCCTCCTCGCCGTTCTCGGCCAAGGTCACCTGGGTTCCCGCCACGGTTCCCAGCAGTTCCTGGGCCAGCATCTGATTGATGGCGTTGTCCTCGACCAGCAGGACACGCAGGCCGCGGATCTGCCGCAGCATCGCGGCCTCGTCCCCCGCCTTGGCCAGGGTTTCGCCCCGCACCGCCGCCTCCACCTGGCGTATGTCGGGCTGGGCGAACAAGGCGGTGAAGTAAAAGCGGCTGCCCCGCCCCGGCTCGCTTGCGACACCGATATCGCCGCCCATCAGCTCGACCAGCTGCTTGCTGATCGCCAGGCCCAACCCGGTGCCGCCATAACGCCGGGTGGTAGAGGCATCGACCTGAATGAAGGGCCGGAACAGCGTCTCGGCCTGTTCGGCGGTCATGCCGATCCCCTCGTCGCGCACCGTGAAGCGCAGCATCACGCGATCCCGCAATGACGGCAGGCGCTCGATCTCGATGCCGATCTCGCCGGCCTCGGAGAATTTGACGGCATTGCTGACCAGGTTGATCAGCACCTGCCCCAGCCGCAGCGGATCGCCCACCAGCCAGGTCGGCACATCCTCGCCACGGCTGACCACCAGGGCCAGGCTCTTCTCGGTGATGCGGTGCTGCACCACCAGCCGGACCCGGTCGATCGCCTCGTCGAGCGAAAAACAGCTTTGTTCGAGGTCGAGCCGGCCGGCCTCGATCTTCGAAAAATCCAGAATGTCGTCGAGAATGCGCAGCAGCGACCGGGCGGCTTTGCGCGCCTGGGTGAGGTAGTTGCGCTGCTCGTCGGTCAGGTCGGTGCGGAGCGCAAGATCGGTCATGCCCAGCACCGCGTTCATCGGCGTGCGGATCTCGTGGCTCATATTGGCCAGGAATTCGCTCTTGGCGCGATTGGCGGCCTCCGCCTGGATCAGCGCGTTGGTGAGCACGCGGCTGCGCTCGGCGGCCCAGCGGCTTTCCTGCAGCTGGCGCTGGCGCTCTTCGTTCTGGAGCGCGAGCTGGCAGAGCTGGACGCAGGCCTCGACCATGTGCCGGTGCATGGCCTGGATCGGCCCGGGTTGACGGTAATACAGGCCGAAGGTGGCGCCCACACGGTCCGGCGACAGAAAGATCGGGGTCGACCAGCAGGACGCCAAGCCATGGGACAATGCCAGCTCGCGATAATCCTCCCACAGGGGATCGGTAGCGATGTCGGTCACTTCGACCGCCTCGCGGCGCCAGGCCGCCGTGCCGCACGAGCCGACCTTGGGACCGACCGGTATGCCGAACAGCATGCGGTTGTAACTGACGGGGAGGCTGGGACCGGCCAACGGTGACAAGGAGGTGCCGTCGGCGCTGACCTGCATGACCGAGCAGATGACGCCCGGCGCCAGCTTCTCGACCTCCGCGCACAGCAGAGTCATGACCTCGACCAGGGAGCCGCACAAGACGAGTCCTTCGAGGACCTTGCGTTGCAATTCGCCGATGGCTGCCCTTTCGCGCCGGCCGGGATCGTCGGTGATCATCAGGGTGACCACTCCGTCCCGCCCCGCCGTCCAGGACAGCTCGCAAGGCGCCTCGGCGCCGCCGCCCAGACGCATCATGATCTCGCCCTGCCGCGTATCCCCGTCGGGAACGGACAGGATGCGCGCGCGGTCCGGTCCATCCGGCACGATCTGGTCCAACGCCGTGATCGGGCCGGCCAGGTTATGGAAGTGCCTGTTGGCCGACAGGGCGGCGCCGTCGCGTGCGACGCGCAGCAGGGCCGCCGGAATGTCATCGAAGGAGTTGGGATGCGTCATGACCATACCCACAGCGTGACCAGGCCGGAAAGCATAGCCGCAAACGGGACTGCGTCAATTGACCTGGATCAGTTCCCCAGCCAATTCCGCATATGGCCGGTAACGGCTTCGGGCCGTTCGACGGCCGCCATATGACCGCAATCGGGGATCAGGGCCAGCACGGCGCCTGGAATCTCGGCGGCGATCGCGCGCTGGCTGTCGGCAGGCGCCCAGGGATCGTCGGCGCCGCCCAGCACCAGCGTCGGGCATGAGAGTCCCGGCAGTACGTCGCGCGCGTCGCGGCGCTTCAGCGCGGCCTTGATCTGGCCTTCATGATCGGCCGGAGAGCAGCGGCACCACATCTCGATCAGCGGATCGACCAATTCCTTCTCCGCCCGCCGCGAGGGATGCAGCACCGGCGGTATCCATTGCTCCGCCAAGGCGCGGATACCGTCGCGATTGGCGAGGTCGATCAGTGCGGTGCGCTTTTCCGCCTCGCCCGGCAGCAGCGGATGGACGCCGGTGCTGAGCAAAGCCAGACGCTCGACACGCGCCGGCGCCCTCCGCATCACCTCCAGCGCCACCCGCCCGCCCATCGAATGTCCGGCCAGGGCGAAGCGGTCCGGCGCCAAAGCGAGAACCCGCTCCGCCATATCGTCGAATGAGTCCTGGCCTCGGAAATCGGCCACCAGAATGGTGCGCTCTTCCCCGAACGCCGCGATCTGCGGCGCCCAGGCGGTTTCGTCGCACAATAGACCGGGCAAAAGAACCAGTGTCGTCGCCATCCCTACCACCAGATCGAGGCATCGAAACCGAAGGTGCGCGGCAGCCCGCGGAAGGAGAAGCCGCCCGGCGAATATTCGGCGTTATATTTCGTATCGAACAGGTTCTTGGCCCAGCCGGCGAACTCCCACATGCCGGTCGAGAAACTGACGCGCAGATTGACCAGATCGACCGGAGACCGCGACGTGTCCACGCAGTAGGTGTAGGTCGGCGCGCCGCAATTGAGATCCGCCCCCGGGGTCCACCAGGTGGTGCCGATGCGCTGATATTCCAGCCGCCCGAACAGAGAATTGTCGCCGATCGGCTGGCGGTATTGCACGGCGGTGGTGAGATTGTATTTCGACACGTCCGGCGCCTGGTTGCCGATCCAGGTGGGGTCGGGAGCCTTGGTGATCCGGCTGTTGGTATAGCCATAGCCGGCCGAGACCGAGACATGGTCGGTCAGCTTGTAATTGGCGGCGATATCGAAGCCCTCATAGGTCGCCTCGTTGATATTGCCGAGATTCTGCGTCGCGTTGATGGCGACATATTCGAAGAAATAGGGATTGTGCGAGGTGGTGTAATAGAGCGACCCATCCAGCGACAGACGATGGTCCAGCACATCCGTCTTGCCGCCCACTTCCCAGGTATTGGCCACTTCGGCCTGGAAGATATCCCCGACACCGGGGATACCCAACCCGCCCACGCCGGTCTGGTTGAAGCCGCCGCTGCGGAAGCCCCGCCCCCAATCGGCATAGAGGGTCATGTTGTCCTCGGGCTTGTAGCGCAGGGTCACTTTCGGCTGGACGGCGCTGAAGCTGGCATCGCGGGTCAGGCCGGTCGGCGCCCCGCCGATCAGGCACAGCCCGCCGATGCCGTTATAGATGGAGCAGCCGCTATTGGGCGTCAGGGTGCGGTTCTGGCGGCGGTCGTCATCGTAGCGCAGCTGCGCGTCGAGCTCCCATTGCTTGTCGATCTCCGCCGTCACATCGCCATAGACCGCCCAGGCCCAGTTGCTCTGCGAATCGGCCAGGTAATAGAGCGACGGATTGAGCGGATTGGTCGACGGACCGCGATAGACCGGATACACGCCGAAGCCTTCATCCAGCAATGTGGTGGTCGAAATGAAGCGGTCGGTATGGACGGCATAGGCGCCGCCCATCCAATGCAGCCACCCGTCCTGCGCGGAGGTCAGGCGGACATCTTCGCTGACCGCGCTGGTGTTGAGATACTGGCTCTGATTGAGGTCGCCGAACCCGTAAAAGGCCTGTCCCTGCGCCAGCGGCAGATAGGGATAATCGTCGCCGGTGACGATTTCCTTGACCTTGTCGTAGGCGCTGACCGACGTCAGCGTGGCGAAGCCGAGATTTTTGTCGAGTTTCAAAGAGATATCGACCATGTCGCGCCTGTCGATGCCCTTGTTGTTGACCTCGACCGGCGTGATGGTGTCGGCGTTGACGTTGTTCGGTCCCTGATAGGAATTGTACCAGAAGCCGGTGGTGTTGAGCGACGAGAAGGACACCCGCGCGTCGGCGGAAAAATCGGCGTTCGGCTTGTAGAGCAGCTTGAAACGGCCGGAGATGTCGTGCTCCGGATCGGCGCTCTGATCCAGATAGTCGTTCTTGATGTAGCCGTCGGTATTCTCGTACTGCACCGTGCCGATGAATTTCAGCACATCGGTGATCGGCCCGCTGGCCGACTGGGAGACGGTGACGCCGGGGCCGTTATCCACCCCGACATGGGTCTTGAACTGGAAGCTGTCGGTCGGTTCCTTGGTATTGATCAGGATGGCGCCGCCGATGGCGTTGCGGCCATAGAGACCGCCCTGAGGCCCTTTGAGCACTTCGATATCCTGGATGTCGAACAGGCTCTGATTGAATTGCGATGGATTGATCTGCTGCACCCCGTCCACCACCACGGCGACCGAGGGCTCACTGTTGCGGGCCTGCGCGATGCCGCGGATGATGACGAAGGAGGTGCCGGCGTTCTGCGTCTGAACGAAGGTGACGCCGGGCGTCTCGGCGAGAAAATCGGCCGGATTGACGATGCCGCGCGCCTCGATGTCCTCGGCGGTGAAGGCCTGCACCGAAGCCGGAACGTCCTCCAGCTTCTCGGCCCTTTTACGCGCCGTGACCACCACCTCCTGCAGGTCCGGCTCGGTCGCCTGGCTGGTCTGCGCCAGGGCGGGCAGCCCGGGCGCCAATGCCAGGATCGAGCCGAGCAGCGCGGCGCGGCCGGCGAATCTCCCTTTCGGTTTCTGTGCGTTCATCGTTCTCTCCCCAGATATTCGATAGGCCCGGATCTGCGTCCGGTGCAGGCAAGGCTCCGCCTTCGACGCCCTTTCGGGCATCGGCTCGGCAATCGGCACTCAGTGTTTCAGTGCGGCGTCAGGCCTTGACCCAGCCCGCGCCCCGCTTGGTGTTGTTGGTCGCGACGTCCTCCTCGGCCAGCCACAGGGCCAGCGTCTGGTGCGCGGTCTTGCCGGCGTCCTTCATCATCTCGGCGGTCTGCGGCACGCGGGTGGTCAGCTCGACCTGCATGCCGTTGGGATCGTGAAAATAGATCGAATAGCAATAGCCGTGGTCGGTCTCGAACACCGGCACGTCATGCTCGGCCAGCCGCTTCTTGAAGCGCTCGATCTCGCCCTTGCCCTCGACGGTCAGCGCGATGTGATGGGCGAAGGGATTGGAATTTTCGAATTTGTTGAGCGACGTGTCGTAGGAGGTCTCGTCCGACTTGAACTGGAAGAAGGCCAGGCAGCTTCCGTCGGTCATCTCGAAGAAGGTGTGGACGTAATTGTCCGGCTTGCCGGTCACCGGGTTCATACGCTCGACCCAGGTGCCGATCAGCGGCATGCCGAGGATGTCCTCGTAGAAATGCCGGGTCGCCTCCATGTCGCGGGCATGGAAGGCGTGATGATGCAAAGCGCCGACGCGGTTCTCGCGGCGCTTGCGATCCAAATTTTCGTCAGCGCCCGTCGACCGTGACGGTTCCCTCTCGATAGACATGTCGGTTCTCCCTTGTCGCAATCTCGGCGGACGGCCATTCTCCGGGCCGCCCCGTCAGCGCACGTCTGATGTCGCCGCCATCCTCGTCCAGCAGCGGCGCGGCCTTGACCGAGCCGGCCCGCTGGCCGTCGAACACGAAGGCCGGGCGGACGGCGAGTTCCGCCCCTTCGCTGCGCTTGTCGACCGGAACGATCATGCCCAGATGCCGGGCCTGGTCGTCCTCTACCGCCTCGGGGATCGAATTGACCGGGGCGAACGGCAGATCGTGATTGGCCATGCGCGCCAGCCAATGCTCCCTCGGGTGACTGCCGACGATGACATTGAGCGCGTCGAGCAGGGCGCCGTAATTGTCGATCCGCAGCAGGCGGGTGGCGAAGCGCGGATCGGCGGCCAGCGCCTGGGCACCGATCGCCAGGACCAGATTGTCCCAGAATTTCTCGATCGAGGATAAGTGAATGGCAAGCAGCTTGTCGTCGCCGCAGCGCAGAATGAAAGCCTGGGCCAGCTTGGGCCGGTCGACCGATTTCGGCACGTCGCCCAGGGCGAAATAGCCGGTGAAGGGCTCGATGGCGAAATGCATCATCGCTTCCAGCATCGAGATTTCCAGATGCCGGCCGATACCGGTCCGCCCGCGTTCGACCAGCGCGCCCATGATGCCCATCGCGGCATAGAGCCCGGTGATCGCATCCGCCATGGCGGGACCGAGCAGGCGCGGCTGGTCGACATCGATGGCGACGCCGAGGAAACCTGACAGCGCCTGGGTCACCGAATCATAGCTGGGCCGGTGGATATAGGGCCCGGTCTGGCCGAACCCGCTGATCGAGCAATAGACCAGCCGCTGATTGATCCCGCTCAGCGCTTTCCAATCCATGCCCATGCGCTCAGCGGCGCCGGGGCGGAAATTCTGGATATAGACGTCGGCCGACGCCACCAGCCCGCGCATGACGGCGCGGTCGTCTTCCTTCTTGAGATCCAACGCCAGGCTGCGCTTGTTGCGGTTATAGGCCTGGAAGTGGGCGCTGTAGAGGCCGTTGCGGAAATTGCGGTAAGGGTCCCCCTCGCCCGGCGATTCGACCTTGATCACATCGGCGCCCAGATCGGCCAGGATCATGCCGGCGCAGGGGCCGGTGATGAAGGTGCCTTGCTCGACGACGCGGATGCCTTGAAGAACCTTGATCATGCTCATCCTGTCAATTTTCGTCGGGAACGAAGCCGTCGGGCGCGTCCCCGGAATAGGTGATCGAGGCCGCCGCCGCATGAGCCATCGCGAAGCCGATCGGTTCCTGCTGCTCCTCCAGCAGATGGGCGATCAGACTGGCGGTGCGGGCCAGCAGCGGCACCCCCTTCAACGCCAGCAGCGGGTAGCCGGCATCCAGCAGGACCGCCGGAATGGCGCCGGAGATATTGACCTTGAGCGGCTTGCCGGTCAGTTCCGGCAGCAACGTCTCGATGGCGCGCACCGCCGCGCAATGCGGGCCCGACAGGCCCTGCTCGGCAGCGATGGCGAACAATTTCTCGGCGCGCGGATCGCCGCCCTTGTGCAGCGGATGGCCGAAGCCGGGGATCGCCTGGCGGGCCGCTCGGCGCTCGGCGATCAGGCGGCGCGCCGCGTCCGGACCGTTCGGCTCAGCCGTCACCGCGGCGAGGAACTGGCCCGCCGCCTGGGCGCTGCCGAGGATCACCGAGCCGCAGCCCAGCAGACCGGCCGCCACCGCCCCCTGCAGAGCCTCGGGCGAGGCGGCCAGGGTCATGCGGGCGGCGGCGACACTGGGAACCAGGCCGTGCTCGGCGATCGCCACCAGGGCGGCGTCGAACAATGCGCGCTGGCCGGCGCTGGGCAGGGAACCCGCGATCAGCAGCCAGGCATGGTCGGTGAAGGAGATCGAGCCCATCAGCCCGGCCACCAGATCGCGCCCCCGCACGATGATGGTTTCCGGATTCGAAGCGCAGATGGCGCTGCTCTTCGCGCTGCTGGACCCGACCTTCACGCCTCGCCTCCCGCTTTATTTTTCGCTTATCGAAAATTATTTCACTAAGCGAATTATGAAAGAACCGAGACGGCACTGTCAAGAAGGCGGGCTTACGACGAAAGTAGGGGAGGGCCGCTAGGCCTGATTTCACCACGAAGACACGAAGGCACGAAGGATAGGAAGACGCGCCGCAGGCAATCATTCCCTCCTTCCCAGCTTCGATCTGGGAAAACAGGAATGACTGCGCTCCGCGCTTTTCTCCTTCTTCGTGTCTTCGTGTCTTCGTGGTGAAAAGAAGCGCTAATCGCGTTCCAGCGAATGGCGGAGCGCAGGATAGCGCAGCAGGGTTTCGCTGATCTGGCCGGCGGTGCGGCGCAGTTCGGACAGGCGGGTCTCGACCAGCTGCTCGGGCGACAGGCGGCCGGAATAGCCCGACGAATTGACCGATGCGATGGGACGGCCGGGGCCGGCCATGATCGGCACGGCGATGGAGGAGACGCCGTAAGCCAGCTGGTCGATGACGATGGAATAGCCGGTCGCCCGCACGTCGCGGATGATCTCCGTCAAGCGCGCCGGGTCGGTCTCGGTAATGTCGGTCAGGCGCTCCAGCTTCGTCTCGCCCAGATAGCGCTCGAGCGCCGCATCGCTCAGGCCGGCCAGCAGCACGCGCCCGAGCGAGGTGGCATAGGCCGGATAGGTGACGCCGGTCCCGGCGATCGGGCGGGTCGCGCCCTGTTCGGAATGATGCGCGACATAAAGAATGTCGTCGCCGTTCAGCACCGCCACCGAGGCGGCATCGCCGAAAATCTTCACCAACCGCCGCAATTCGGGCAGCAGCGCGTCCTCGACATGGGCCGAGCGCAGATAGGCGGAGCCCAGGGTAAGGATCTTCGGCGTCAGCAGGAAACGGCGATTGACGCAGCGGACGAAGCCGAGCTGCACCAGCGTGTGCAGGCTGCGGCGCGCAGTGGCGGGGCTGAGGCCGGTGCGGCGGGCGACGTCGCTGAGGGTCAGTTCGGGGGTCGCGGCGTCAAACGCCTGGATGACGCCGAGCCCGCGCGCCAGACCTTCCACGAATTCCTTGTTGTCCGCTCTGTTGTCATTTTCGGTCATCGCACAAAAGCACCTCAGGACGCTGGCGGTGTCAATCGCCGTCCTGCTCGAACCAGTGCTGCGCCTGGGACGGCGCGGTGGTGCCCGCCTGGCGCCGCTTGGCCAGTTTCTGCAGATGGACCAGATTCTTCTCGGTGACTTCGGCCAGGCGGGTGGCGCCGATCTGGCGATAGACCTCCAGCGCGCCGTTGATCGTCTCGGTCGCCTCGTCGAGCGAGACCTTGCCCTTGCTGTGCTTGGCCAGCATGAACAGCGCGGTGCCCAACGTGTTCATGCTGGCCGCCCAGGCCAGGGGAACGCGAGCGAGCGGCCGCAATTCGAGAGAGGCGCGCGCCGTCTCGATGGCGCGTTCCAGCACGTCGGTGCTTTTCATATGGTCGCCATAGACCTGCAGCACCTGCGCCAGATTGTGCATTACGTCGGCCCAGCGGTCGGGCGCCTCGTGGCGGGTGAAGACCTGCAGCGCCGATTGCAGCGCGACCAGCGCCTCTTTCAGCAGGTCCGAACTGCCGGTCATCATGTCGAGCTTGTAGAGCGCCAGCCCCAGGCGATTCTGCAGCCCGGCCCATTCCTGGGGATAGCGCGCCGGAACCAGGCATTCGATCGCCGATTTGAACTCGGCCACCGCCAGTTCGATCCAGGCCGGGTCGCCGGTCCGCTCGCTCTGCGCCGCCAGCAGCATGCCGAGATGCTTGTGGATCTGCGCCTCGTCGATGCCGCGATAATCCGGCTGGCTGCGCAGCAAAGCGGCGCGATAGGCCTCGACCGCCTGCTGAATCCACGGACCGGTCGGATCGACGGCGCACAGGTACGCCAGCGCATGCCCATAACAGGCCAGCGCCGTGCGCTGCTGCTCCAGCGTCCAGGTCACCGGCAGGCCGGCCAGCAGCCCTTCCAGCCGCGCCTGGACGGCGCGCAGCAGCATGGCCTGCTCGGTAGCGCGCCCGTCATTCGGCTCGAGCGCCGCCAGCAGGGTGATCGCCAGAATGTCGGCGGCCGGCGGCTCCTGGTCGCCGGGTATCTCGAGGGTGGTGAACGGACCGAAACAGCCCGCCCGCTCCTCGTCGCCCTTGCCCTGGGGGGTGAACCATAAACTGTACCCGTCGGCATGGACGTCGCCCCAGATCACCAGGTCGAGATCGGTCTGCCGCGACAGGATCTGGCGCGCGCCGGCATGCGCGGCGGCGGCCTGCTGCTGATCGGCGCCAGGCTCGATCTGCAGGGAATTGGGCAGGATCTGGATGCTGATGCCCGGCTCGGCATCCAGCAGCGCCGCCAGCGCCCGGGTCCAGGCGCCGTCGACGTCGTTATTGACGGTGCACAGGCCGATGGTGAAGGTGCGGCCGGCCTCGATGCGGCGGTCGAGGCGCTTGCGGCTCAGCCATTTCTTCAGCAGCGACCAGATGCCGCCCAGGGCACTGCCGCGATTGACGGCCTGGCGCTCGGCCTGTTCCAGGATCAGCTGATGCACGCCGCGCAGCCGCTCGGCCAGCATGCCGCCGATGCGCTGGGCGGCGCCGGGCTCGGTATTGAGCCACTCGATCATCATCGGACGGGTGACGACGCGGATGCGGCTTTTCTCGGCGGCGCGCGCGGTGACGTCGTAGGGCGTGTCGTCGAAGAGGGTGGTTTCGCCAAAGAAATCCAGCGGGCCGAGCAGACCGACCAGAACCGGCCCCTGCGCCCCGCGGCGCGTCAGCTCGACATGGCCCTGCACCACCATGTAGGCGTTGGCACTGGGCTCGCCTTCACGGAAGATCACCTCGTCGCGACCGAAAGTTTTTTCTTCCGCTTCCACAACCCCTCCGCGACAACAGTAACAAATTGTACTGTGCCCGCAAAGGAAACGCGATCAGAACAACTGGTCGAGCCGCAGCGAATAGCCGATGGTGAAATACCAGTCCGGCGCGGCGCCGTTCAGTCCCTTGCCGAGCAGAATATCGAGCTGATGGGTCTGATCGAGACGGTATGAGGCGCCCAGATCGGCGGTGTTGGATGGCGCCGAGCCATGCCGGTAGGTGCCGGTATATTCGACGAACATGCCGAGCGTGTCGGTAAGGTCGCATTCCAGATCGAGACTGGCCTGATGGTCGGTTGCGGTCTCGATGTCGCCGGGATGGAAGGTCGCGACATATTGCGCCGCCAGCGTCACCCCCTCCTCCAGCTCCACCGATGCCGGAACCTGCACATAGGGTTGCGCCCCGCGCCCGGCGACCGCCCGCGCACCGGTCGGCAGGGCGACCCCGGCCGCGGCCCACAGCTGGAACGGCTCGGGCAGCCCGTCGAACTGATGCTTGATCCCCGCCGCCGCATCGCCGAACCCGCGCGCGCCCTGCCCGAAAGCGTGGGTATAGTCGGGCAGGTCGACCACCACCTCGGTACAGGATTGAATGCCCAGGCGCAGTCGTGTTTCCGGCGCGTCCAGGCTGGTCACCCCGCCGCCGCGCAAGACGCCGGCACCGGTCTCGATCTGCAGGCTGCCGGGCGGCACGGTGGCGCTGTCATCGGGCGAATCCGGCCGGTCGGTATCGATCGGATCGGCGATGGTCGAGCATTCGGCACGCACGGCGGCCGGCCAGACGGCCAGCCCCAGCCCGACTGCGCAAAGCAGTGTGGATATCCCCTTCATACGCCATAATTATCACAGCGGGCTCAGAAGATGTGATCGAAGCGGAACGAATAGCCGATGGTGAAATACCAGTCCGGCGCGGCGCGGTTTACGCCGAAGCCCATCTTGAAATCGACCTGACGCAGCGCCGAATAACGCCATGATCCGCCGAAATCGATCATGTTCTGCGTCGCCGTGCCGGGCTGATAGACATTCATATATTCGACGAACATGTCCGTCGTTTCCGTCAAAGCGCGGTCGAGATAGACGCTGGTCTGGTTGACCGGCTCGTTGCCGGCGTCGCGCGGATGGAAGGTCGCGCTGTACATGCCGTTCATCGTCCAGCCGCTTCCCAGTGCGTAGGTCGCCGGCAATTGGATGTAGGGCGCCGGACCGCGCCCCGACAAGCGCTTGTCGCCGGTCGGCAGGGCGACGCCGAGCGTAGTCCACACCGTCAGACCCTCCGGCAGATCCTGGAACTGATGCTTGACCGCCGGCGACAGGTCGGTGGTGCCGGCAAAGCCTTTCCCATGGGTGTAGTCGGGCAGATCGGCCAGGAATTCGGTGCAGGAGAAAGCCCCGAACCGGACGCGCGTTTCCGGCAGATCATAAGTCGTCGAGCCCTGCGCATGCAGGGCGCCGGCGCCGTTCTCGAACTGCAGGCTGCCCTGCGGCACCGCCGCGCTGCTGTTGGGGCCGGTCGGGCGGTCGGTGGCGATGCCGTCATCCGCCGACAGACAATCGGCGCGCGCGGCGCTGCCGAGGGCCGCCGCCACGAGAGCGGCGCCCAGCAGAAGGCGGGCGGCCGAGATCAGGCCGTCCTCACGTCGGACTGGAACCGCGAGACTTCGTTCTCCAGCTGGCCCGACTGGGGGATCAGGCTTTCCGAAGCGCCCAGCACCTGGGTCGAGGCGGTCCGCGCTTCCTGGGCCGCCTGGATGTCGCGGGCGATCATGTTGATCTCGTCGATCCGTTTGACGATGGCGCCGATCGCCAGCGCATAGGCCTTATGGGCGAAATCGGCGATGAACCGCGCTCGCCGGACATTCATGGCGATGGCGGGCTCGCCCCGTTCGGTCATGTCCCCATAATTCGCGCTGACTCGCCATGTCCCGAACGAGGACAAGAGGGTGGTGCAAATCATCACGATCGCCAGAAGGGCGATCACTCCGACGATTTTGGCTGAGACCTTGGCGTTGTCGATGAGCATGTCGCCTCCGGTGCAAAAGACCCCGAGTTCACACAGCCCTCATGCAGGCGGATTGCCCGCCCCCTATATTTTCGTATAGGGGCACTCTACCAAAATCGAGACTCGCTCACACCGAGAAATATTTCGCCTGGGGGTGAAGCAGCACGATCGCCGAGGTGCTCTGCTCCGGCTCCAGCTGCCATTCCTCGGACAGGGTGATGCCGATGCGGTCGGCCCCCAGCAGGCGCAGAAGCTGCTCCTGGTCCTCGAGATGCGGGCAGGCCGGATAGCCGAAGGAATAGCGCGAGCCGCGGTAATTCTGCCTCAGCAGCTGGTCGACCTCGCGGGCATCCTCGGCGGCGAAGCCCATCTCGGCGCGGATGCGGGCATGAACATATTCGGCCATCGCTTCGGCCACTTCGACCGACAGGCCATGCAGGAACAGGTAATCCTTGTAGCGGTTCTCGGCGAACCAGTCGCGCGCCACATCCGAGGCATTCTGCCCGACGGTGACCACCTGCAGCCCCATCACGTCGCGCTCGTTCGAGCCGATATCGCGGATGAAGTCGGCGATGCACAGGCCGTTCTCCTGCGCCTGGCGCGGGAAGATGAAGCGCGCGGCCTCGGTCTGGCCGTCCTCCTCGAACAGGATGACCGTATTGCCGTCGGCGGCGCAGGGCCAATAGCCATAGGCCGCCTGCGGGCGCAGCACCCCGTCCTTCTCGCACTGCTTCATCATGTCGAGCGCGATCGGGCGCAATTCCTTGGCGGCCCAGGCCTTCCACTCATCCAATGAGCGGCCGGCCTTCTTGTAGCCCCAATGGAACTGATAGAGCATCGTCTCGTTGATCAGCGCCGTCAGGTTCTGCATCGGCACTTTCTCGATGATGCGCGAGCCCCAGAAGGGCGGCTTGCGCACTTCGGCCTGGCGGGCCAGGTCGTTGCGGCGCAGCTTGATCTCTTCCCAATCGACCGGGCGCAGCGGCTCGGCCGGCGCCTTGGCGTGGCCCAGGGTGCGGCGTTCGTTCGAGGGGCGGTTCTTGCGCTTGGCCTTGACCTCGGTCATGTAGTCGTCGAAGCGGTTCTCGACCACCCGGGCCATCAGATCCAGCCCGTCGAAGGCGTCGCGCGCATAGGCGACGCGGCCGGCGCCATAGGTGTCGACGCAATCCTCCTCGACGAATTTGCGGGTCAGCGCGGCGCCGCCCAGCAGCACCGGGACATCCATGCCCTCGCGCGTCATCTCCTCGAGGTTTTCCTTCATCACCACGGTCGATTTGACCAGCAGGCCGGACATGCCGACAGCGTCGGCGTTATGTTCCCGGGCGGCGCTCATGATGGTGGCGATCGGCTGCTTGATGCCGAGATTGATCACCTTGTAGCCATTGTTGGTCAGGATGATGTCGACCAGGTTCTTGCCGATGTCGTGCACGTCGCCCTTGACCGTCGCCAGCACGATGACGCCCTTCTCGGCGCCTTCGGTCTTGGGCATGAAGGGTTCGAGGAAAGCCACCGCTGCCTTCATCGTCTCGGCCGATTGCAGCACGAAAGGCAGCTGCATCTTGCCGGCGCCGAACAGCTCGCCCACCACCTTCATGCCGTCCAGCAGCAGCTGGTTGATGATGTCGATCGCCTGCCAGCTCTTCAGCGCCTCTTCCAGGTCGGCTTCCAGGCCGGTGCGGTCGCCGTCGACGATGCGGTTCTTCAGGCGCTCCTCGACCGTTTCGGCTCGCACCTTCTCGGCCTTGACCGAGCCGTCGCGGCCCTCGAACAGGGCGATGAAGGCGTGCAGCGGGTCGTAGCCCTCGGACCGGCGGTCATAGATCAGATCCTCGGCGATGCGCACTTCCTCGGGATCGAGCTTGTGCAGCGGCAGGATCTTGCTGAAATGCACGATGGCGCCGGTCATGCCGCGCTTGACCGCGTGGTCGAGGAACACCGAGTTCAGCACCTGGCGCGCCGCCGGTTTCAGGCCGAACGAGATGTTGGACAGGCCGAGGATGATCTGGGTGTCGGGCAACTCCTTCGAGATCCGCTCGATAGCCTCCAGCGTCCACAAACCGAGTTTGCGGTCGTCCTCGTTGCCGGTGCAGATGGTGAAGGTCAGCGGATCGAACATCAGGTCCGCCGGGGCCAGCCCATGCTGGTTGACGGCGAAATCATAGAGCCGGTGCGCCATGCCGACCTTGCCTTCGACATCCTTGGCCATGCCGACTTCATCGATGGTCAGGGCGATCACCGCGGCGCCGAACTTCTTGGCCAGCTCCATGCGGCGGACCGCCGGCTCCTCGCCATTCTCGAAATTGATCGAGTTGATGATCGCCTTGCCGCCATAGAGCTTCAGCGCCGCCTCGATGACGGGCAGCTCGGTGCTGTCGATCACCAGCGGCGCATTGACCGAACCGGCCATGCGGCTGACCACCGCGGTCATGTCCCTGATTTCGTCGCGGCCGACGAAAGCGGTGCAGATGTCCAGCGTGTGGCTGCCTTCCTTCACCTGCTCGCGCGCCATGGCGACGGTGGTGTCCCAATCCTCGCGCTCCTGCGCTTCGCGGAACTTCTTCGAGCCGTTGGCGTTGCAGCGTTCGCCGATCGACAGGAAGGCATTCTCCTGGCGCAGCGGCACCGAGGAATAGAGCGAGGCGACCGACGGTACCCAATGGACGTCGCGCTTGACCGGCGCCGGACGGACGGCGCTGCCGGCATGCTTCTTCAGCATCGCATCGACGGCGCGGATATGATCCGGAGTGGTGCCGCAGCAGCCGCCGAGCAGATTGACCTTTTCCTCCAGCAGGAATCGCTCCTGCCACACCGCCAGGGTTTCCGGCAGCAGCGGATAATGGGTCTTGCCCTCGACCAGCTCGGGCAGGCCGGCATTGGGCTGCACCGAGATCAGGCCCGGCCAGTTGGCCGACAGCCAGCGCAGATGCTCGCTCATCTCCTGCGGGCCGGTGGCGCAATTGAGGCCGATCAGCGGCACGCCCAGGCTCTCGATCACCGTCGCGGCGGCGGCGATATCCGCGCCGACCAGCAGGGTACCGGTGGTCTCGATGGTGACCTGGACGAAGATGGCGGTGTCGGTGCCGGCCGCCGCGCGGGCGATCTTGGCGGCATTGACCGCGGCCTTGATCTGCAGCGGGTCCTGGCAGGTCTCGATCAGGATGGCGTCGACGCCGCCGGCGATCAGGCCGTCGGACTGGATCTTCAGCGCCGCTTCGAGGGTGTCGTAATCGACATGGCCCAGCGAGGGCAGCTTGGTGCCGGGCCCGACCGAACCGACCACGAAACGCTGGCGGCCGTCGGCGAATTGTTCGGCGGCTTCGCGGGCGATCTCGCCGGCGCGCTTGTTGATCTCGTAGGCCAGTTCGGGAATGCCGAATTCGGCCAGGGTCAGCGGGCTGCCGCCGAAGGAATTGGTCTCGACCATATCCGCGCCCGCTTCGAAATAGCGGGTGTGGATGTCGCGCACCACGTCCGGGCGCGACAGGCAGAGAATGTCGGTGCAGTTCTCGTGGCCCTGGAAATCGCCGTCCACCGAGAGGTTCATCGCCTGGACAAGTGCGCCCATTCCGCCGTCGCACAAGAGAACACGGTCGGCGAGAACCTCTAAAATCTTACTCATGAGACCTTATCCTGCTGGGGCCTGACACCGAGTATATGGCAGATGGCGTAGCTCAAATCAGCCCGGTTCAACGTATAAAAGTGGAATTCCGACACGCCGGCGCCGGCCAGGGCGCGGCATTGCTCGGCGGCGACGGTGGCGGCGACCAGGCGGCGCGTTTCCGGGTCCGCGTCCAGCCCGGTGAACAGATCGGCCATCCAGGGCGGCACAGAGGTACCGCAATTTCCGGCAAACCGGGTGAAACCGGCGAAATTGGTCACCGGCATGATGCCCGGCACGATCGGCACCGAAATTCCCGCCGCCACGGCGCGGTCGCGGAAGCGCAAGTAATGTTCGACATCGACGAAGAACTGCGTGATCGCGCGGCTGGCGCCGGCATCGATCTTGCGCTTGAGATTGTCGAGGTCGGCCTGCGCGCTGAGCGCTTCCGGGTGCGGTTCGGGATAAGCGGCGACGCTGATCTCAAAATCAGCAATTTTCTTCAAGCCAGCGACCAGGTCGGAGGCGTATGCATATCCCTGCGGATGCGGGCGATAGGGTTTGGCGCCGTCCGGCATGTCGCCGCGCAGGGCGACCAGATGACGGATGCCGGCTTCCCAGTACCGCTCGGCCACCGCGTTGATCTCGGCCTGGGTCGCGGCGACGCAAGTGAGGTGAGCGGCCGGTTTGATGCCGGTTTCACGGGCGATGCGCACCACGGTCTCATGGGTGCGCTCACGCGTGCTGCCGCCGGCGCCATAGGTGACGGAGACGAAACGGGGCTTCAGCGGCGCCAGACGGGTGATGCAATCCCACAGCGCGGTGAGCGAAGCGTCGCTCTTGGGGGGGAAGAATTCGAACGACACCTGGAAGGAGGAAGCCCCCGACGAATCGGGCCGCCAGGGCAAAGAGGCGATGTCCGGCGCCATGAGATACTCCTTCGAGGGACGGGGGCAGACAACTAAACCCATCCAGCGACATTGAAAAAGCAAAATTTGTGTCTATGTGACAGGGATCGTTTTCGCATGTGCCGCAATGCAATAATTTGTCACCGTCGGCGGCTGGTCTTTTTCGATCTTCTATGTTAGCCAAAGGATTGAAGGATGAGGCAGCCTTGCTGCGGTGCGCCATTTTCCCCGGATTCATTCATGTCCAAAATCAATTCCACTAAATTGGTATCGATCGCGGGTCTCGTCGCGCTGCTGGCGCTGGCGGGCTGCGCGACCCCTCCTCCCGCCGACGATCCCGACGCGGTCGCCGAGTTCCAGCAGATCAATGATCCGCTCGAACCGATGAACCGGGACATCTTCGATTTCAATGAATGGCTGTATGACAACGGCCTGACCCCGGCCGCCAAGGTCTATCGCTATGTGGTGCCGCGCTTCGGCCGCGACCGCGTCGCCGATTTCCTGGCCAACCTGAAGACGCCGGTCATCTTCATCAACGACATCTTCCAGGGCAACGTCACCCGCGGCGGCGTCACCCTGCTGCGCTTCGTCCTGAACTCGACCTTCGGCGTCGGCGGCATCATGGACGTCGCCACCCCGATGGGCATTCCCGGCCATATCGCCGATGTCGGCGAAACCCTGGCCGTATGGGGCGCCGGCGAAGGCTTCTATCTGGTGCTGCCGCTGTTCGGCCCGAGCAACCTGCGCGACGGTATCGGGTTGGGTATCGAATCGACTCTCGATCCGCTCAGCTATTACCTGGCCGACAACCATATGCGCTGGGTGTCGACCACCCGCTTTCTGATCAGCGGCCTGTCGGCCTATGAGGCTTATATGGACAATCTGGAAGACGTGAAGCGCACGTCGCTCGATTACTACTCGGCCCTGCGCAGCCTGTCGCGCCAGCGCCGCGATGCCCAGATCCAGGACGCCAAGTCCGGCAAATGGGCACCCGTAGACCCCGTCAAGAAATAACGAGAACGATCATGAAGCATACTCTTTCCCAGCTCCTGTCCCGCCTGCCGCAGACCCTCGCGGTCCTGCTGCTGGCCAGCTCGACCCTGCTGGCCTCGCCGGCCGGCGCCGCCGACAAGTCGTCCGACGACGCCAAGGACTTCATCCAGAACCTGGCGCAGCAGGCGATCTCCACGGTCGCCCAGCGCGACCTGGCCGACAGCGAGCGCAACGACCGTTTCCGCCGCCTGTTCGTCGCCTCGTTCGACCTGCCTCAGATCTCGCAGTTCGTGCTGGCCCGCTATTGGCGCACCGCGACGCCCGAGCAGCAGCAGGATTTCATCAAGCTGTTCCAGGAAGTGCAGGTGCTGAACTGGGCCCAGCGCTTCAAGGATTACAAGGGCGAGAACCTCGCCGTGACCGCCTCGGGCAAGGATGGCGACAAGGGCTTCGTCGTCGAGTCGCAGATCAACCATCCGCCGGCCCAGCCGATGCCGGTGCAATGGAAGGTCCACCAGGCCGATGACGGTACGCTGAAGGTCACCGACATCGTGGTCGAGGGCGTCAGCATGGCCATCACCCAGCGCTCGGACTACAATTCGATGCTGCAGGGCAATGGCGGCAAGGTCGATGCGCTGTTGACCGCGCTGCGCACCAAGGTCGACCAGATGCGCGCCGCCAGCGGCGGCTGAGCGCATCCGGAGAAAGTCGGAAGGGCGGCGGCGCTGAAAGGCATCGCCGCCCTTTTTGTTTGGGGGTCTGTCTGGGGCATTGGGGGAGGGAAAACCGCATGAGCTTGCATATCCGCGACGCCGTCGAGGCGGACATGGCGGCGGCGCTGGAAATCTATACGCCGCATGTGCTGCACGGATTGTCGACCTTCGAGGAAGTGCCGCCCTCGCTCGGCGAGATGATCGACCGCCACATCAAGATCGTCGATCTCGGCTTGCCTTACCTGATCGCCGAACTGGACGGAAAGCCGGTCGGCTATGCCTATGCGACCACCTACCGGCCGCGTGCCGCCTATCGCCACACAATCGAGGATTCGATCTATGTCACCAGCGGTTTGGCCGGCCAGGGCATCGGCCAGGCCCTGCTGGAGGCGCTGATCGAACGTTGCGAACAGGGTCCGTGGCGGCAGATGCTGGCAGTGATCGGCAATAGCGGCAATGCCGGCTCGATCGCCCTGCACAGCCGCCTGGGCTTCCAGCCGATCGGCACCCTCAATTCGGTGGGCTTCAAGCTCGGCCAATGGGTCGATACCGTTCTGATGCAGCGGCCGCTGGGCGAAGGCGCCGGCAGCATCCCGGCCCCGCCCGAATAATAATTCGCACACGATTTAATTTTGCGCTTGACGCCAGCTTCGTTTAGGTAGATACACATCGCATCCGATTGCATCGGACACGATTTAAATCTCTTCGACAAGGAACCGAGACCATGAGCAAGATCGAAAAAGTGCTGGTTACCGGCAAGTCCCACACCACCGCCGTCGACCGTGTCGGCGTGTCCCCGAACCATGACGACCGCCTGAACCTGACCCTGAGCGGGCCCGGCACCCCGGAGCGCAAGCTCGAAGCCGCCCTCCCCCATCCGACCGCCGAGCAGTTGTTCGCCGGTGCGTGGTCGGCCTGCTACATCTCGGCGCTGGGCGTGATCGCCAAGCAGAAGCGCGTCGAGCTGCCGCGCGACCTGGCCGTCGATGTCGAGGTCGATCTGGGCCTGGGCGACACCGGCTTTCTGCTGCAGGCCCGCCTGACCGTCAGCATTCCCGGTTTCGACCGCGCCCTGGCCGAGGAAATCGCGCACGCCGCCGATCAGATCTGCCCCTATTCCAAGGCGACCCGCGGCAATATCGACGTCGCGCTGACCGTGAAGTAATTGGGATCTGGAATGAAAAGGCCGCGTCCGGAACCGGACGCGGCCTTTACTTTAGCGATGAGCCCGTGGTTTGTATTTGATGCGGCAGAACAATTCAAAAGGATCGCAAAATCCTCAAGGAGGCCAAAGACAGCCACCGAAAGCAGCCACTCTGTCATGTAACGGAAATAATTTATGAATAAACAAACCCGAAAATCTTGCGATTAGGTCGCTTTTTTACCTTTGCAAGTCAGGAAAATCCGCACATTCGGCTAAATTTTTCGTTATATTCTGTATCATTTATTGTTGAACCCTTTGCTCCTGGGATAGTGACGCCCTGACCTAGCGTCAATTCAAGGAGCAAGATCGTGACTCATCTCCCGCAGAATTCGCGTTCACGCCGAACGGCGCTGTCGATCTCGACGGCCCTACTTACCGCCCTGTCGCCGACCGCGGCCCTCCTCGCCCAGACCGTGCCGGTCGAAACCATCATCGTGCAAGGGCAGCGCAACACGGGAACAGCCACCGACATCGCGCCAACCTCGACCCCGCTGGACGCGATCCAGCCGACATCCGTCATCAACCAGGATTTCATCGAGAAGAACCTGCCGCTGTCGACCAACTATGACGAAGCGATCAAATTCTCGCCGAGCGTCTTCAACACCGCGCCGAACGGCCCCGGACTTGCCGAAAGCCAGAACATCAGCATCCGCGGCTTTCAGGATGGGCAGTTCAACGTCACCTTCGACGGCATTCCGTGGGGCGACGCCAACGATTTCACCCATCATTCGACGTCCTATTTCATGGCGCACGATCTCGGCCAGATCTCGGTGGACCGTGGTCCCGGCACCGCCGCCACCATCGGCAACGCGACTTTCGGCGGCACCGTGTCGATCCTGTCCAAGGCGCCGGACGATCAGCTGTCGATCAAACCCTATGCTTCGTATGGCAGCTGGAACACCGCCACCTATGGCGCCGAAATCGACAGCGGCAAGATCGAGCAATATAACGGCGCACGCCTGATGCTCGATGGCGAGGGCCTCAATAGCGACGGCTATCTGACCGACATGGGGCAGCAACGGCAGAACGGCTTCCTGAAATATATCCAGCCGATCAGCGACAACACTACCCTGACCTTCGTCGCCATGTTCAACCATATCGAACAAGGCATCTCGCTTGGAGCGACCAAGGCGGAAATCGCCCAGTTCGGCCCGAACTTCGCCCTGTCGAACAATCCGGCCAGCCAGAATTATTCCGGCTTCAATCATGATTCGATCCGCACCGACTTCGAATATGTCGATCTCGAGTCCGACCTCGGCGACGGCTGGGATCTCGATTCCAAGGTCTATACCTACGCTTATTACCACACAGGCCTGAACGGCGAAGACCCCAACGGCACCTTTCCCAACGGAACCCTCTATGGCGCCAATGACGTGCCAGGCCAGCTGCTGGAGAACAATTACCGCTCGATCGGCACCATCACCCGGGTCAGCAAGGATTTCGGCCTGGTCGAGATGAAGACAGGCCTATGGTACGATCACCAGTGGAACGACCGGGCACTCTCGGATGTCGATTTCAGCCAGGGGCGGGCGATCAATCTCGCGCCCGATGCGGTGAACCAGGATGGCACGGTCGATGGCTATGTCCGCCTGCTCCACCAGGATCTGACCACGATCCAGCCTTACCTACAGGCCGACATCAAGCCGATCGACGGCCTGACCCTGTCACCCGGCGTGCGCTATTCCTATTTCGACCGCCATGTGGACTCGGTGGTGAACGTCACCGGCGTCACTGACCAGGCCTATGACAACAGCTACTCGAAGACGCTGCCCTCCTTCTCGGCCAATTACCGGATACAGCCGGACTGGGCGGTCTATGCGCAGGTGGCGCAGGGGTTCCTGGCCCCCAACGAAAAATATGTCAATCCGCTCAGTCCCGGCTCGACGAGCATCAGCCCCGAGGAAAGCTGGAATTATCAGGCCGGCACCTCATTCCAGAACGGCGGCTGGTCGGCTTCGTTCGACGGCTATTACATCGATTTCTCCAACCTGATCGGCAGCACCACCGTCGGCGGGCAGCAGATTTTCTACAATCAGGGCGGAGTGATCTATAAGGGCCTGGAAGCCGAGCTGACCCGCGTGATCGGCTATGGCGTCAGTCTCTACGGCAACGGTTCGCTGAACAGCGCCAAGGACAAGCAGGGCGGTCTGTGGATCGCCAACGCGCCGCAGGCGACCGCGGCGTTCGGCGCGATCTACGACCAGAACGGCATCTCCGGCTCGATCCTCGGCAAATGGATCGGCAGCCGCTACGGCAACAGCGGCCAGACGGAAGGGCTCGATCCCTTCTACACGGTCGATCTGGCGCTCGGCTATCGGGTCGAGAATCTGAGCCGAACGCTCAAGGACGCGTCGATCAAGCTCGAGATCAACAACCTCACCAACGTGACCAAGATCATCAACTATGCCGGCTCGACCAACGATTCCGCCGGAACGTCGCTCTATTGGACGCAACCCGGACGCAGCTACTTCGTCACCCTTTCGGGGACGTTCTGATCCGGTACAGAAAAGTGTAAAGGGGGCGCATGCGCCCCCTTTATTTCAGTTCCGCGCCAGCGGCTTGTACTTGATGCGGTGCGGCTGGTCGGCATCGGCGCCGAGACGGCGCTTCTTATCGGCTTCGTAATCGCCGTAATTGCCCTCGAAATACACCACCTGGCTGTCGCCCTCGAAGGCGATGATGTGGGTGGCGATACGGTCGAGGAACCAGCGATCGTGGCTGATGACCACGGCGCAGCCGGGGAATTCGACCAGGCTTTCTTCCAGCGCGCGCAAGGTATCGACGTCGAGATCGTTGGTCGGTTCGTCGAGGAGGATGACGTTTGCGCCACGCTTGAGCATCTTGGCCAGGTGCACGCGGTTGCGCTCACCGCCCGACAATTGGCCGACCTTCTTCTGCTGATCGGCGCCCTTGAAGTTGAACTGGCCGACATAGGCGCGGCTCGGCATCTTGCGCTTGCCCAGCTCGATTTCATCCAGGCCGCCCGAGATTTCCTCCCACACGGTCTTGTTGGCGTCGAGCGCGTCGCGCGACTGGTCGACATAGCCCAGCTTTACGGTCTCGCCCACCTTGAAGGTGCCGCTGTCCGGCGTCTCGCCGCCGGTGATCATGCGGAACAGGGTGGTCTTGCCGGCGCCGTTCGGACCGATGATGCCGACGATGCCGCCCGGCGGCAGGCGGAAGGTGAAGTCCTCGATCAGCAGACGATCGCCGAACGCCTTGTTGATGTGGCTGCCCTCGAGCACGAGGTTGCCGAGGCGCGGGCCCGGCGGGATGACGATCTGGGCGACCCCTTCCTGCTTCTCCTGGCTTTCGGCCACCAGGGTCTCATAGGCGGTGATACGCGCCTTGTTCTTGGCCTGGCGGGCGCGCGGGCTGGCGCGGACCCATTCCAGCTCTTCCTTGATGGTGCGCTGGCGGGCCGATTCTTCCTTCTCCTCCTGGGCCAGGCGCTTTTCCTTCTGCTCCAGCCACGAGGTGTAATTGCCCTCGAACGGCAGGCCATGGCCACGCTCGAGTTCGAGAATCCAGCCGGTGACATTGTCGAGGAAGTAGCGATCGTGGGTGATGATCACCACGGTGCCCGGATAATCCTCGAGGAAGCGTTCCAGCCAGGCGATCGATTCGGCGTCGAGATGGTTGGTCGGCTCGTCGAGCAGCAGCATGTCGGGGCGCGAGAGCAGCAGGCGGCACAGCGCGATGCGGCGCTTTTCACCACCCGACAGCACCTTGACGTCGGCGTCGCCCGGCGGGCAGCGCAGCGCGTCCATGGCGATCTCGACCTTGCGCTGCAGGTCCCAGGCGTCGAGATGGTCGATCTTTTCCTGCAGTTCGGCCTGTTCGGCGATAAGGTCGTTCATCTCGTCGTCGGTCAGTTCCTCGGCGAAGCGGGCCGACACCACCTCGAAGCGGTCGAGCAGCGCCTTGGTCTCGCCGACGCCGTCCATGACGTTGCCCAGCGCGTCCTTGCTCTCGTCGAGCTGCGGCTCCTGGGCCAGATAGCCGATCTTGACGCCGTCGGCGGCCCAGGCTTCGCCGCCATATTCCGTATCGATGCCGGCCATGATCTTGAGCAAGGTCGACTTGCCGGCGCCGTTGTGACCGAGAACGCCGATCTTGGCGCCCGGCAGGAATGACAGATTCAGGCCCTTGAGAATTTCCTTGCCGCCCGGATAGGCCTTGGTCAGATTTTTCATCACATAGACATATTGATAGGCGGCCATATCCTGCTTCCTTTGCAAATGATCGGGGAGTTGAAGCACGCCCGGGCGCGGATATCAAGCGACAGGAAGGCTGCAATGCGTCCGGCGATTTTCCTGCTCTCCTGCCTGCTGTTCGCCACGTCTGTTGCAGCGCGGGAAAACGGTGCCGATGCGCGGATCGGCAAGGCGCTGGTCAGCGTCACCGCCCTGCGCGACGATGTGCTGCGCATCCGCATCGCCCCGGACGGCTCCCTGCCCGCCGACGAAAGCTGGGCCACCCTGCCGGAGGCACGCAAAGCCTCGGTTCCCGTGACGCCGGACGGCGCCGCGGGTTTCCACACCCAATCGCTGAGCGTGCGGATCGATCCGAAATCCGGCACGGTCCGGGTGACCGATCCCACGGGCAGGATCATCTCCTCCGGTCTCGGCTGGCGGACGGACGGCCCGGGCTTCCGGCTCGATTTCGCCCTCGATCCGGCCACCCATATTTTCGGGCTGGGCGACAAGATGGGGCCGCTCGACCGGCGCGGCCGGCAATTCTCGCTGTGGAACACCGATGCCTATGGGTTCCAGGAATCGACCGACCCGCTCTACAAATCGATCCCCTTCTTCCTGACCCTGACCGAGGGACGCGCCGCCGGGCTGTTCCTCGACGACACCTTCCGCACCAGCTTCGATTTCGGCGCCGTGCATCCCGACCGGATCGGCATCGAGGCGGCGGGCGGGCCGATCGATTACTATGTCTTCGCCGGCCCCGATCCGAAAGCGGTTCTGCGGGCTTATGGCTGGCTGACCGGCACGCCGCCCTTGCCGCCGATCTGGGCGTTCGGGTTCCAGCAATCGCGCTATGGCTATAAATCCGACGCCGAGATCCGCGAAGTCGCCGGCCGCCTGCGCCATGACCGCATTCCCGCCGACGTGATCTGGTTCGACATCACCGTGCTCGACCACAACCGGGCCTTCACCACCGATCCGGTCAATTTCCCCGACTTTCCCAAGCTGGTTTCCGATCTCGACGCGATGGGACTGCGCTCGGTCATCATCACCGACCTGCATCTGGCCGCCCAGCCGGGCTATGCGCCATTCGACAGCGGACTGGCGGGCGATCACTTCCTCAAGAACCCCGACGGCTCGATCTATAAGGGACCGGTCTGGCCCGGCCCCTCGGTCTTCCCCGATTTCAGCAAGGCTTCAGCGCGCGCCTGGTGGGGCACGCTCTATGAGGAGCTCTATAACCGCACCGGCGTCGCCGGCATCTGGAACGACATGAACGAACCCTCGGTGTTCAAGGTTCCCGGCCTGACCATTCCCGACAGCGTCCTGTCCCCGGGTCTGCACAATGTCTATGGCATGCTCAACAGCCGCGCGACCTATGAGGGTCTGCTGACGCTGCAGCCCGATCGCCGCCCCTTCGTCATGACCCGCGCCACCTATGCCGGCGGACAGCGTTACGCGGTGACCTGGACCGGCGACAATTCCGCCACCTGGAACCATCTGCGCCTGTCCACGCCGCAATTGCTGAGCCTGGGTCTGTCCGGCATTCCCTTCGCCGGCGACGATCTGGGCGGCTTCACCGGCACGCCCTCGCCCGAGCTGCTGACCGAATGGCTGGCCATCGGCATGTTCAATCCGATCGCCCGCGACCATAGCGAACCGGAATCGGCCCGCCAGGAAGTGTGGGTGCATGGGCCCGAGCAGGAGGACATCCGCCGCCGCTTCATCGAGACCCGCTATCGGCTGATGCCCTATATCTACGGCCTGGCCGAGGAAGCCTCGCGCACCGGTATTCCGATGATGCGGCCGCTGTTCCTCGAATTTCCCGCAGAGAAAGAGGCCGGCGGCGAATTCCTGTGGGGGCCGTCGCTGCTGGTGGCGCCCTCGCCCTGGCCCGAAAGTCCGCATCCTTACAAGGTGGTTCTGCCCGGCGGCGGCGACTGGTTCGATTTCTGGACCGGCGCCAAGGTGGATGGGGAACCCGAAATCCTGCCTGAACCGGGCAGGCTGCCGGTCTATGTGCGGAGCGGCAGCGTCATTCCCAGCCAGCCTTTGGTTCAAAGCACCAAGCAACTGCCCGACGGCCCGCTGACCCTCGACATCTATCCGGGCCCCGATTGCCATGGCTCCGTCTATGCCGACGATGGCGAAACCCTGGCCTATAAACGCAGCGCCTATTACCGCCAGTCTTTCACCTGCGGCTCGGACCGGCCGGGCGAGCTGCATCTCGACATCGCCGCGCCGGAGGGATCGTTCACCCCCTGGTGGCGGAGTTTTCGTCTGCGTGTCCATGGCGAAACAGAGGTGGTCGAGATCTCTGTCGAAACACCACAGAAAAACCAGCGAATCTCTCTGATGTCAGCGCTGTCTAAATAGTAGTTCCAGTCCAGTCTACTTATATTGCAGCGCACAAGCATACGAATGCATTGGTTTTCTTGATCATCACTGCATACCTATTCATCTTTCACCTCGTTGTAACAGAACGTAACCCCTGAGACATTGAAGCGGGATCAGCGCGCCGGGACACCACGAGAGCGCGCCAGTCGAACGACATAGTCGGGGGAAATGTGAAGAGATTCGGACTCCTGTGCGGGAGCTGTCTGATCGCTGCCGGGGCGCTGCTGAGCGCCTCGCGGGTTTCTGCTGCCGGGCCGACCTGGTCGCCGGCCGCCAAGACCGGCCTGGGCACCGCCTATGCCGATTATTCCGCCAACCGCGACGCGTCCACCGTCTGGTTCTCGCTGGCGGACGGCGTGGTCACCGAGACCATGTTCGGCATGATCCACGAGATCCAGCTGAAAGACCTGCTGTTCGCGGTCAAGGGCGCCGGCTTCGACGAGTCCGAGCTGACCGCGACCACCAGCAAGACCGAGTATCTCGACACCGACGCCCAGGGCCGCCCACGCTCGCTGGCCTATAAGCTGACCAATACCGCCAAAAACGGCCGCTACGAGATCGAGAAGCAGATCTTCACCGATCCGGCCTCGAACAGCCTGTTCCTGCGCGTGATCTTTCGCGCCAAGGGCGGCGCCATCACCCCGACCCTGCTGGCCCATCCCGGCCTGAACGGCCTGATCGGCGGCGAGGCCCTGGATGCCGCGAACGGCGTGCTGCATGCCGAGAAGAACGGCACCCATCTGATCATCAAGAGCGCCCAGGCGCCGGCCCGCACCGCCACGGGCGAGAACGAGCTGCGCGCCGAGCTGGCGCCGGTGAGCGGCGAGGCCACTTACGATTTCGTCGTCAGCTTCGGCCATAGCCGCGCCGAAGCCGAAGCCGCCGCCGACGGCACGCTGAAGCGCGGCCACGATGCCGTGTTGGCCTCCTATGATTCCGGCTGGGAAGGCTATCTGTCGAAACTGTCGGCGCTCGACTCGCTGGCGCCCGAATCCGAGGATGGCGGCAAGCTGCTGTCGGTCAGCGCGATGGTGCTGAAGGCCAGCGAGGACAAGCAGCATCCGGGCGCCCTGATCGCCTCGCTCTCGACTCCCTGGGGCGAAACGGTGTCGGCCACCAAGCCTGCCACCGGCTACCGCGCCGTCTGGCCGCGCGATTTCTATCAATGCGCCATGGCGCTGCTGGCCCTGGGCGACACGGAAACGCCCGTCGCGGCGATGAACTACCTGAAGACCGTGCAGGTCGGCGCCGGCACCCCCGACAATCAGGGCGCGACCGGCTGGTATCTGCAGAAATCCCATGTCGACGGCACGCCGGAATGGATCGGCGTCCAGCTCGACCAGACCGCCATGCCGATCATGCTGGCCTGGAAGCTGTCGCAGGCCGGCCTGCTCGACAAGGCGGCGCTGACCGCCCTCTACGGCTCGCAATTGAAGGCCGCCGCCACCTTCCTGGCCAAAGGCGGCGACGTCGCGATGAAGTTCAACCAGGCGAAGATCGTGCCGCCCAAGACCCAGCAGGAACGCTGGGAAGAGCAGCCCGGCTTCTCGCCCTCGACCACCGCCGCCGTGGTGGCCGGCCTGACCGTCGCCGCCGACATCGCCGATCAGGCGGGCGACAAGGACGGCGCCAAGCGGTACCGCGTCAGTGCGGACAAGATCTCGGCCTCGATCGAAAAGACCATGGCCACCATCAAGCCGGTGCTGGCCCAGCGCGGCCAGGCGGCGAAGCATTTCCTGCGCATCGCGCCGGATGGCCGCCCCGATGCCGGCGATCCGCTGCTGGCGCGCAACGGCAAGCAGGCCCGCCCCGAGGAAAGCTATCTCGATGCCGGCTTCCTCGAACTGGTCCGCTATGGGGTGCGCGCGCCGAACGATCCGGTCATCCTGGCCAGCATCGGCCAGGTCGACGACCGCACCCTGCCCGACGATCTGCGCATCCGCTACGACTTCCATTTCCAGGGCTCGGTCCAGGCCTATCCCGGCTGGCGCCGCTATTCCGACGACGGCTATGGCGAGGATGCGGTGACCGGCGCCAATTTCGGCGCCGAGACCGAAGACCGCCTGTCGACCGATGTCGACGGCCATCAGAGCCCCAATCAGCGCGGCCGCGTGTGGCCGATCTTCACCGGCGAACGCGGCCATTACGAGCTGGCCGCCGCCAATGCCAAGCCGCACGGCGCCTCGGACGCCGACATCCAGCGGGTGCGCGATACCTATGTGAAGGCGATGGAGCTGTTCGCCAACCAGGGGATGATGATCCCCGAACAGGTGTGGGACGGCGTCGGAGCCAATCCGGACAACCGCTTCACGGCGGGCGCCGGCACCGACAGCGCGACGCCGCTTTCGTGGGCGCATGCCGAATACATCAAGCTGCTGCGGTCCTTGCGCGACCGCCAGGTATGGGACCTCTACGCGCCGGTGGCGGGACGCTACGCCGACGCGAAAAAACAGTCTCGATAAAAGCGCCGTTGCACGGCGCGTTCAGGGAAACGAAAGTTCAAGACGAGGGGATCTGAAATGAACAAGACCACGAAACATACGATGCTTGCCGCCAAGCGGGCGCTGCTGGGGGGCGGCGTTTCCCTGTTGGCGCTGGCGATCGCCAGCCAGGCGGCGTTCGCCCAGGAAGAAATCGTCGTCACCGGCTTCCGCAAGAGCATCCAGGACTCGCTGGAGACCAAGCGCAACAGCGACGACATCGTCGAAGCCATCTCGGCCGAAGATCTGGGCAAGCTGCCCGACGAATCGATCGCGGATTCCATCGCCCGCCTGCCGGGCCTGGCCACCCAGCGCAACAATTCGGGCCGTGACCAGTTCATCTCGGTGCGCGGCCTGCCCGCCGACATGACGGTGACCCTGCTGAACGGCCGCGAACAGGCTTCGACCTCGAACAACCGCGACGTCCAGTACGACCAATATCCGGCCGAGCTGGTCAATCAGGTGCTGGTCTACAAGACCGGCGACGCCGCTCTGGTCAATGCCGGCATCGCCACCATCGACATCCGCACCGTCCGCCCGCTCGATTACGGCAAGGAGGCGCTGACCGTCGGCGCCCGCGGCCAGTACGACCTCAACGGCCAGATGATCCAGGGCAGCTCGCCGCTCGGCGAGCGCTTCAACATCACCTATATCGACCAGTTCGCCCACGACACCATCGGCCTGCTGGCGGGCTATGCCCACACCGACAGCCCGAACCAGATCGTGTCGCAGCAGGGTTACGGCTATACCGGCAACAATCTGTTCCCGGGCGGCCTGCAGGACTGGCTGGTCGGCGACAATCTGAAGCGCGACGGCTACACCGTCGCCCTGCAGTGGAAGCCGAACGACCGCTTCGAAGCGAACATCGACGAGTTCTACAGCCGCTATAACGACCAGACCCGCTATGTCGGCCTGGAGAATTCCGGCCTGCCGGCCCCGATCTCATCGACCGCCAATTCCGAGACCCTGGTCTTCAACCCGCAGATCCAGAACTACGACTATCACGAAAAGGACGACCTGGATTCGTTCGGCGCCAATTTCAAATATAAGATCGCCGACGGCTGGAGCACCTCGCTCGATTTGAACTTCAACGACGCGATGCGCAAGCTGCCGGAGCTCGAGCTCTATAGCGGCCTGCCGATCAACGGCAACACCGAGCCGGCGGTCACCATTTCGCGCAATTCGGCCGGCTTCTTCACCGGCAACGGCCAGAGCTATTCCAACCCGTCGCTCTATGCGCTGGGTGAAAATCTCGGCTGGGCGAATTTCTATCCGCAGAACAATGCGGCGTGGGGAAACCCGACCAACAATTTCAACGTCGCCGGTTCGGGCGTGTACAAGAACATCACCACCAAGGACACCATCCAGCAGGTCAAGTGGAACACGGTCCACGATCTGTCGGACCTGCCGCTGACCAATATCGAGATCGGCGTCGACTACAAGGAACGCAAGAAGTCCTACAACTATGTCGAAGCGGAAGGCTATCTGAACAGCCTGAACCCGCAGATGCAGGTGCCGGCCTCGCTGCTGCAGTCGCCGACCAGCTTCTCGCGCTTCGGCTTCGGCGACGTGCTGACCTTCGATCCGGTGGCGGCCTGGACCAGCGGCCTTTACACCTCGCATCCGCGTCAGGACCAGGATTACAACAACTGGTTCGTCCACGAGCGCGTCACCACCGCCTATGTCAAATCGGACATCGCCACCGAACTGTTCGGCCATGACCTGCACGGCAATGTCGGCACCCAGGTGGTCCACACCAACCAGTCGGTGCTGGAATTCGCCGAAAATGGCAGCTGGCCGAACTACAATTTCGTTCCGACCTCGAGCGGCACCAGCTATTGGGACGTCCTGCCCAGCCTGAACCTGATCTACGAGCTGAGCCACGAGGACGAAGTGCGCTTCGGCGTCGGCCGCTCGATGGCCCGCCCGCGCCTCGACACGCTGGCCGGCCCCTATACCGTCACCTATACCCCGGCCAACGGCAACAGCAGCGTCTCGCCCTGGAACGCCACCTCCGGCAATCCCAAGCTGAAGCCCTATGTGTCCGACGACGTCGACCTGTCCTACACCAAATATCTCGGCGACGGCGCCTATGCCTCGATCGCGGGCTATTACAAGAACCTCGAAACCTTCATCTATGACAGCGTCAACATCATCTCGTTCGCCGGCTTCCCGACTTACGGCACACCGCCCAACACCTATCTCGGCCCGTCCAGCTCGTATCATAACGGCAATGGCGGTTCGCTCTACGGCACCGAACTGTCCGGCAACCTGCCCTTCGACAAGATCCATCCATGGCTGAAGGGTTTCGGTCTGCAGGCCAACGTCGCGGTCAATTTCAGCACCATCAACATTCCGCCCGGCACCAATGTCGGCGGCCAGCCCTACTCGCCCAACGGCCAGATCCCGGAACTGTCGAAATGGACCGCGGGCGCTACGCTCTACTACACCTATGAGGGCTTCGAGGCGCGTGTCGCCGACCGTTACCGCAGCTCCTACATCCATGAAGTGCCGCAGTTCGGCGGCGAGCTGGTCAATGTGGTCGGCGCTGCCGAAAACATCGTCGACATGCAGGTCAGCTACAGCTGGGACGAGGGTATGTATAAGGGCCTGTCCAGCAGCTTCTCGGTGCAGAACGCCACCGACGAGCCGCAGAAGACCTACTTCAACAACAACCCCAGCCAGGCCCAATATTTCAAATATTTCGGCACGACCATCATGTGGGGCGTCAGCTACAAGATGTGATTCAGGGTTCCCACCCTGTCCGGGCGGCGCGCTGGAAACAGCACGCCGCCCTCTTTTTTCCCTCAGGCCATCGCCGCGACCGGCGACGCGCAATGCCGGGCGATGAAATCCTCCTGCGTCGGCATCCCCGCCACCTTCTCCCGGCAAACAGTCCGGATGTTCTCAAGAATACGCCGGCTTTCCGACCATTCCACCGCATCGACCAGCGGGTCGTATTGCCGGGGAATGATGTTCTGCCCCAGCATCACCGGCACCCAATTGCCCTCGACGAACAGGAACTGCTCGTTGAAGCGCGCCACCCGGCCGCGGTTGCGGAACATGTCGATGCGGTATTGCAGCCCTTCCGGGATCTTCATGGTGCGGACATGGTTCCACAGGTCCGAATCGGTCCGCTCCACCGCGTGATAATGCAGGATGATGAAGTCGCGCACATGCTCCATCTCGATGCGGCACAGGCGGTTGAACTCGTCTTCGCTGGTCTGGTCGAAATCGGGCAGCGGCATCAGGCCCAGCAGGCGGAACAGCGAGGTCTGGATCAAATGGATGCTGGTCGATTCCAAAGGCTCGATGAAGCCCGCCGACAGGCCGATGGCGACGACGTTCTTGTTCCAGGCCTTCTTGCGCCGCCCCGTGGTGAATTTCAGGAAGCGCGGATCGGCCAGAGGTTTCCCCTCCAGATTGGCCAGCAGCGTCTCGGCCGCCTGTTCGTCGGAGATGTGGCTGCTGGAATAGACATAGCCGTTGCCGGTGCGATGCTGCAGCGGAATATGCCACTGCCAGCCCGCCGCGCGCGCGGTCGAGCGGGTATAAGGTTCGAGCCTGCCGGTTCCCGCCGACGGCACCGCCACCGCGCGGTCGCAGGGCAGCCATTGGCCCCATTCCTCATAGCCGGTCTTCAGCGTCTCTTCGATCAGCAGGCCGCGGAAGCCCGAGCAATCGAGGAAGAAGTCCCCCTTGATCTCGCGCCCGTCGGCCAGGGTCAGGCCGGTGACGAAACCGGTCTCGGGATGCTGCTGCACCGAGACGATCTTGCCTTCCTGGCGCTTGACCCCGCGCTTCTCGGCGTAATCGCGCAGATACAGCGCATAGAGCGACGCGTCGAAATGATAGGCATAGGCCAGCGGATTCGGATCGTCGCCCTTGCCCAAGGTGAATTTGCCGGTATAGGCGGCGACGGCGTTGGGGGAGAATTCCTCCAGCGGGATGGTCTCGCCCATCTGCCGCATCTTCAGCCAGAACTGATGGAAGGCGACCCCGCCCTGCAATTCGACGCCGATCGGGCCGAACTGGTGGAAATAGCGGTGGCCGATATGGGTCCAGTCCTTGAACTCGATGCCCAGCTTGAAGGTGGCCGCGGTCTTCTGGATGAACTCGCGGATGTCGAGATCGAGATAATGATTATAGACCTGGATCGGCGGCACGGTCGCCTCGCCGACGCCGACGGTGCCGATCTCCGCCGATTCGATCAGCTCGATGTCGGCCACCCGCCCGCGGCAGGCGCGGGCCAGCAAGGCCGCGCTCATCCACCCCGCGGTTCCGCCACCGACGATAACGATCTTCATCCCCATTTCCTCTCCCCTTCTTGTCTTATCGTTTTGATGACACTGTCCCAATCCCCCGGCGCGCTTTGGCGCACCAGCCGCAGCGACGGATACCAATCGCTGTCGTCACGCTCCAGCCGCCAGCGCCAATCCGGCGCGTAAGCCAGCAGCACCCGCCCGGGCACGCCAAGCGCCCCGGCCAGATGGGCGACCGCCGTATCGACGGAAATCACCAGATCGAGCCCGGCGATCACCGAAGCGGTCTCGGCGAAATCGCTCAGCTCCGGTGCCGCGTCGAGCAGACGTTGCCCAGCGAACGCGGCCAGTTCGGCCTCGGTGCGGTCTTTCTGCAGACAGACCAGCGTCACGTCGAAACCGGCGAAGCAGCGCGCCATCGCTTCCGCCGTGATGGATCGCCGCCGGTCGTCGATATGCTCGGGATTGCCGCGCCAGACGATGCCGATCCGGGTCCCGCCCGGCCCTTCCCGCCGATCGGCCGACAGATAGGGACCGTCCGCCGGATTTCCCCCGCCCAAGGCGAGCGGCAGACTCATCATCGGACATTGGAAATCCGCGGCGGGAACCGGATCGCCGAAGCCGATCACCTGATCGGCCAGACCCGACAGCAGCCTTACCAGCGACGGCTGCACTTCGAGGATCACTCTGGCCCCATGTGCCGCCGGCAGCGGAACATAGCGGGCGAACTGGATGGTATCGCCGATCCCCTGCTCGGCATGGATCAGCAGGGTCCGTCCGGCGATGTCCTGCCCGGTCCATTGCGGCTGCGGATAGGCAACCCTCTGCGGGGTCAGCCGGCGGCGCCATTCGAATTTCTTCCATCCCGCCGCGAAATCACCGGCCAGCAGACGCGCATAGGCCTCGCCATAATGCGCTTCGGCGAAATCGGGATCGTGCGAGCTGGCGGCCTGATAGGCGGTGATCGCCTCGTCGAGCCGGCCCATATCCTTCAGCGCCAGCCCCAACATATAGAGCGCCGGCACGAAACCCGGCTTCAGGCGCAAGGCGGCGCGGCAGGCTTCGGCAGCGTCCTCGTACCGGTCGAGCTCATGCAGCGCGAGCGCCAGATTGAAGTGATGGCCGGCTGAACCGCCGCCGATCCCGATGGCTTTTTGAATATGTTCGGCCGCCTCCGCCCAGCGGCCCCGCCTATGGGCGATGACGCCCAGCCGGTGATGCGCTTCCGCGTGGCGCGGGTCGGCCGCGATCACCCGCAGGAACAGCTGCTCGGCCTCGTCCAGCCGCTCGGCGCGGTGACAGGAAACGGCTTCGGCATACAGCTGATCGGGACTCATCTTAATTCCCTAATCTCAAGCATCGGACGGCGATAGCTGAATACGAATTCACCAAGCGGCGCGGACGGAACAAGGGAACAGTAAAAGAAAATGGAGCGTCCCTCATGTCCCGACTGACCCGCCTGGCCGTCCTCTGGCTGGCCCTGCTCGCCTTGCCCGCCGCGGCATCCTATCTCGACCGGCCGTTCGCCGACGACACGATGTATTTCCTCGTGCTCGACCGCTTCGCCAAGCATGACGGGGACGGCGCCGGACTGGCGGGCACCGACCCGGCCAATGCGCGCTTTTTCCATGGCGGCAATCTGCGGGCGGCGGCGGAGAAGCTGGACTACATCAAGGGACTGGGCGCCACCGCGATCTGGATGACGCCGATCTTCGTCAACCAGACCTTCTCGGCCCATCATCCGGAATATCCGGACAGCACCGGCTATCACGGCTATTGGATTCTCGACTTCCTGCATGTCGACCCCCATTTCGGCAGCGAAGAGGATCTGTCTTATTTCATCGCCGAGGCGCACAAGCGTGACATCAAAGTGTTCTTCGACATCGTGGTGAATCACACCGGCGACGTGATCCGCTATCGGGAGTGCGAAACCACCCGCTGTCCCTATCGTTCGAAGGCCGATTTCCCCTATTCGCGCCGCGCCGCCGACGGCAAGGCGATCAATCCCGGCTTCCTGGGCGACGAGCTGCGGACGGATGAGAAT
Organism: Alphaproteobacteria bacterium; assembly: GCA_021325215.1. Lineage (GTDB taxonomy): Bacteria > Pseudomonadota > Alphaproteobacteria > Rhodospirillales > Magnetospirillaceae > JAJPHO01. Next base: position 43,191 of record JAJPHO010000055.1, read on the forward strand.
TACGCGCGCCTCACCGACATGAATTACGCCTATACGCCCTACATTCCGGCAGGCAAGGAGCACGCCAAGAACCCGGATTGGCTCAACGACATCCGCTATTACCACAATCGCGGTTTCACCACCTTCAAGGGCGAGAGCGCGACCTATGGCGATTTCGGCGGGCTGGACGACGTGTTCACTGAGAATCCGCGCGTGGTGCAGGGCTTCATCGACATCTATCAATATTGGATCGGCAAGTTCCACATCGACGGCTACCGCATCGACACGGCCAAGCATGTCGACATTCCGTTCTGGCAGAAATTCAATCCGGCCATCATCGACTACGCGCATAAGAACGGCATTCCGAACTTCTTCATCTTCGGTGAAGTGGCGGATTTCTCGGATGATTCGGTGATGCTGGCGCAATTCACCCGCGAGGCGAAATTCCCCGGCGCGCTCGATTTCGCCTTCGTCGATGAGGTGACCCGCATCGCCTCGGGCCAGGACGATGCAGCCCGCTTCCCGCACATCTTCCAGGCCGACAGCCTGTTCGAAGGGGGCTATGACGGCGCCGGCAACCAGCCGATTTTCGTCAGCAACCATGACGATGGCCGCCTGGCCTACAAGATCCGCAAATTCGCCCCCGATATGCCGGCCGACGAGCTGGCCGCCCGGGTCAAACTGTCCCATGCGCTGCTGTTCTTCTCGCGCGGGGTGCCGATCCTCTATTACGGCGACGAGCAGGGCTTCATCGGCAGCGGCGACGATGCTCAGTCGCGCCAGGACATGTTCGCGACCAAGGTCGCCGCTTATGCCGAGGAGGAAAAACTCGGCGCTTCAGGCGGCGGCGATCATTTCGATCCGAACCACCCGCTCTACCGCGCCTTCGCCGAGATGGGCGCCCTGCGCAACCGCTTCGCCACGCTGCGGCACGGCCGGTTCATCCCGCGTCCCAACGCGGCGCCCGGCCTGATCACCTTCTCGCGGCTCGATCCCGCCACCGGCGAGGAATTCCTGATCGCCGTCAACACCGCCACCGCGCCGCGCGACGCGGCGGTCGAGGTCGGTTACGGCGCGATGGATTGGCATGGCGAACACGGGGCGTGCGCGGCACGCGCAGCGACCGCGGGGAGTTATCAGGTCGCGGTGCCGGCGCTCGATTATGTGGTGTGCCGCCACCCACCGGGATGAGTCAGGGCTCAATTTTTTTTGGTTAATCCACAGATTTACACAGATTGCCGGCTCTGCCGGCGTAATGATGGAGAGTCTTTGTCCTGCCCGCTGGCGGGCAGTAATGTCTAAAACACTGCCCCGCAAAGCGGGGCGAACAGAGTCTCCATCCGTGCGCCGGCTTTAGCCGGCAATCTGTGCAAATCTGTGGATCACCCCTTCAGCGCCCTCAACCGCACGATCCCCTGACCATCAGCCTGGTCTGGATCATCTGCGAAGAAACCGGCACGCCATCGATCAAGGCCAGCAGCGTCTCGACCAGCAATTCGCCGGCCTTCTCGGTATTCTGGCGCACGGTGGTCAGCGGCGGGTCGGTGAAGGTGGCCGTGACGATGTCGTCGAAGCCCATCACCGCGACGTCGCCGGGGATCGACAGGCCGCGCTGGCGCAGGCCTTTCATGGCGCCGATGGCGATCAGGTCGCAGGCGGCGAATACCGCGTCGAAGGGCACGCCGCCATCGATCAGATCGAGAATGGCCTGCTGGCCGGCCTCCTCCGAAATGTCGGCCCCGTGCTGGAGACCGGGCACCATCTCCAGCCCGCCTTCGGCCAAGGCGCGCTGATAGCCGCGGAAGCGGTCGAGGAATTCCGGCGTATGTTCGGAATGATGGCCGAGGAAGGCGATGCGCTTGCGGCCGCGCGAGATCAGATGGGCGACACCGTCGCGGGCGCCGCTGACATTGTCCGAGCCGATGAAATGGCCGGGCTGCCCGGCGCCGACCGGTCCCCAGGTCACCGAGGGAACGCTGGCGGCGTCGAGCCGGGCCATGCGGTCGGCATAGCGGATATAATCGCCATAGCCGAAGAAGATGATGCCGTCGGCGCGGTGTGAACCGACCAGATCGGCGCTGTCGGCACTGTCGTCCTGGAACGAGATCACCAGATCATAGCCGCGCCGCCCCGCCGCCTTGATGGTCGAGGACAGCATCGACAGAAAGAACGGATTGATCAGCGAACCGCTGGTGACCGGGTCCTCATAGAGCAGCAGCGCGATGGTCTTGGCGCTTTGCAGGCGCAGATTGCGGGCATTGGCGTCGATCTTGTAATTGAGCGTGCGGGCGGCTTCGGCGACCTTGCGGCGCGTCTCCTCGCTGACCACGCCGGCGCCGCTCAGCGCGCGCGACACGGTCGATTGCGACACGCCGGCCAATTCGGCGATGTCGAAGGAGGTCGGTCGTTTCACCCGCACAGTCAGTCCCACCCGTTTGTGTCAACCTCGATTTACCGCCTTTCCCCAAGGCGATTCAAGCAATCAGCGGAAGGCGTAGACCAGCGCTCCCGTCAGCACCACCAGCCCTCCCCCCAGCACGCGGTAATTGCACCACAGCGGCAGGCCGGCCAGTTCCAGCGTCTCGGCCCGGAAGAAAGCCAGATTCCAGGTCAATCCCTGGCCTTTTTCGACCGGATCGGGATCGGTGGCCAGGCTGACCAGCACCAGCGCCACGGCCGATTGCACGAACAGGATCGGCGCGACATAGAGAAAATGCAGGTGGATCAGGTGCAGCACCGGGTTGGCGACGAACAGCGCCACGCCGCACACCAGGCCGGACAGCAGGCAGGCCATGGCGCCCTTGCTGTTGGCGCGCGGCCAGAACAGCCCGACCAGATAGAGCGCGGTCACCGGCGGCACCGCATAGGCCAGCAACCCCTGCACATATTGCCAGAGCGAACCGAACCGCTCGATCTGCGGCGCCCAGGCCACGGCAAGCGCGGCGACCAGGATGGTGGCAAGGCGGCTGGCCCGCACCAGTGCCCGGTCGGGCATGCCGGGCCGCCAGCGGCGGATGAAATCCATGGTGATCAAGGTCGAAGAGGCATTGAGGGTCGAGGCCACCGACGACATCAGCGCCGACAGGAACCCCGCCACGGCCAGGCCGACCACCCCGGCCGGCAGCAGATCGAACAGCAGCCGGGCATAGACGTCGTCGCCGGCGGCCAGGCCCGGATAGATCAGGGTGGCGGCGCTGCCCGGCAGCACCATGACGAACAGGATCGGCAATTTCAGGAAACCGGCCAGCAGACAGCCCCAGCGCCCGTGATTTTCGTCCTTGGCGGACAGGACGCGCTGCACCATCACCTGGTTGGTGCACCAGTAATAGATGCCCAGCAGCGGCGCCCCGACCAGCAGGCCGGTCCACGGCATGTAAGGATCGTCGGACGGGCGGATCAATGACAGCTTGGCCGGCTCGACCGCCGCCATCACATGGTCCCAGCCGCCGGCATGGGCGAAGCTGCCCAGCGAGATGGCGATCGAGGCGATGATCAGCATGATGGCCTGGATCACCTCGGTATAGAGCACCGAGCGCAGGCCGCCCGCGAAGGTATAGATACCCGCCGACAACGCTTCGAGGATGACCACCTGCCAGGCCGGCATGTCCGGCAGCACGACGCGGAACAGCAGCATGCCGCAATAGAGCGCGGCGGCGGCGTTCAGCGTGATGTTGAGGAACAGGGTGACGGCCGAGAAATAAGACCGGGCGAAGCCGTTGAAGCGGCGTTCGAGGAACTCCGGCAGGGTGTAGACCTTGGAGCGCAGCAGGAAGGGGATGAAAAAGACGCAGAAGAACACCAGGACGACGGTGCCCATCCATTCGTAATTATAGGCCGAGATGCCGACGCTGTAGGCGGCGCCGGCCAGGCCGACCAGCGTGGTGGAGGAGATGTTCGAGGCCAGCAGCGAAAACCCGACCACCGGCCAGGTGGAACGGCGCGAGGCGAGAAAGAAGGAATCGCTGGACTGGTCCCGCCGCCCGACATAAAGCCCGAACAGAGTGATGCCGACCAGATAGACGCCGACGATCAGGAAGTCGATCGGCGCCATCAGCGCGCTTTAAAGATCGTCAAACGCAAAACGCAGTTTCATCCATTTTGGCCATTTTCCTCCCGGCGGCACCTTGATCGGCTGACTTAACCGGAGCGCCAGCAGGAATCCTTCCAGCGCCTCTCGCCGGTAAGAATAGCCGAGACGGACCATGTCCGCATAGCCGCCGATGATGCTGCCCGGATTCCACGGGTCGTCGCGGCCGAGAGGATATTGGAAGGTGCCGTCCGGATTGATCTCGATGATCGCCTCCAGCACCAGGCCGCGCCCCTCGGGGCGGTGCACGTCGACCTTCCAATAAGGCAGGATCTGGCTGAGGACGTAATCCTGCTCGTTCTGCGACAATTCCTCGCCGATCGGGCCCCTGCTGCCCTCGGGGCCACGGGCGCTGTCCTCGGCGGTGCGCATCGACAGGATCGGGCCATTGCCCAGCGCGATGGCCACGTTCTGGCCATTGGCGCCGTTATGGTCCTCATGGTGGGTGGTCGCCGATTTGTCGCTCACCTTGCCCTGCAGCAATTGCGGCGCCTGGGGCTTGGCCAGATGCTCCTGCTGCTGCTTTTCCGGCGGCTTCTCAGGCTGTTTCTCGGGCGGCTTCTCCGGCGGCTTTTCCTGCTCTTTCTTTTCCGGCTGCTTTTCCTGCTCCTTCTGCTCCGGCTGCTGTTGCTGCTGCTGCGGAGGAGGCTGCTGCTGCTGAGCCTTGGGCTGGGGCGGCGGCGGGGCCGGGACCAGTTCGACCTGCACCTGCTGCTGTTGCGCGGCGATCCGCTCGGCCTCCTTCTTCCACTCGTAGGAGACCCACAGCAGCAAGGCCGCGAACAGCAGGTTCAGCAAAATCGACAGGGCGATGGCCCAGGGAGAGGGCGGACGCTTGGTCGTCGGCGGGAGGAGGATGTGCTCGGTCAAAACCTTATCCTTCGGGATAGCCCGAAGCTAAGCTGAGCCGCCCCCCGCCGCAAGCGCGGAAACGCAGTGAAACAGTCAGGCTGCGTCGATATTGGGCACCAGAACCCCGGCGACCGGTATGACCTCGACCAGATCCTGCACATAAACCGCGCCGTCGCCGGGCTTGCCGGTCCAGGCGGCGTGCTGCACGGCCTCCATCACCATCGGCACCATATTGTCGCCGGCGATGATCTCGATCTTCACCTTGGGCAGGAAGTGCTCGGTATAGGTGGCGCCCCGGTAGAATTCGACGACACCGGACGAACCGCCGAAGGCGCGGACCTCGGCCACGGTGAAGCTGTAGATATCATGGGAAGCCAGAGCCGAGCGCACGTCCTGCAGCTTGAACGGCCTGACGATGGCGGAAACCAGTTTCATCTGCGCACCTTTGGAACAAAACCGCGCACACGATAGGGGAACCGCCGATAAACGATCCATGCGAGTCGGTGTAAAGGGAGCGTTATACCATGTCCTGGTGATGGTGACCCATCACCAGGCTTCAGGCGCCAGCGCCACCTCCGGTGGCTTCGGCTCCCGCGCAACGATGCGCGCGGCTGCAGTCGCAGCCGATACCAAGTCTCGATGGGTTACGCTCATCGAGACTTGGTATTACGCCCCCTTTACCGGCCCGATCGTCAGGCGATGGTCTGGACGATGCCGCCTTCGACGCGCAGGGACGCGCCGGTGGTGCCCGACGAGAGCGGGCTGGCGACGAAGGCCACCAGATCGGCGATCTCCTTCGGGTCCAGCATGCGCTGGATCAGCGAGGTCGGACGGCCGCGCTTGAAGAACTCGGCCTCCAGCTCGGCTTCGCTGGCGTTCGGCATGTTCAGCGCGCTGCGCAGGAACTCGACGATCGCTTCGGCGCGGGTCGGGCCGGGCAGCACCGAATTGACGGTGACGCCGGTGCCTTGGGCCAGATTGGCCAGGCCGCGCGAGACGGCGAGCTGCGCCGTCTTGGTGGTCCCGTAATGGATCATCTCGGTCGGGGTGTTGAGGCCGGACTCGCTGGAGATGAAGATGATGCGGCCCCAGTTGCGCTCCAGCATCCCCGTGATGACGCCGCGCGCCAGGCGCACGCCGCTCAGCACATTGACCTCGAACATCGACAGCCAGTCTTCGTCGGTGATCTCGGTGAAGGGCTTGGCCTCGTAGATGCCGAGATTATTGACCAGAATGTCGACCTTGCCGGATGCCTTCAGCACGGCGTTCGCGCCCTCGGCGGTACCGGCGTCGGCGACCACGCCGGACACCTGCTTGCCGCCCGAGGCGCGGATGCTCTCCACCGCTTCGTCCAGCTTCTTCTGCGAACGGCCGGTGACGATCACCGAAGCCCCTTCGACCGCCAGGCGGCGGGCGATCTCCAGCCCGATGCCGGCGGTCGAGCCGGTCACCAGGGCGGTCTTTCCAGTCAATTTAAGATCCATTTCACGGCCTCCATGGGCGGGTTAGAAAAACTGACCAAGATCTAGGCCTTGCCTGCGGCCATTACTATTTCCCGGCGATTCACATCACTTGTGAATTGAGTTCACGAATATCGCCGTATCTCTAGGGAAATTCCGCCGCGACCTGCTGCGTCATCGCCATAAAGGCTTTGGCCGCCGCGGAACAATAGGCGCCGCGGCGGCGCAGCAGCGCGGCGGGCCTGAAATCGAACGCCGGATCTATCCGCACCGGAGAGAGCCCTTTACCGCTGACATTCACCGGCAGGATGGTGGCCAGCGCGGTGGTGCGGACCAGCCCGATCAGGGTCGGGATGGAATTCGACTCCACCGCGATATGCGGCCGCAGATCCGCCGAGCGGAAATAGCGGTCGGCGATCCGGCGCACCGAAAAGGACGTATCCAGCAAGGCCAGCGGCATCTCGGCGGCTTCGGCCGCGGACAGAATTGGTTTGAAAGCCGCCGCCCGCTCGCTGCTCACCAGCAGCGCCACGCGCTCGAGGCGCAGGGGAATCACCTCGATATGCTCGTCCACGATATCGCCGAAGCCGATGCCGAGGTCGAGATCGTCATCCAGCAGCAACGGCTCGATCTGTTCCTGCGCCGTAACGCGGATGGAAAGAGTGATGCCCGGATAGCGCGTCCAGAAACGCTGGGACAGCGGCCCGATCAGATAAGAACCGATGCTGGGCGTGATGCCGAGGCGCAACGATCCGGTCGACAGATCCTCGACATCGCGGATGGCGCGGGCGCCCTCGTCGAGTTCATGCAGCGCCCGGCCGACCCGTTCGAGATAGGCGCTGCCCAGATCGGTCGGGCGCACCTGGCGGCCGCTGCGGTCGAGCAGCTGGGCGCCCAGCCGCTCCTCCAACTCCTTGATCTGCTGCGAAAGAGCCGGTTGCGACACATGCAGCGCCTGCGCCGCGCGGGTGAAGCTGCCGAATTCGGCGACCGCCTTCAGATAGCGAATATGGCGAAGCAGCAAAATAAGATTTCCTTATAGCCACAGTCACGAACAGATATTGGACGCTTATACATCGGAAGCCTACCTTCTGTCCAAGCGCAACGATGCAGCGCTGAACCACCGGAGATAGCAAATGAGCAAGACCTTCAATCTGACCCTGGCCGCCGCTTTCCTGACCGCCACCACGCTGATGACCCCCGTCGCTTTCGCCAGCACCGCCTATCCGGGTGGCGACGACGCCGAGACCAGCGCCGTGCAGACCGCGATCGATCACGACCTCCGCCTGCGTGCCGATCTGGTGCAGGTGCAGACCATCGGCGGCGTCGTTTACCTGCACGGCCATGTCGGCAGCGAGTATGCCGAGGAACGCGCCGAGAAGATCGCCCAAAGCGTCCCCAATGTCGGCAAGGTGGTCGACACGCTCAGCGACGATGAATTCAACGGCTGAAGCCCGTCAAAGACCGTCGAAACAAGAGCGCCGCCGAGGGAACTCGGCGGCGTCTTTGTCTTATCGGGCCAGATGCTTTTCGAAGAAGGCCACCGTGCGGCTCCAGGCTTGCTCGGCGGCGGCCCGGTCATGCACCGAGGCGCGTTGCTCATTCGCGAAGGCGTGGTGACCGTCATAGCGGAAGATGTCGGAGGCCTTGCCGGCCGCCTTCAGCCCCGCCTCGAACTCGGTGACCTTTTCCGGGGTGCACCAATCGTCCTGATTGGCGAAATGCCCCTGCAGCGGAATCTTCACGTCGGCGGGCGCCGCGACCTCGGCGGGCGGCAGGCCGTAATAGCAGACGGCGGCGGACAGGCCGGGCACCTTGGCGGCGGCGATCACGGTGACCGCGCCGCCCAGGCAATAGCCGACAATGCCGGTCTTGGCGCCGTTGCGGGCGAGGAATTCGGCGGCGCCGCGCACGGTCTGGGTGGTGGCGTCGAGGAAATCCAGCCCGTTCATCGCCTTCGCCGCGGCGTCGCTGTCATGATAGGGCACCACCTGGCCGCGATAGAGATCGGGAGCCAGCGCCGAAAAACCGGCGCGGGCGAAGCGGTCGCAGATCGCCTTGATCTGCCCCTGCACGCCCCACCACTCCTGGATCACCACCACGCCGGGCGCGTCGCCCCTGGCCGCCAGGGCCAGATAGCCGGCGGCGTCCTGGCCGTCCGGCCGCTGATAGGTGATATCGGTTCCCATAAGAGGCTCCTCGTTAGTGTGAGCCCTATATAAGGGACCGCCCCTTCAGCTTCTCAACCCCGCGATCAGGATCGCCGCGAGGCGCCGGGCGCCCTTCTCCCAGCCCGGCTGGTCATAGCCATGGGAAAAGCCGACCAGCAGGCGGTGCAGATCCTCGACCTCGATGCCCGAACGCATCACCCCGGCCCGCGCCCCGGCGGTGACGAGGCGGCCGAACGTCTCATGGATGGTGGGACCGCCGGAGGCGACGACCCGAGCCCCCTCGCCCGGCTCGGCTTTCAAGGCCGGCACCACCACGCGCTTGGTCGCCATATAGGCAATCAGTTCCTCGAACCAGAGCTCCAGCGCCTCGGCGGGCGGCTTTTCCGCCAACAGCCGGTCGGCGGCCTGCGACAGATGCTCGACTTCGCGCTGATAGACCGCGGCCAGCAGCGCGCCGCGGGTCGGAAAATGGCGGTAGAGCGTGCCGATGCCGACTTCGGCCCGGCGGGCGATCTCTTCCAGGGCCACGTCCGAGCCCGCTTCGGTGAAGACGGTTTTGGCCGTCGTCAACAGATGTTCGCGGTTCCGCACACTGTCCGCACGGGGTTTCCGGCTCTTTTCCGGCGCGTCGCTCACATTTCCCTCTTGCAAAACGGAGGAATCCTCCGGATATAATAAACGGAGGGCGCATCCGCTTATCTATCTAAGCCTGGCCGCGCCCGAAAACAATCTTTCATGGAGACACAATCATGGGCGCCCCCTTCGGAGCAACCTCTACCACCGATGATGTGCTGGACGGACTGGATCTGTCGGGCATGCGGGTCCTGGTGACCGGCGTCTCGGCCGGCCTGGGCGTCGAGACCGCCCGCGCCTTGTCCGCGCACGGCGCCAAGGTGATCGGCACCGCCCGCGACCTGGAAAAGGGCCGCAGCGTCACCGGCGGCGGCATCGATCTGATCCCGCTCGACCTCGGCAATCTGGCCAGCGTGCGGGCCCGCACCGCCGAGCTGCTGGACCAGGGCGACGCGTTCGACCTGATCATCGCCAATGCCGGCGTCATGGCGACGCCGTTCGGCCACACCGCCGATGGTTTCGAAACCCAGTTCGGCACCAACCATCTCGGCCATTTCGTGCTGGTCAACCGCCTCACTCCGCTGCTCAAGGCGGGATCGCGGGTGGTGATGCTGTCCTCGGCCGGTCATCGCTATGCCGACACCGATCTCGAAGACCCGGGTTTCGAGCGTGCCGAATACACGCCGTTCGGCGCCTATGGCCGCTCGAAGACGGCCAACATCCAGTTCGCCGTCGAATTCGACCGGCGCCATAAGCGGCAAGGCATCCGCGCGACGGCGGTCCATCCCGGCGTCATCCGCACCGAGCTGGTCCGCCATATGGAAGAGGGCGACCTCCAACGCATGATCCAGCAGATGAACGAGACCGCCCGCGCCGCCGGCGAGCCCGAATTCACCTGGAAAACCGTGGCCCAGGGCGCCGCCACCACGCTGTGGGCCGGCGTGCGGGCCGATGCCGATCTGGTCGGCGGCCGCTATTGCGAGGACTGCCATGTGGCGGACCCGGCTCCCAACGATCCGACGATCCGCCACGGCGTGCGCGCCTATGCCACCGATCCGGACCGCGCCAAGGCCTTGTGGAGCAAGAGCGAGGAGATGGTCGGAGAGAGCTTCCCGGCCTGACGCCCCGGAAAGCTGTCACGAATCACAGTTGTCGCGGCGGCGGCGAAGCCTATCGTGGCGCATGTCTCCTGGTCGGGGAGAAGGTCATGCGCCCCACAATCGCCGTCGCCGCGCTACTCGCTTTGACCGCCTGCGCCGAGGTTCCGTCCTCCCGCGCTTATGTGCTCATGTCCGCCAATCTCGATGAAAAGACCCAGCTGGTCCGTTACCAGGCCCAGCTGGACGACGCCGACATCGCCCTGCTGGACGGCAAGATCAATGTCACCGAGACCTATTACCGCGGCGCGCCGCCCTGCACGCATATCAAAAGCGATGGCTATCCCACCCCCGCCGAAAGCGCCGCGCTCCGACGCTGGGCCGCGTTGCGCGCCGCCTATTTCGAACAATTCTACGCCCTTGAACTCCGCACCGGCGCCGCCTCCGAGAAAGTCGCGCCCCTGACGCAGCGCTATGTCGATGCCCTGCGGGAAGATCTCCAGCATTCCACGGCCCTGATTTCCGGCCTCGCCGCCGGCGAGATGACCTATTGCGAGTTCGCCACCCGCCAGAAAGACGCGACCATCGCCTCGTCGGACCGCGCGGGACCGCTGCACAAGGAAATGATCGCGGCGATGGCCGAGGAGCATTATTTCGACGGAACAGGCCTCAGCGGCGGCATCAGCGACGGCCCGGCCTCCTTCGGCCTGGGCATCGGCATGGGCAGTTCGCCGGGCGGGCATATGCATACGAAGTAGAGACTGGAAATTGCGGCGGCAGGCCCTGGTCGCGAGCGCCGCTTGACAGAAGTCCCCCGCAACATTAAATGTCTGACCAGACGGTTATTTATGAGTGAGGAGCGACAGCCCCATGGCCAGGCCGAAAAACGAGGAAAGGCGCCAGTCGATCATCGACAGCGCGATCAGGCTGATCGCCCGTGAGGGTCTGAGCGCGGCCACGGCTGCCATCGCAAAAGAAGCGGGAGTGCCGAACGGGTCTCTGTTCACCTATTTCGCCACCAAGGCAGAGCTGCTCAACACGCTCTATTTGGAGGTGAAGCAGGAGCTGATCTCCTTCGTCGAAGACGGGCTTTCGGATGCCGGAGGCGAGCACGAACAATTGCTGCACCTCTGGACGCGATGGACTCACTGGGGGGCCGCCAACCCGGAAAAGCGGCAAATGCTCGCACAATTGAGTGTTTCGGACGAGGTCCTGGAGACGACGAGAGAGGCTGTCCTGGCTGCCGCGCAAGGGCCCGTGAACCTGGTCCAGCGCGTTGCCCGCCAGGGGGCGTTGCGAAATCAAGATCCGGCGCTGGCCGGAGCGCTCGTGGAGTCGCTTGCGGACACGGCGACGGACTTTATGAGCCGCGATCCGGAACAGGCCGAGCAGATCTGCCTGGCGACATTCGAGTTTCTTTGGAATGCCCTGCGGTAATTTTTTTAGTCATTAAATAACTGACTAGTCACTTTTTATATGAAGGAGAAACAAAATGTCTAAAGTCTGGCTTGTCACCGGAAGCGGAAGCGGTTTGGGCCGTCTCATCGCCGAAGCCGCGCTGGCCGAGGGCAATCAAGTCGTGGCGACCGCCCGCGACATCCGTCAGCTAGATGACCTGGTGGCCCGATATGGCGCCAATGTCCGGACGTTCGAACTCGATGTCACGGAGGAGTCTCAAGGCCGGGCTGCGGTCGATGCGGCGGTCCAGACCTACGGCCGGCTTGACGTGCTCGTCAATAACGCGGGCTACGGCGACACCCGGCCGTTCGAACAGGTTTCGTCGACTGCGTTTCGCCAACTGGTCGAAACCTGCTTCTTCGGTGTGGTCAATCTTACGCGCGCGGCACTTCCGGTCATGCGACAGCAGCGCAGCGGGCATATCATTCAGATATCCTCGCTCGGAGGCCGCACGGCATTCCCGGGCAACGCGGCCTATTTCGCATCCAAGTGGGCCGTCGGCGGTTTCACGGAAGGCTTGGCGCAAGAAACGATGCCTTTCGGCGTCAAGGTTACCGCTCTTGAGCCCGGTGGCATGCGCACCAACTGGGGAAAGCGGGCCAACGCGGATCGGCCGGTCTTGCTGCCGGACTATGAATCCTCGGTCGGCGCCGGCATCAAGCAGCTGGAAGGCTATTGGGGCAACGAGAGCGGCGATCCCGTCAAAGTCGCGCAGGTGGTCCTCCGCATCGCCGAGGCCGAAATCGTGCCGCCGCATATTCTGCTCGGAAGCGATGCCTTTTACATGGCACGTCAGGCGGAACAGGCGAGAGCCGCCGATGCGGATCGCTGGCAGGCGGTCAGCGTTTCGACCGACGTCGACGCCGCCGGTCCCATTCCCGCATTTCCATCCCTCTAACGCAGGACCGGAAAACTGGTTCATCGACCAGTTTCAGACGAAAAATGGCAACGGCTGCGCCACATTTTCGATGTGGCCATAGCGGCGCCGATCATTCACTTGAGCACAGGCTCGGCATCCACCAGGGTAACGTCATGCATCTGATTGAGGTAGGCTTCGTAGTAGCCTTTATGCGCCACGCCCACCACAGCAAGCAGCCTTGTACCGGGATGCTGGCCGAGGATATCGCGGATATTGGCCACCATGCGCAGATTGCGCGTCTCCCAATAGCCAAGGTAATTTCGGCCATATCCCTTCGGCGACGGCTCCAGGAAAGCCGCGCCAAAGTCTGACTGATAAACCGTCATCGCCACATCCGGCGCGTTGTAGGCTCGGAACATCGCCAGGACGCCGTCCTGCTGCGCCAGACCGTCCTGTAAGCGCTTATCCTCGGCTTGCCGAGCATGAGCCGCCCCATTGTCCCACGCATGACCGATTGCCTCCTCGGAGGCTTTCTTCTCGGCTGGATCGACAGGATCGGCGGTATCCGCGGAATGATCATCGACGCTCCAGAGCCGTTCCAGCCCAAGCCGCGCGGCGAGTTGTGCGGAGATGAGGCTGGTCTCGCTGAGGCGATCCTTCAATTTGTCCAGTGCGGCGACCAGTTCGTCAGTCAGGCCATCGCCGGCATGCCGCTCGGCAGGCGGCAGCCGCAACCATTGGACCAATGCGGACCCACGTTCGCCGGCCGCAAGAAAAACGGTTGCCAGATGCCGCCGCTGCGCGGATGTCGGCGCGGCCGGCCAATCGGCCAGCAGCCGCTCGGCCTCGGCATTGGCGGCGGGGACATCGAGGCCGACCGCCCGGCCCGCCGGCGCGGGGTCGGGACAATAGTCCTTGACGGTATCTGCGTAGCGGACGGGATACCGGCGCAAACTGTCGCATTGAAGGCCGGACAGGTTCTCGGTGGCGATGGCGGTGGGATGCCACGCCGCCAAACGATCCAGCAAAGGTGTCAGCATTTGCGGATCAAAGGTTTTTGGCAGGCCAGAAAGGTGAGGCGTACCTAGGACCAGCACTTCGTTGGGAGCCCCGGCTGGCGGGCCTTTCAATGTCTCCGGACGAAAAGACGGCTGGTAATTCTGCGCTTGCGTGGAAACCGCTATCAGTAACAGCCCTGTTGCCAGGACAAAGCGGGATAGAGCGAAAGGCTCCACTAAATTGGTCATGCGGCACAACCTGAGAAAGACACCGTGCCGGGCCAGTATCGCAAACCTGGCACAACCTGCAACATCACGCTCATGTCCCTTAGCGGACTGGATATGAAGAAGATTCCCTTCCCGTGACGAGCGAACGCCTCAACCGTATCGAGCTGCTGCCGACCTTCGGGACGGAGCCAACTCTAGTTGGAATTTTAGTTCTCCAACCGAATTACCCATAAAAAAACGGCGGAAAACCGCCGTTTTTTATCATGGTGGGCCCGGCAGGACTCGAACCTGCAACCAGACCGTTATGAGCGGCCGGCTCTAACCATTGAGCTACGGGCCCCTGTGCCCCTTTTGGGTCACCCCCTCCCGCATAGGGAGAGGGTGAACAGAGGCCTTAGGTATCGAGGAAGGACCGCAGCTTGCGCGAACGGCTCGGATGCTTGAGCTTGCGCAGCGCCTTGGCTTCGATCTGGCGGATACGCTCGCGGGTCACCGAGAATTGCTGGCCGACTTCTTCCAGCGTGTGGTCGGTGTTCATGCCGATGCCGAAGCGCATGCGCAGCACGCGCTCTTCACGCGGGGTCAGGCTGGCCA
>JAJPHO010000027.1 GCA_021325215.1 Alphaproteobacteria bacterium
ATTCGCAGGATGTCGTCGCGGGAATTTTTCTCGGCTGCGCTTTCGCTCATGTGGTGTTCACCGATGAAGATGGTTGTGATTTCTCTATTTTTGCGGGTTATGTATCCTCTGTCAAACTAATTTATGCGTTACTCAATATTGAACACTTTGTAGTGCTTCTGATTACAGAAACAACTTTAGCAACATGGATCATTGTCGAGATGTTTCAATATTTGCACTCGTGGTGATTGTCCGCCCGCCGCCGACTCCGAGCCATAGTGGTGCATTGGCAAATTGCGCCGACATATGGTATTGACCATCCCTTGAATTCACGATTTGAGCCTTAGAGCCTGCTTGGGAATTGGGTATGATCTGCACAACGATATCAGAGACCTGGGCCAGGCAACGGGAGCGACGCGATGCCGAGGCATCGCGAGCGACCGGTAACGCCACCCAGGCCTCTGATATCGTTGCCCGAAGGGTCGCTGCCGGAAAGCCGAGGGCGGCGTTATCCCGCCTCGACGATGCCTCGGCATCGCCTTCGGCAGGCTGCCTGGCCCTCGGCTTTCCGGCAGCGATGCAGACCATGCCCAATTCCCAAACAGGCTCTATGCTCCCATGACCTCCCGCACCATCGCACTGGCCTCCGATCACGGCGGCTTCGAAATGAAGGAAATGCTCAAGAAACAGCTCGAAGCCTGGGGCTACGGGGTGCTGGATCTGGGCACCGATGGGCCGGCGTCTGTCGATTATCCTGATTATGCCGAGGCGATGGCCGCGGCGATCCGCGCTAAGGTCGCCGAATCCGGCGTGCTGGTGTGCGGCACCGGGATCGGCATCTCGATCGCGGCCAACCGCCATCCCGACATCCGCGCCGCCTTGGTGCACGATGCCGTGACCGCCCGCCTGTCGCGTGAGCACAACGACGCCAACGTCGTGGTGTTCGGGGGACGCGTCTTGGGGCCCGAGGTCGCCAAGGACTGTCTGAAGGTCTTTCTCGACACTCAATTCGAAGGGGGACGCCATGCCAAGCGCGTGGCGAAAATGTCCATTCCGCTCGACCAGCCGGAGTCGATGAGCAAATTCTGGAAAGAGTGAGCCGGGCGGACAAAGTCATTTAGGGGGAGCAAACGATGCGGTGTCCGTTCTGCGGTCACGACGACACTCAGGTGAAGGATTCCCGTCCGACCGAGGACAATTCCGCCATCCGCCGGCGCCGTTTCTGCATGGCCTGCGGTTCGCGCTTCACCACCTTCGAGCGTGTGCAGCTGCGTGAGCTGACCATCGTCAAGCGCAACGGCCAGCGGACGCCCTTCGACCGCGATAAGCTGGCCCGGTCGATCTCCATAGCGGTGCGCAAGCGTCCGGTCGACCCCGAACGCGTCGAGCGCGTGGTCAATTCGATCCAGCGCCGCCTGGAAAGCTCGGGCGAGAGCGAAATCTCCAGCAACCATGTCGGCGAGCTGGTGATGGAAGCCCTGGCCGCGCTCGATCCGGTGGCTTATGTCCGCTTCGCCTCGGTGTATCGCAATTTCCGCGAGGCGAAGGATTTCGAGGAATTCGTCGAAAAACTGGGCGGTAATACGGTCTTTGACGATTGACACCAGCCATATGTCTGCCGCGCTGGGCCTGGCGCGGCGGGGCCTCGGCTCGGTCTGGCCCAACCCTTCGGTCGGCTGCGTCCTGGTGCGCCAGGGCCGGGTGGTCGGACGCGGCCGCACCGCGTCCGGCGGACGGCCGCATGCCGAGACCGAAGCGCTGGCGCAGGCCGGCGAGCTGGCGCGCGGCGCCGATGCTTACGTCACCCTCGAACCCTGTTCCCATCACGGCCGCACGCCGCCCTGTGCCGAAGCGCTGATCAAGGCCGGCGTGGCGCGCGTGTTCGTGGGCACCCAGGACCCCGATCCGCGCGTCTCCGGGCGAGGCCTGGCCATGCTGCGGCAGGCCGGTATCGAGGTCGTTACCGGCGTGCTGGAGGATGAGGCGCGCGACGTGCTGGCCGGCTTCCAGTGCCGGGTCGAGAAGGGCCGGCCGCTGGTGACGCTGAAGATCGCCGCGACCTTGGATGGCCGCACGGCCACCCACACCGGGGAAAGCCAATGGATCACCGGCGAGATGGCGCGGGCGCGCGGCCATCTGTTGCGCGCGCAGTCCGACGCCATCATGATCGGCAGCGGCACCGCCCGCATCGACGATCCCGTTCTGACCTGCCGGCTGCCCGGGCTGGAGGATCGTTCCCCGGTCCGCGTCGTGGTCGACAGCCGCTTGACGCTGCAATTGACTGGCAAGCTGGTCGCCGGCGCCCGCGACATTCCGCTGTGGCTGTTGACCCGCACCGGCAATCCGCCCGAACGTTTGGCCGCGTTGGGCGAGTGCGGCGTCGAGGTGATCGAGATCGGTCCCGGCCCGGACGGAACGGTCGATCTGGCGGCTGCCCTGCGGGAGCTGGGCGATCGCGGGCTGACCCGCCTGCTGGTGGAGGCGGGCGGACATCTGGCTGCCGCCTTGCTGCGCCAGGATCTGGTCGACCGCCTGGCCTGGTTCCGCGCGCCGATGCTGATCGGCGGCGACGGTTTGCCGGCCGCCGTCTCGTTCGGCATCGACAAATTGGCCGACGCGCCGCGCTGGCGCCCTCTTTCCGCCGCCAGCCTTGGCACCGATATGGTGGAATATCTCGAACGCCTATAGCGTCCGGAACCACATACATCTTTGTTTTCTGAGGGCTTATGTTCACCGGCATCATTACCGACCAGGGCGTCGTGCGCGAGATCACCGGACAGGGCGACATCCTGTTCAAGATCGGCACCGCCTATGACACCAAGACCATCGAGATCGGCGCCTCGATCGCCCATAACGGCATCTGCCTGACCGTCATCGAGACCGGTCCCGACTGGTATTCGATCCAGGCTTCGGCAGAGACGCTGAACCTGACCACCATGGGCGACTGGAAGACCGGCCGGAAGATCAATCTGGAGCGCGCCCTGAAGGTGGGCGACGAACTGGGCGGCCATATCGTCTCGGGCCATGTCGACGGCGTTGCGAAGGTGGTCGAGATCCGCCCGGAGAACGAGTCGGTGCGTGTCACCTTCGAAGCGCCCGCTAAGCTGGCCAAATTCGTCGCCGCCAAGGGTTCGGTGGCACTCGACGGCGTGTCGCTGACCGTCAACGAGGTCTCGGGTGCCCGCTTCGGCGTCAACATCATCCCGCACACCCAGGCGGTGACCAGCTTCGGCGCTTATCAGGCCGGGGATCGGGTCAATATGGAAATCGACATGCTGGCGCGCTATGTTGCGCGCCTGATCGAAAAGGACGCCAGCGCGTGATGCATTTCGAATGTCGGCGGCGGTCATCACGCGCCGGACTCTGCAAGAGCAGAAAAGCTCCGCTTTTCCCCGCTCAAACGCCGCGCGGGCTAGGAGCCCTGCGCGCCCAAATTAACCAATTTGAACGCGGAGGGCTCTAAGTGCCCGATAGCACGAATAAATTTCACGGCGCCATCGCCCCGACCGAAGCCATCATCGCCGCCGCCAAGGCCGGCAGGATGTTCATCCTGGTCGATGACGAACAGCGCGAGAATGAGGGCGACCTGGTGATCCCGGCCGAGATGGCCGATGCCGCCGCCGTCAATTTCATGGCCAAGCATGGCCGCGGCCTGATCTGCCTGTCGATGACGCGCGAGCGGGTCGAGCATCTCGGCCTGCCTTTCATGGCGCGCTCGAACGGCACCCGGCACCAGACCGCCTTCACGGTCAGCATCGAGGCGCGTGAAGGCGTGACCACCGGCATTTCGGCGGCGGACCGCGCCCAGACGATCAAGGTGGCGATCGATCCCGCCACGAACGCCCACGACATCGTCAGCCCGGGTCATGTGTTCCCGCTGATGGCGCGGGATGGCGGCGTGCTGGTGCGCGCCGGCCATACCGAGGCGGCGGTCGACGTGTCTCGTCTGGCCGGGCTCAATCCCGCCGGCGTGATCTGCGAGATCATGAATGACGACGGCACCATGGCGCGCACGCCCGAACTGATCGAGTTCGCCAAGCGCCATGATTTGCTGATCGGCACCATCGCCGACCTGATCGCCTATCGCCTGCGTCACGACCGGCTGGTCGCCAAGACACTGGAGACCGGTTTTTCGTCGGTCTATGGCGGCGATTGGCGCATGGCCATCTACACCAACCATGTCAACGGCGCCGAGCATGTCGCCCTGATCAAGGGGGACGTCGCCGACGGCAAGCCGGTGCTGACCCGCGTGCACGGGCTGCAGCTGCTCGACGATCTGCTGGGCGACAAGACGCATGGACGCGGCGAGGAACTGCACCAGGCCATGCGCATGGTGGCGGCCGAGGGCAGGGGCGTCGTGCTGCTGCTGCGCGAACCGCTGCCGTCCAGCCTCAGCGACCGTCTCAAGGCGCGGCTGGAGAACCGTGACGAACCGGGTGTTTTGCGCGATTACGGTGTCGGCGCGCAGATTCTGCTGGACCTTGGCCTGCGGGACATGATTCTGCTGTCGAACAATCAGAAGACCATCGCCGGATTGGAAGAAGGATACGGCCTGCGGGTCGTCGAACGGCGCAATATCGCCGCCAAAGGGGAATGATAATGAAGATCCTGATCGTCGAATCGCGCTTCTACGAGGACATCACCGACAATCTGGTCAAGGGCGCGGTCAAGGAACTGCAGGCGGTCGGCGCCGGCTTCAAGCGCGTCATCGTGCCGGGAATTCTGGAAATTCCCGGCGCGATCCGCTATGCCGTGCGCGCCATGGAGATGCGGGCCACCGACGAGCGCTATGCCGGCTATGTCACCCTGGGCTGCGCGATCAAGGGGGAAACCGACCATTACGATCATGTCTGCCGCGAGGCCTTTGCAGGTGTGCAGACTCTTTCGCTGCAATACACCTTGGCGGTCGGCAACGGCATCCTGACCGTGCACAACAAGGCGCAGGCGATGGAACGCGCCGAAAAGCGCAATTTCGGCGGCCAGGCCGCGCGGGCCTGTCTGCGTATGATTGAAATCAAGAAAGATCTGGGACTTCTGCCTAAATGAGTAAAAAAAATTCGGGCCGCAGCCGCTCCACGGCGCGCCTGGCGGCCGTTCAGGCCCTTTATGATTCCGAAGTCACCGGCACGCCGGTCGATGAATTGGTCACCAATTTCATCGAGCACGGCATCGGCAGCCGCGCCATCGTCACCGACGAAAACGACGGTGACGAGACCGAAGTGGCCTTGACCGCGCCCGATCCGCTGCTGTTCACCGCCATCCTGCGCGGCAGTCTGACCCAGGCCGAACAGCTCG
Organism: Alphaproteobacteria bacterium; assembly: GCA_021325215.1. GTDB lineage: Bacteria > Pseudomonadota > Alphaproteobacteria > Rhodospirillales > Magnetospirillaceae > JAJPHO01. The sequence goes on from JAJPHO010000027.1 coordinate 5,275, forward strand.
ACGAGATCGTCGGCAAGGCGCTCTCGGGCGATTGGAGCCTCGAGCGCCTGGAACAGGTGCTGCGCGCCATCCTGCGCGCCGCCGCCTTCGAGCTGACCTCGATGCCCGATACGCCGGTGCGCGTGGTCATCACCGAATATGTCGACATCGCCGGCGCTTTCTACTCCGGCCCCGAACCGGGGCTGGTCAATGCGGTGCTCGACCGGATCGCGCGCGTAGTGCGCACGGCAGAACTTGGTTGAGATTACTTGGTTGACGAGTTCGACCTCATCAAAAGGCTGTTCGCGCCCCTGACCATGGGGCGCCCCGAGGCTTTGGGGCTCGGCGACGATGTCGCGCTGATCCCCGGCCCGGCCGGCCGCCAGTGGGCGGTCACCAAGGACGCCATGGCGGCTGGCGTCCATTTTTTCCCCGACGATCCGCCCGAGCTGATCGCGCGAAAGCTGATCCGGGTCAACCTCTCCGACCTCGCCGCCAAGGGCGCGGAGCCGCAATTCCTGCTGCTGGCCACCTGCTTTCCGCACGATGTCGAGCCGGACTGGCTTGATCGTTTCGCTAGCGGATTGAAAAAAGACTGTGATTTGTTCAAAGTAGCAGTCATTGGTGGTGACACGATTGCGACACCGGGACCGCTGGTTTTGTCTTTGACGGCCGTGGGAATGGTGCCCGAGGGTGCCGCGCTGTTGCGGTCGAGTGCCTGTTCGGGTGACCATGTGTGGCTGTCCGGCACCGTGGGCGACGCCGCCTTCGGTCTGCTGGTAGCGCAAGGGGAGGGTAAAAGCTTGTCGGAAACCGACGCGAGCTTTCTTCTGGACCGGTACAGGCTGCCGCAGCCGCGGGTGGCGCTGGGGCCGCGCCTGCGCGGACTGGCGCATGCTTCGATGGATGTTTCCGACGGATTGCTGGGCGATCTCGGCCATATCTGCCGCGCCTCGAAGGTCGGCGCCGAGATCGAGGCGGAACGCCTGCCGCTGTCCGCCGCGGCGCGCGCCGCCTTGGCCGCCGGGTTGGGCGATGGCCTGACCACCATCGTCGCGGGCGGCGACGATTACGAAATCCTGTTCACCGCGGCGCCGGCCGCCGAGGATGATCTGACCGCGCTGTCCGCCGACCTCGGCATCGGCCTGGCCCGCATCGGGCGCATCGTGCCGGGTGAGGGCGTCACTCTCGTCGACAAGGAGGGGCGCGTCATAAAGTCCGGACGGGGCAGCTATAACCATTTCAGCGGAGGACGCGCATGAAGAGGTATCTCTTCATCGTCCTGCTGCTGATCCTGCTGGTGATCGCCGGCCTGGGCGCCGCCGGCCATTTCGGCAAGGGTCCGCTGGCGCCCTATCTCAACAAGCAGCAGGCCAATGAGGAACCCGCACCGCCGCCGCCGGCGCCGCACCGCATCGTCTATCTGGGCGAGATCATCACGCCGCTGGTGAAGAACCATGCCATCGAAGAGCAGATCGGCATGGATATCGACGTCGACGTCTATTCTGAAGGCTTCGACAAGTTCAATGGCCTGCAGGCGCTGATCGATCACCGTGTGCGGATGGAACTGTACGACTTCCTGCCCAGCCATTCCGACACCCATTCCGAAGCCGACAAGCAGGCGGTGCATGACAGGGTGCAGTGGATCGTGGAAAGTACTGTGGGTCCGAATATTATCCGCGGTGTCACTATCCGCAGCTTCTATTCACGATAAAACGTTGCCTGCCCGCGCGAACTTGGCCAGAGTTCGTGCGGGGGAGAAGTGAAGTGAAGCGCTGGTCTATCGTTTCATCGGTATTGCGATCGGATTCCGGGCAGGGCACCTCGTGGCGGTCCTGGGTCATTCTCGGCTGCGCGCTGACCGGCTGGATCGCCGCCGCCTGGTTCCTGGTCGGCCGCTATGAATCGGGCCTGACCGACAGCTATCTGCGGCGCGAGCGCATCAATGCCGAGCGCGACATCCATTCCATCAATACCGGCGTCTCGCGCAGCTGGGAGATCGCCCAGGGGTTCCTCAGCACATTGGCGCATCAGGACATGCTGCGCGCGGCCCTCGACCGGCGCGACGCCGATGCCGCCAAGCAGGCGATCCGCCATTCCATCGTCGACGACCCGCAATTCGCCGCGATCAGCCGGTCCTTCTTCTCGATGGTCAGCGACATCAAGGTGCTGAACATCATCACTTTGCTCGATGCGGATGGCGATTGTATCGCCGCCAGCAACGGCGTCGCCGCCAATTCCCTGGTCGGCAACAATTATTCCGACCGCCGCTATTTCCAGGATGCCCGCAAAGGGCTGAACGGCGCCGAGTTCGCCAATGGCCGCGCCACCAGCCTGCCGGGCCTGTTCCTGTCTGTGCCGGTGATCCGCGATGGCGTCTTCATCGGCGCGGTGATGGCCAAGTTCGACGCGTCGTCGTTCGCGCCCTGGCTGAATTTCTCGGATTCGGTGATCACCGACGAACATGGCGTGATCCTGTTCGCCCGCGACACCTCCTATCTCTACCGGGCGGTGCCGGGTTCCGACGTCGACCGCCTGGGCCAGGCCGAGAAGATGGCGCTCTACAAGCGCTCCACCTTCGCCGCGGTGCCGGCGTCGCGCTGGTCGGACGATCTGGCCGGCGACATCGTAAAAATCGACGACCGCCCGATGCCGGTAATGCTGGTCAGCGAAGGCCTGGCGGCCGGAATCGGCACGGTGGGGGTGATGCATCCGCTGCCGCGCCTGCTGTTGCTCGAACGCGACCGCTGGCGCATGTTCGCGCTGGTGGCGATCTCGGGCGCGCTGCTGCAGCTGATCTTCTTCGGGCTGCTGCAGCGTCTGCATGAAAGCCTGCAGCGCCGCCGCATGGCGGAGAACGAGGTGGCCTTCCATCAATCGGTGATCGACGCCGCTGCGCTGGCCATCGCCGTCTATGCCGAGGATGGGCATTGCCTGGCCGCCAACGACGCGATGGCGCATCTGTTCGGCACCACGCGGCCGATGATGGCGCGGCAGAATTTCCGCATCAGCGACGCCTGGGCCGAATCCGGCCTGGTGACCGCTGCCGCCCAGGTGTTGAATGCCGGTTCGCCGCAGCGCGGCCATTGGCGCCTGGAGCCCAATCTCGGCCGAGAGATCTGGATCGAGGCGACGATGAAGCGCTTCACCTATCAGGCGTGCAATTTCCTGCTGGTGATCTTCTCCGACGTCACCGACCAGCATCGACGCGACGGACTGATGTCCGAGGGCTGATCGGCAAAACTAACTTATTCGTTAGTATGACTGTTATTGCTCATTGAGATAGGCGTTGCGGTTCTAGGCTTTTCCCAGAGGTCTCCCGGTCGGGAAGGGGGCTGGACGGGACCTCCCATAAAGGAGGAAAGCCATGAAAAGTGCCAGAATTGTGACCCGGGCAGCGCGAACGTCCTGCGCTGCTTTGGCCCTGTCGATTGGGTTGGCCGGCCCGGCCGGCGCCCAGCAGGCGAGCCAGCAATCCAACCCGTCTCTCAGCGCGCAGATCGAAATCCTCAAGCAGCAGCTCGAAGCGTCGAGCAAGCAGATGGAGCAGTTCCGCCAGGCCCTCGAAGCCCTGACGGCCGCCCAGGCCCAGTCCCAGGCGAAGATCGACGCCGCCCAGGTTCAGGCGGCTCAGGCGAAGGAAGCGGCCATCGCGGTGGCCAAGACCGAGGATATCGACGAGAACGGCCACGCCTTTCTCGAACATAAGAAGGTGCCCGGCCTGACCTTCTACGTTCCGCATGGCGAGATCACCGGCTATGGCAATATCGACATCTCGTTCGATTACGCCGCCAAGAATGTCGGCAGCGAGCCGGCCAATTATGGCGCCAGCCCGCCGATCGGCAATTTCAGCTGGATGCCCGAACTGTCGACGAACCTTTCCTATTTCGGCATTCGCGGCTTCGAGACGATCGACAAGGACAGCGACGTCAAGCTGATCTATCAGCTCGAGGCCGGTTTCGACCTGAGCGCGACGCCGGGCACGAAAGAGACCAACAGCGCCCAGAGCAATACGGTCAATGGCGGGCTGTTCAGCCGCAACAGCTTCATCGGCTTCTCGTCGCCGACCTATGGCGCGATCAAGTTCGGCAAGACTGACGCGCCCTACAAGCAATCGACCGGATTGCTCAACCCGTTCGCGGGAACGCTGGGCGACAACGCTTCGATCATGGGCAATACCGGCGGCGACAGCCGCGTCGAGTTCGGCGCTCGTCTCGACCATTCGATCTGGTACGAATCACCCAATTGGAACGGCTTCGCCGTCAATCTGCTGTTCTCGCCGGGGCAGAACCGCTCTTACGAGGATGATAACATCGCCGCCGGCGAGTCCGATTGCACCGGCGGCAATATTCCGGAGAGCGGCGCCGACGTTCCGGTGGCGTGTAACGACGGTTCCTACGGCAATGCGCTCAGCGGCAACATCTCCTACACCCATGGCGGCCTCTATGCGACGGCGGCCGGCGAATATCACGAGAAGGTCAACCGCAAGTCCGACATCAGCGACGCCTTCGCCACCTATCCTTCGAATGCCACCTCGACCGGCTATGGCGTGCCGTCCAACTTCAACGGCGATGCCTATGCGGCGATGCTCTACAACCAGGACATAGCGGACGAATGGGCCGCCAAGGTGGCCATGCTCTACCGGTTCTCGTCCGGGACCAGCGTCGGCGCCATCGGCGAGTACATGCATCGCTCGGTTCCCGCCGATCTGTCGTTCCAGAACGAGCGCACCCGCTGGGGTTCGTGGTTCCTGGTGAGTCAGGAACTGGGCGCCGATGACGTGGTGCATTTCGGCTGGGCGCATGCCTTCCGCGCCCCCGGCGATCCCGGCCAGCACAACGACACGGCGTTGACCCTGGCCGTCGACCCCAATGTCGGCTACGCCACCAACAAGAACCAGGCCGACATGTTCTCGGTGCTGTTCAAGCACACGATCATGTCCGGCCTGAAGGTCTATGCCGACTGGGCGTACATCCATAACGGACCGTCGGCTCACTTCGCCATGGGGGCCGGCGGGCGAGGGATCATCACGGATTGCCATGACGCCAGCGATGCCTCCGGCGGCGGCGACGGCGATCCGCATTGCTACACCGGACAGAAGATCATGGGGCTCTCTACCGGTGTGAATTACAACTTCTGACCAGAACTCCCGCGGCGTTGACTTGGCGCCGCGGGACCCTCAAAGCTTCCGATTGCGGCACTGACACGCATCTGTCACGCTGAACTCCTCCTCAGAGTAAGAACGACTTGTCACGGAACAGCGTCAACCAGGGGAAGGAGACTCCAATAATGGCTTATCATTTGGTACTGCTTTGCGGTGTCATCGCGTTGGCATATGCGCTTTACGCCTCGCGATCGGTTTTGTCGGCAGGGGCCGGCACAGAACGGATGATCGAAATCGCGGGAGCGATCCAGGAAGGGGCCCGCGCTTATCTCAATCGCCAATATTCCACCATCGCCCTCGTCGGCGTGATCATCGGCGTGATCCTGGGCTGGCGCCTGGGCGCCCATGTCGCCGTCGGCTATCTGATCGGCGCGGTGCTGTCGGGTGTGGCCGGCTATGTCGGCATGAACGTCTCGGTGCGGGCCAATGTGCGCACCGCCGAGGCGGCGCGCTCGGGCGGCATGGCCGCGGCGCTGGGAGTCGCCTTCAAATCGGGTGCCATCACCGGATTGCTGGTGGTGGGCCTCGGCCTGCTGGGCGTGACGGTCTATTTTCTCGCGCTGAAGCATCTGAATTACGGCACCCGTCCGCTGGCCGAAGGGCTGGTCGGGCTGTCGTTCGGCGCCTCGCTGATTTCGATCTTCGCCCGCCTGGGCGGCGGCATCTTCACCAAGGGCGCCGATGTCGGCGCCGATCTGGTGGGTAAGGTCGAGGCCGGCATCCCCGAGGATGATCCGCGCAATCCTGCCGTCATCGCCGACAATGTCGGCGACAATGTCGGCGACTGCGCCGGCATGGCCGCCGATTTGTTCGAGACCTATGTGGTGACCATCGTCGCCACCATGCTGCTGGGCTCGATCTTCTTTTCCGGCGACGACCGCGACATTCTGATGCTGTTCCCGCTGCTGATCGGCGCGGTCTGCATCGTCACCTCGGTGATCGGCACCTTCTTCGTCCGGCTCGACAGCTCGGGCAAGATCATGCGGGCGCTCTATAAGGGGCTGATCGCCACGGGTATCCTGTCGCTGCTGGCCATCGGCGGCATCGCGCACTGGCTGTTCGGCGATTTCAGCACCGCCTTCCAGGCCAGCAACGGCCAGTCCTTCACCGTGCAGTCGCTGATGCTGTGCGCGGTCGCCGGTCTGGTCATCACCGGGCTGCTGGTGTGGATCACCGAATATTATACTGGCACCGACTATCGCCCGGTGCGCAGCATCGCCCTGGCCTCGACCACCGGTCACGGCACCAATGTGATCCAGGGGCTGGCCGTGTCGATGGAGGCCACCGCGCTGCCGGTGCTGGTGATCTCGGTCGGCATCATCGCCACCTATCAGCTGGCCGGCCTGTACGGCATCGCCATCGCGGCGACCACCATGCTGGCCCTGGCCGGCATGATCGTGGCGCTCGACGCTTATGGCCCGGTTACCGACAATGCCGGCGGCATCGCCGAGATGGCCGATCTGCCGCCCGACGTGCGCAAGATCACCGACGCGCTGGACGCGGTCGGCAACACCACCAAGGCGGTCACCAAGGGCTATGCGATCGGTTCGGCGGGCCTCGCCTCGCTGGTGCTGTTCGCCGCCTATACCGAGGATCTGACCCATTATTTCCCCGACATCACGGTGAGTTTCAGCCTGCAGGACCCGTTCGTGGTGATCGGCCTGTTCATCGGCGGATTGCTGCCCTATCTGTTCGGCGCCATGGGGATGATGGCGGTGGGACGCTCGGCCGGCTCGGTGGTGGTCGAGGTGCGCCGCCAGTTCAAGGAAATCCCCGGCATCATGGAAGGCACGGCCAAGCCCGATTACGGCCGCGCGGTCGACATGCTGACCAAGGCGGCGATCAAGGAGATGATCCTGCCGGCGCTGCTGCCGGTGCTGGCGCCGATCGTGCTCTACGGGGTGGTGATGTCGGTGGCGGGGCAGGCTTCGGCCTTCTCGGCGCTGGGCGCCATGCTGCTGGGCACCATCGTCACCGGCCTGTTCGTCGCCTTGTCGATGACCTCGGGCGGTGGCGCCTGGGACAATGCCAAGAAGTACATCGAGGAAGGCCATCACGGCGGCAAGGGCTCGGACGCCCATAAGGCCGCGGTGACCGGCGATACGGTGGGCGATCCCTACAAGGATACGGCGGGCCCCGCCGTCAATCCGATGATCAAGATCATCAACATCGTGGCGATCCTGCTGCTGGCGATTGTAGCGGGGTAGAGTGAGTTGCTTCCTGCGGTCGCACCGGACGACCGTAGGAAGGACCCCGAGGGTGCGGGGTAGGCTACCCCGCTGATATAAACCGCGGCCGGCGTCAGCCGGCTGGGGCGCTCCGCAATGCCGCGATGTCGCGGGAGGGCGGAGCGCCGAACAGCCGGGAGTAATCCCGGCTGAATTGTGACGGGCTTTCATAGCCGACGCTGAAGGCCGCCGAGGTCACATCCGACACCTGCAGCAGCATCAGATTACGCGCTTCGTGCAGGCGCAGCTGCTTCTGATATTGCAGCGGACTCATCGAGGTGACCGCCTTGAAGTGGTGGTGCAGCGACGAGACGCTCATATTGACCTCGCCGGCCAGGGTTTCGATGCGCAGCGGCTGGGCGTAATGGCGCTTCAGATAGTCGATGGCGCGGGAAATCTTATAGGTCTGGCTTTCCGCCAGCGTCAGATGGCGCAGGCGCATGCCCTGTTCGCCGATCAGCAGCCGGTACAGCAATTCGCGCTCGATCAGCGGCCCCAGCACCGGAATATGCGACGGCTCGTCGAGCGTGCGGAGCAGACGCAACGCGGCATCGAACAGGGGCGCGGTCAAAGCGCACAGCGACATTGCCCTGCCTTCGGGAACCGTTCTGGGCGCCGGTAACCGCATTTCCGTCATCAGATCGGCGATGAGGGCGAGGTCGAGTTCGTAGACCATGCAGAGATAAGGCGCTTCCGGCGAAGCTTGGGTGACCTGCGCCATGGCCGGCAGCGGCATCGCGATGATCAACCCATGGTCGCGCCCGTAATCGAACGGATAATCGGCCTGTATCAGGCGTTTGCTGCCCTGCGCCGCGATGACCAGCGAGGGACGGGTGACCAGGCATTCGATCATCGCGGTGGTCGACCAGCGGAACAGATGCAGGTTGGCAAGCGGCGTGCGGTGCTCGCCATCGGAACGCGCATGACGGGCGAGCAGCGAGATCATCTCGCGGCGCGAGGAATCCGGCGGCCCAGGCGGCCGGTCGTGGGGAAGATCACCATCCATGCCGGGAACTCTGCCAAGGTCCGTCGGTTTTTGACAGGCCCTGGGACCCTGATTTGCAGGATCGTGCAGGTATTTTGCAGGATCGGATTAATGGCCGGGAAGGGGCCTCGGCTATGGTTTCGGCCTTCCCCCTCCTGACAGGAAATTCACCCATGTCTTCCCATTCCCATCAGCATGTCCACGGCGTCAAAGCTTATGGCGTCGGCGCCGCCACCGATCCGCTGGCCCTGCGCGAGATCACCCGCCGCGCCCCGACCGCCGAAGATGTGGTGATCGACATCCTTTATTGCGGCGTCTGCCATTCCGACCTGCACCAGGTTCGCAATGAGTGGCAGAACACCGTCTATCCCTGCGTTCCCGGCCACGAGATCGTCGGCCGTGTCGTCGAAATCGGCTCGGCGGTCACCAAGTTCAAGGTGGGCGACATCGCCGCCGTCGGTTGCATGGTCGATTCCTGCGGCCATTGTCCGGACTGCGCCGACGGGCTCGAGCAATATTGCGAGCATTTTCCGACTTTCACCTATAACGGCGAAGACAAGCATCTCGGCGGCATGACCTATGGCGGCTATTCCGAGCGTGTCGTGGTCAAGGAATCCTTCACCCTGAAGGTCGATTCCAAGCTCGACCTGGCCGCCGTCGCCCCGCTGCTGTGCGCCGGCATCACCACCTATTCGCCGCTGCGCCATTGGAAGGTCGGGCCGGGCCAGAAGGTCGGCATCGTGGGCTTGGGCGGTCTCGGCCATATGGGCGTGAAGTTCGCCCATGCCTTCGGCGCCCATGTGGTGGTGTTCACCACCTCGCCGAAGAAGAAGGAGGATGCGCTGCGACTCGGCGCCGATGAGGTGATCGTCTCGACCGATCCGGCGCAGATGGCGGCTCATGCCCGCAGCTTCCATTTCATCCTGGACACGGTGGCGGCCGATCACGACATCAACGCCTATCTCGCCATGCTGAAGCGCGACGGCACCCTGACCCAGGTCGGCGTTCCGCCGGCTCCGCTCAGCGTCGCGGCGTTCAATGTCATCCTGCCGCGCCGTCAGTTGGCCGGTTCGGGCATCGGCGGCATCGCCGAGACCCAGGAGATGCTGGATTTCTGCGCCGAGCACGGCATCGTCAGCGATATCGAGATGATCCGCATCCAGGATGTGAACGAGGCCTATGAGCGTCTGCTGAAGAGCGATGTAAAATACCGCTTCGTCATCGACATGGCGTCGCTGAAGGGCTGAGGCCGGGCCAAAAAAGAAAACGCCGGAGCGGGAGACCGTTCCGGCGTTTTTCTTTGGCTGTGGCCGTATCAGGGGCCCGTCGGGCCGTCGGCTCGGGTATGAGCCGTATCGTTGAATTTGCCGACATTGCCGATCAGCTGTTCGAGCAGGCTCAGCTCCTTGCCCGGCGCAGGGGTCTCGCGCGCCACCATGGTGACGTCCTTGCCCTGTTCCAGGCCCAGCTTGCGCACCGCGGTGACGGTGCCGGCCTTGTCGAAATCGATAATGATGACCTGGCGGTCCAGCTCTTCCGGCGCATAGAAGGCGACGGTCTGGAAGTGGCTGCTGATATAGTACCAGTGATCGTCGCCGAACAGGCTGGCGGTCGCCGGGGTGCCGATCAGCGCCACCACGTCCGAGCGCGTGACGCGGCCCGGCTGGATCTGGGCGAGGGAATCGGGAAGCGGGGCGTTGCCGCGGGGATCGATATTGTCGGAGCAGGCGGAAATGCCGACGGCCAGCATGGCGGCCAAACCCAAACGTCCAACAAAAGTGTACATCTTGCCCCGTGAGATTTCCTGGCGGATAGTGGGGAGACCTTGCCCTCGACGGCAAGCGCTTGTCAATCTCCTAAGGACTTCCAAGGATGGGTTTCTCATGGCTCGGCCGGCGGCGGCAGAGAGAGGAAATGGTCGATGCGCTTTATGCAAAGGCGGTAGCGCAAGCCCGGTCGCCGGTTTTCTATGCCGAGCGCGAGGTGCCCGATACCGTCGACGGCCGTTTCGACCTGCTGGTGCTGCATGTATTCCTGATACTGCACCGCCTGGGGGCTGAAGGCCGCGAGACCAAGGCGCTGAACCAGGGCCTGTTCGATCTGATGTTCGCCGATATGGACCGGTCCTTGCGCGAAATGGGCGTGTCGGACATGTCGGTCGGCAAACGGGTCAAGGAAATGGCGCGCGCCTTCTATGGCCGCGTCGACGCCTATGAGCCGGTTCTGGACGATCCGGCCAAGCTGCAAGAAGCCCTGGCCCGCAACCTTTATCGCGGCGCCGAGGTGAAGCAAGCTTCCTTGACCGCGATGGCACATTATATACAAAAGCAAGTGGCCGTCCTGGCCGCGCTCGATCCGACTGCGATCGCCGAGCCGGGCAAGGCCTGTTTTTCCGAGGAAGCATGACCGTTACCGAATTCTCCCGGCCCATCGCGCTCGACCGCATCGGGCTGAAGGAAAAGAGCTATGAGATTTCCGCCGACGAGAAAGAGTGAGCGGCGCTGGCCGAGCGCCTGGGCATCCCGGCGGTCAAGTCCTTCGACGCCATTATCCGCCTGCGCCTGACCGGCGGCGGCGGGCTGGTGCGCCTGTCGGGCCATATCAAGGCGGAACTGACGCAGATCTGCGTGGTGACGCTGGAACCGACGCCGACCTCGGTTGAAGAGGACTTCACGCGGGTCTACAGTGTCGAGGCCGGCGACGAGATGGCCGAAGTGGTGATCGAGATGGACGAGGACGACGTTCCCGACCCCATCGAAAACGGCCACATCGACATGGGCGAGGCGGCGGCCGAGCATCTGGCGCTGGCCATGGACCCGTTCCCGCGCTCACCCGGCGCAGCCTTCGAGGCGCCCCCGGAAGAGCCCGAGGAACCCGAGGTGAAACCGTCCCCTTTTGCGGGACTGGCGGCCTTGCAGAAAAAAGAATAGCAATTGCTTGCCCCCGGTAACGTTTTTCGTTAAAAGGGCTCCCTTTCGCCCGCAAGGGCCACACTATCCGAACGTGAGTACCGCAAAATGGCCGTTCCGAAAAAGAAAACCTCCAAGTCCCGCCGCAATATGCGCCGGGCTCACGACGCCCTTAAGGCGGTCGGGCATCAGGAATGCTCGAACTGCGGCGAAGTGAAGCTGCCGCATCATGTTTGCGGTTCCTGCGGCCACTATGACGGCCGTGAAGTCGTCTCGCAGGCTCAGGAAGTCGCCGCCTAATATAGCGGCGTGATTCTGAAAAGTTGCCGCCCTACGGCGGCAGAGAACCAACCGGGAGTGTGGCATTGACCGCACATGTGACGATCGCTCTTGATGCCATGGGGGGAGACAGTGCCCCCGACGTGGTGATTGAGGGCGTGCAGCTGGCCCATGTCCGGCTGCCCGATGTGCGGTACTTGCTGTTTGGCGACGAGCAGCGGATCGCTCCGCTGCTTGAGCGCTTTCCCGCGATCAAGCCGTTCGTCGAAATCCGCCATACCGAGAGTGTGGTGGGTGCTAACGACAAGCCCGGTCAGGTTCTGCGCACCGGCCGCCAGTCCAGTATGTGGCTGTCGGTGAAGTCGGTTCATGATGGCGATGCCCATGGCGTCGTCTCTGCCGGCAACACTGGCGCGCTGATGGCGGTCTCCAAATTCGTCCTGCGCATGGCGCCGGGGATCGACCGGCCCGCGCTGGCCGCCTTCTACCCGACCGAGCGCGGCGAAAGCGTGATGCTCGATCTGGGCGCCAACGTCGTTTGCGACGCCAATAATCTGGTCGAATTCGCCATCATGGGCGAAGTGTTCGCGCGCATCGTGCTGGGCGTCGAGGAACCCTCGGTCGGCCTGTTGAACGTCGGCTCGGAAGAGCTGAAGGGCAACGACAATGTGCGCGGCGCCGCGGCGACCCTCAAGAACGGTCATTTGTCGCTGAAATTCCACGGCTTCGTGGAAGGCAACGACATCACCAAGGGCACCGTCGACGTGGTGGTGGCCGACGGTTTTTCGGGCAATATCGCGCTCAAGGCCGCCGAAGGCACCGCCCAGCTCTATCGCCGCTTCCTGCGTGAAGCCTTCTCCAGCTCCTGGATCGCGCGCCTCGGCTATCTGCTGGCGCGCCCGGCGCTGAACAAGGTGAAGATGCGCACCGACCCGCGCCGCTATAACGGCGCCATGCTGCTGGGCCTCAACGGTATCACCGTGAAGAGCCATGGCGGCACCGACGCCGAAGGCTTCGCGAACGCCATCGGCGTGGCGGTCGACCTGGTCAAGCAGGGTTTCAACGATCGCATCAAAGAAGAGCTTCTCGCTCTTCGCTCACAAGCGGCGGCAAGCTGATTAAATGATCCGTTCCCAACTCGTCGGTTTTGGCTCCTATCTTCCGGAGCGAGTGATCACCAACGCCGAAATGGCCAAGATGGTCGATACCAGTGACGAGTGGATCGTGGAGCGCACCGGCATCCGCCAGCGTCATGTCGCCGCCGAGGGGCAGCTGACTTCCGACCTGGCTCTCGAAGCGGCCCGCAAGGCTTTGAAATTCGCCGGTGTTTCTGCGTCTGAACTCGATATGGTGATCGTCGCCACGGCGACTCCCGACAATACGTTTCCGGCCACCGCGACCAAGGTGCAGTACGGCCTCGGCATGACGGGCGGTTTCGCCTTCGATATCCAGGCGGTGTGCTCCGGCTTCGTCTATGCGCTGGCGACCGCCGACAATTTCATCAAGGCCGGCCAGGTCAGGAACGTCATGGTGATCGGCGCGGAAACCTTCTCGCGCATCCTCGACTGGAACGACCGCACCACCTGCGTGCTGTTCGGCGACGGCGCCGGCGCCGTGCTGCTGAGCGCCGGCACCGGCAAGGGCGACATCACCGACCGCGGCATCCTGTCCTCGCATCTGCATTCCGACGGCAAGCATTACGAACTGCTGCAGGTCAAGGGCGGCCCGTCGCGCGGCCAGACCGTCGGCCATGTGTATATGGAAGGCCGCGAAGTGTTCCGCCACGCGGTCGCCAACCTGACCTCGGTGCTGGAAGAGACCCTGGCCGCCAACGGCATCGGTCCGGCCGACATCGACTGGGTGGTGCCGCACCAGGCCAACAAACGCATCCTCGACAGCACCGCGCGCAAGCTGAACTTCCCGCCGGAGCGGGTGGTGGTGACCGTCGACCGTCACGCCAATACCTCGGCCGCCTCGGTGCCGCTGGCCCTGGCCGATGCGGTGGGCGACGGCCGCATCAAGCAGGGCGACATGGTCCTGCTCGAAGCGATGGGCGGCGGCTTCACGTGGGGTGCGGCTCTAGCCCGCATTTGAGCCAGTTAGAGCTGCCTTAGAGCCGCTTTAACAATTTCTCACAACCTTCTGATATTGACTGATTTCTTCGGAAAAGGTACCGTTTAGCGAATCGTCGGAAGGATTCGCGGTATGTCCGAACAAACCGTCACCCGAGCCCAATTGAGCGACGCCGTCTATCAGGAAGTCGGTCTCTCACGGAATGAATCGGCCGATCTTCTCGAGTTGGTTCTCAACGAGATGGTGGCTGCGCTGACGCGTGGCGAATCGGTCAAGATCTCGTCGTTCGGCAGCTTCTCGATCCGCTCCAAGGGCACCCGCGTCGGCCGCAATCCCAAGACCGGCGAGGAAGTGCCGATCCTGCCCCGCAAGGTGCTGGTGTTCCGTGCTTCGCAATTGCTCAAAAGTAAAATCAATGACGGGCTGGCCAAGGCCGCCCGACAGCAGAAGTCGTAAGGCGAAATGGATGCCCCCGACACCACCGCGGCGTCCCGGCGTCCTGTAAAATCCGAGGCGGCGTTCAGGACCATCAGCGAGGTCTCCGAGGATCTCGACGTGCCTCAGCACGTCCTGCGCTTCTGGGAAAGCAAGTTCGCCCAGATCAAGCCCCTGAAGCGGGGCGGCGGCCGCCGCTATTACCGCCCGGAAGACGTTGTCCTGCTGGGCCATATCCGCGATCTCCTCTATCGCGACGGCTACACCATCCGCGGCGTGCAGAAGCTGCTGCGCGAGCCGGGCTCGCGCGGCCGGATCGAAGCCGGCGAGACCGAGCCGGCCATCGAGGCCGAGGCCGCCGAGCCGGCCGAGGAAATGGTTTCCGAGCACGACGAAGTGCTGCGTGAAATGCGGGCCGAAATCCTTGAATTGCGCCGACTTTTGGCTGAAGCGCGCCGCAAATAACGGCGGTTGCGTTCCCCGAAAGGGATGGCTATAGTGCGCCTCCGCTCGACGCCGGGTTCTTCGGAAACCGGCTCGCTGCATCGGTCGGGGCGTAGCGCAGCCCGGTAGCGCATCAGTCTGGGGGACTGGGGGTCGTCGGTTCGAATCCGGCCGCCCCGACCAATAAAAACAAGGACTTAGCCGATTTCGGTTAAGTCCTTTTTTATTTCGGGATAGCGCCGGGATAGCGCGATGCCTGGCAGATGAGCCGCGCGGCAGTATCCATCGCACCTCGACATCCTCATCTGCAGGCTTGAGAAGCACGCCGGCACGGAGCCAGACCTCGACCGTCACTTTTTGTCGCGTTCTCGCTGGTGCCTTTCGAAGGTAGCCTGAGCAAGTAGGGCCTTTGGGGTTCCCCCGCCTCCGCCCCATCAGTATGAGGACTGCAGCGAAGCCGGTCGACGTGATGCGCTGAGCATATGGGCCTCCTGCGAACCTGGTGGCGGAACGTTGGCGGAGACCTATTTGCGCTCCCGCTGCATTAAGTCGGCGCTACCTGCCAGCATCCGCTACCACCGCTCGATGGTATACAAGCCGTCGGGCCTGCGCCTGCCGTCGTTGGTTGCGGCGGTCAGCGGCCCGGATAAGCGCGTGACAGCGATCCAGCGCATCTATCTTCAGACTAACGGAGCTGGTAAAGCGGGCGTCCAAGTTCCCAAAATGACCCGGGGGCCGTTGGGAAACGGCGCAGTACGTCTGGCTCCGGCCGACGATACGCTCGGTCTCGCCGAAGGCATTGAGACGGCGTTCTCGGCGATGGAACTCCATGGCGTCCCGACCTGGGCGGCGCTGGGAACACGGTTTGACGCCATCGCAATCCCTGAGACGGTCAACCGGCTCATCATCTTCGGCGACAACGGTGGTCCAGGTGAGGCGGCTGTAGAGCGCGCCATCAAGAAGCACCAGTGCTTCGGCCTCAGCGTCGAGGCCCGGTTTCCGCCCGGCGACATCAAGGATTGGAACGATGTCGCTCAGGTAGAGGGGGCGCGCGAATGAGCGCGTTCGACCTCGACGACGACAGCGACCTGAGCCGTCGCAGTGGCTCTGGCGCGCCTGTATCGGCGCCCAGCACTTCCGCGAAGCGTCCTAAACCGCCCACGCGCCCCACGGTCCAGGGTGCGACACAAGCATGGTTCCACCAGGAAGGCCCTGTGAACTCCCGATCGCTTGTCGGCCGCGTGGTGGCCCCGCGTGAATGGGCTGTTGACCAGATGATCCCGATGAAGCAGGTCACCCTGCTCTCAGGTGATGGTGGCTTGGGTAAGTCCACTCTGGCCATGCAAATGGCCGCCGCGGTGTCGCTCGGGTATTTCTGGCTGGGCTTCTCAGTGCCGACTCGTGCCAAGGTTGCCTATGTCAGTAATGAAGATGACCTTGACGAGATGCAGCGTCGCCTCGAGGCGATTTGCGACGCTGAGGGTTGGGATCTCGGAAGCACCGATATTGAGATGTTCGATCGCACCGGCCGCGAAAGCTCAATCATGTACCGCGGGCAGGACTGGCAATGGGAAGCTACGCCTTTCTGGATAGGCTTCTCCAATTGGGTCCGGGATAACCAGCCTCGCGTGGTGGTCTTTGATAGTCTGTACAATTTCTACGGGTCGAATAGCCAGTTGGACCAAGGCACAGCTCACCACTTCATGGGACTACTACGCGAGTTGGCTATCGACGCGAATAGCGCTTTTCTGGTGCTGTGGCATCCATCAAAGACAGGCCTCTCCACAGGCGACGGCACCAGTGGCAATGTGGCCTTTCGTAACGCCTCCCGATCGATGCTCTACCTCGAGCGCGAGAAGGATGCCGAGGGACCAAACAAGCCGTTGATCCTCTACGATAAGAAGGGGAACTATCGCGGTGCACTCGAACCGCTCCGCATCCAATGGCAGGCCGGCAGGTTTACCGTCCTGGGCGGGGCGCCAGAAAACCAACAGAAGAAGGTCACTCGCGACTTTCTGAGCGGGGATACTGGTAGGGCTTGGCGTTGCCTCGTCGATCTGATCAACAGCACTTCCGAACGGACACCTGGCGGAAACTACATGCCGGCCGGCGAGCCGTGTGTTGCTGAACGGGCATGGCGAGAGATGTTCTACGCCCGCAAGGGGGAGGCTGACGTGGCCGCCAAGCGGAAAGCATTCAGGAGGGCCTACGACAGCTTGGAACACCGAGGCTACATCGGTACGTGGGAAGGCACCGTTTGGATGGTAAGGCGGGGCGAGGAATAGGCGATCGGGCAATGTAAGAGGGCGGATGGGTTACCCCATCCGCCCTTTACGTATCAGGCCCGTATGCCGACAACCTTCGAGTCTGGAGTGATGATGCGCTCGATCCGGGCCGCCCAGCTTTCCAGGGCGTGGCGTTTCTCTCGGAGATACCCGTACCGATTATAAATTGCGGTGATGCCCTCGGTCTTGCCGGCGCTGTGGTTCAGGACGCGGGAGACCACGTGCGGCGGGATATCGTCCCGAGCCATGTTGGATGCAGCAGTACGGCGGAGGTCGTGGAGAGTCCAGTGCGGCATCGGTTCCACCTCAGCCTCGGTCAGCATTTTGGTCACCAACTCGTCGAGGCGTTCTTTCCCGCCGCTGAATCCGGACACCGGATGTTTGCCATCAGTGGTGAACACGAAGTCGGAGAGAACCGGCGGCCTGCCATTGGGAAAGCTTGCGGCGATGCGCGGGATGGTCTTGAGAATGCTGACGGCTAGCGGGGACAGCGGGACCTCATGCAGTCGGGCGCCCTTGTTTTTCTCCGCGGGAATTGTCCATACCGGATTTTCACCATCAAGGTCGGTAATCTCTGACCACCGCATATTGGCCACCTCATCCCGGCGCTGAGAGGTGATCAGCAACATTTGTCCCATTGTGCCAAATGGATAGCTGCATTCCTTCATGACGGGCCACATGAGTTTGATTTCCTCGTCCGATAGGATGCGGTCGCGGCTGGTCTCTTTGCCGCCAGGGTCCTTGATGGTGGCGCAGGGGTTGGCGTCGAGGCGGTCATGTTCCACCATGAAATTGAAGAAGGCGCGGAGATTCATCAGAGCGCGGTTGGCGGCGACGGGATGGCCGGCGTCGACGATCTCGTCAAGGGCGCCACGGATGTCCGCCTTCGTGATGCTGGCCAGCGGCCGAGTAGACCATTTGGCCGCCAGAATTGCGGACAGCGGCCGGCGGGCCTCGAGCTGCGAACGCGGTTTCATCTTCGAGATGTGGCGCTTCTCATAAAGCTCGATGGCTTTGGCAACGGTGAACGCGATAGGTGCGTCAGCCGGCGGCGCTGCCTTCGCCGCGGCTTTGTTCTCTCGAATCTCTGCAAGGGGATTGTGCCCTTCGCCGATCCGCTCATTGATCTCGCGTGCCTTCGTTCGTGCCTCTTTTAAAGACATCTCGCCCGGCTTGGTCCCATACCGACCGAGGGTTTCCAAGAACTGCTTGCCGTTAAGGCGGCGCATGAAGACGAAAGACCGGGAGCCCTTGTCAGTAATGCGAATTCCCAGACTGTCCACATTGGCGTCCCACAGATACGAACGTTTGCCCGGCGCGGCGGCGGGAGCCTTCTGAATAGCGATATCGGTGAGGGTGCTTTTTTCGTCGCCTTTTGGCATCATATTCTCCGGGATAACGGTTGGGATAACATTTTGTCGCGCCAAGAAGTGCTATCCCTTGCAATGCATCGTTAGCCAAAAAGCGGCGAAAATCAAGGGAATATGCGACGAAGGCAAGGTTCAGGCATCAGTTATGAATGGCATCGTAAGGTATCGTAAGAGGTAAAAATCAGTCTGGGGGACTGGGGGTCGTCGGTTCGAATCCGGCCGCCCCGACCAATAAAAAAGAGGCCTCTCATCAGAGAGGCCTCTTTTTTATTTGGTTCGCGGCCGGTCTGCTCCGAACCGACGCCCGAAGGGCCGCGAAGCGGCCTATCCGGCCGCCCCTGAATAACACTCAGCCCCTGTAGCGAAGCTTCTCCACCAGCAGTGCAAACGCCGGAGATTGCTGCCGCCGGCTCGGATAGTACAGATGGTACCCCGAGAACGGCGGGCACCAATCCGCCAGAATCCGGACAAGACGGCCGGCCTCGATGTCGGGCTGTACATAATGCTCGGGCAGATAGGCGATGCCCAAGCCGTTCCGGGCCGCCTGCAGGGCGAGCGATATGTCGTTGACGATCATCTGTCCTTCGACGCGCACATTGAGTTTGCGCCCGTCCTTCTCGAACTCCCACGCATAGAGCCCGCCATGGGTGGGAAACCGCAAATTGATGCAGTTATGGCTGGCCAGGGCTTGCGGGGACCGGGGCCGTTCGCGTCCGGACAGATAGGCGGGGGCCGCCACCGCCGCCATTCTCATGTCGGGGCCGATCCGCACCGCCACCATGTCCTGGGCGATCGTCTCGCCGAGCCGCACGCCGGCGTCGAACCGCTCGGCGACGATGTCGACGAACCCCAGATTGACGTTCAGTTCGACCGTGACATCCGGATAGGCCGGCAGGAAGCGCGCAAGCGCAGGTTCCAGAATGGTTTGCGCGGCATCGATGCCCGTCGTGATGCGGATCAGGCCGGCCGGCTTGTCCCGCAGGTCGCGGAGCATGTCGAGTTCCGCCTCGATGCCGTCGAAATGAGGGCCCACCGACCGCAGCAGTCGCTCTCCGGCCTCGGTGGTGACGACGCTTCGGGTCGTGCGGTTCAGCAGCCGGATGCCCATCCGCTCCTCCAGGCCGCGGATGGTATGGCTCAGCGCCGAGGTCGAGACGCCCATCTGTGCCGCCGCTCGGGTGAAGCTGCGCTCGGTTGCTACGGTGCGGAACGCCAGCAGGTCGTTGAGGTTGCTTCGTGCCATTGTTGAAATAATCTCAAAACCGTATGCCGATTGTTCAGTCTAATGCTGGAAAGCGCTTTCGCCTAGATAATGGGCGTAAGGAGCTATCGGGAGAGTGGCAAATGATCTCGATGATCGGAAAGGATCAGATTATGCAGACGCGTGAACTCGGCCGCAGCGGCCTTAAGGTTTCCGCCATCGGCCTGGGATGCATGGGCATCAGCTTCGGCTATGCGGCCGGCCTGCCGAAAGACCAGGGCGTGAAGCTCATCCGCGATGCCGTCGAGCGCGGCGTCACGTTTTTCGACACTGCCGAGGTCTACGGCCCCTTCACGAATGAGGACGTGGTCGGAGAGGCCCTGCGGCCGGTGCGCGATCAAGTCGTCATCGCGACGAAATTCGGCTTTGACATCGATTTCGAGACTCGCGAGAACCGCGGCGTCTGCAGCCGGCCCGAGGTGATTCGCCGGGCGGTCGAGGGGTCGCTGAAGAGGCTCGGCATCGAGACGATCGATCTGCTGTATCAGCATCGGGTCGATCCGAATGTGCCGATCGAGGATGTGGCCGGAACCGTCAAGGACCTGATCGCCGAAGGCAAGGCCAGGCATTTCGGCATGTCGGAGCCGGGCGTCCAGACGCTTCGCCGGGCGCATGCGGTGCAGCCGGTCGCCGCGCTTCAGAACGAATATTCGCTGTGGTGGCGTGCGCCCGAGACCAATGGAATCCTCGATGCCTGCGATGAGCTCGGTATCGGCTTCGTGCCGTACAGCCCTCTCGGCAAGGGCTTCCTGACCGGAGCGATGGGCACCGAGACCAAGTTCGAAAAGAGCGACTTCCGCTCTACCGTGCCGCGCTTCTCGCCCGAGGCGATGGAGAAGAACCAGGCGTTCGTCGATCTGCTGCTGCGGGTCGCCGGCGAGAAGGGCGCCACGCCGGCACAGATCGCGCTGGCCTGGCTGCTGGCTCAGCGTCCGTACGTCGTGCCGATCCCCGGCACCACGAAGCTGCATCGCCTGGAGGAGAATATCGGTGCCGCCGGCGTCGAGCTCACCGCGGCGGATCTGCGTGAGATTCAGACGGCCGCCGATGGGATTTCGGCGGAGGGCGATCGGTACGCGCCCGCGCAAATGGCCATGGTAGGGCGCGAAGCGCGGGGAGCCGACTAAGCTTCTCTTTGTTTCTTTCCCGCCGTGACGGTAGATTTTCCCCCAAGAGATATCCCAGGGGAAAGTTGTTCATGAAAGCGGTTCTGCTCGGTCTGTTTATGATTTCCGTCCTGTCGGCTCCGGCCTTCGCCGACCCGGTGCGGGTTCCGCCGGCGATCGATACGGTGCGCGGGTGCGACAAGCCGCATTATCCGCTGGTTTCGCGCCGTTTGAGCGAGCAGGGGTCGGTGGTGCTGCGCTTCCTGGTGGCGCCTGACGGCAGCGTGCAGAAGGGCATGGTCTCGACCAGCAGCGGCTTCGACCGGCTGGACCAGGCGGCGCTGGATTCGCTGTCGCAGTGCCGCTTCAATCCGGCCACCATCGACGGCCAGACCGATCCGGAACCGGCCTGGGCCCTGGTGCGCTATGTGTGGAAGCTGGAGGAGGGCGCCGGCGACGTGCCGCCGGGCGACCACAGCTGGTACCTGTTGGCCGGCGACAAGAATACGATGTTCGTGGCGGATGAATATTCCGCTTCGTCCAAGGATGGCGTGGTCAGCTTCATCGAAAGCGAAATCTTCTACTCCATGACCCATATGGACAAGATCGACACGCCGATCCGCCGGTTCGACAGCCAGCAGGCGATCGATTGCGGCAAGAAGCAGACGCGGATGACCGCGATCGGGCTGATCGACGATGCCAACCACGTCATCACCAGCGCCACCCTCCCCGCCGGGCAACCCTGGGTCGCGATCCAGCCGGATTCTCCGGCCATGGCCGCGTTCGACCTGCTTTGCGAGGGACATTACAACACGCTGATGGCCCGCAAGGACAAGGACATCTACCAGGTGCAGCTGGTCTATCTGAACGCCGCGAAGGGTATCCAGTAACCTGCCGGGCGCGGCGGACCCGACCGCGCGGGTCGATGGGATCTCACACGATAATGTGAACGTGAATGTGGACGTGCCTGGGCCGGGCGTTGGTGATAAGAAGGCTGATTGCCTCTTCTTTTCAAGGTTTCCCACCCTCATGAAACGGCTCTGCTCCTCCGTCGTCCTGTCCGCCCTTCTGCTGTCGTCCGCCGTCCTGGCCAAGGAGGACGAGAAACCCGCCGCCGGCCTGTTCAAGCCGCAGCAGAGCGAGAGCCAGGGCTCGGTGAACGGCGTCGATTACCAGGCGGTTGCCGGCACGCTGGTGGTGCATGCCAAGGGCTGGGAAGACACCGCGGCCCTCGACAAGGCCAAGGGCGGCAAGGATGACGATGCCGCGCCGGCGCCGGAAGCCTCGATGTTCTATGCCGCCTATTTCAAGAAGGGCGCCAAGGCCGAGGCGCGGCCGATCACCTTCCTGTTCAATGGCGGCCCCGGTTCTTCGACCATCTGGCTGCATATGGGGGCCTTCGGGCCCAAGCGCGTGGTGACGCCGGGCGATCAGCACCAGCCGGCCGCGCCCTACAAGCTGGTCGACAATCAGTACAGCCTGCTCGATTCCACCGATCTGGTGTTCATCGACGCGCCGGGCACCGGTTTTTCGCGCATCGCCGGCAAGGATAAGGACAAGGCCTTCCTCGGCGTCGACCAGGACGCCAACGCCTTCGCCGAATTCGTCACCGCGTTCCTCAGCAAATATGGCCGCTGGAACTCGCCGAAATACATTCTGGGCGAAAGCTATGGCACCACGCGCGCCGGCGCCCTGGTGAACCTGCTGGAGAACGAGAATTCGGTCGACGTCAATGGCGTGATCCTGATCTCGCAGGCGCTGAATTATGACGTGCTGCCCGATTATCCCGAACTCAATCCGGGTGTCGACGAGCCCTATGTGATGTGGCTGCCGTCCTATGCCACCACCGCCTGGTATCACAAGAAACTGCCGGCCGAAGCGCCGAAAGACCTCAAGGCGCTGGTCGCCGAGGTGAATTCCTTCGCCGCCGGCGAATACACCTCCGCCCTGGCCGCCGGCAATCTGCTCGACCCGGCCAAGCGCAAGGCGGTGGCCGAGAAGCTGCACAAATATACCGGCCTGCCGACCGCCTATATCGAGAAGGCCAATCTGCGCGTCAGCATGGGCGAGTTCCAGAAGACGCTGCTGGGCGATGCGGATATGACCACCGGCGGCCTCGATACGCGCTTCTCCGGCCCGACCCTCGATCCGCTCGCCAAGGAAGCGTCCTACGACCCGCAGGGTGCTGCGGTCGGCTCGGCCTATGTGGCGGCCGGCAACGATTATGTGCGCAAGGTGCTGAAGTTCGGCGGCGAGTTGGCCTACAAGCCGACCGTCCGCGCCGATTGGGATTTCTCGCACCGTCCGCCGGGCGCCGACAAGCCGCTGCAGACCCAGGTCAATGTGATGCCCGATCTGGCGGCGGCGATGAAGGTGAACCCCAATCTCAAGATCATGGCCAATGCCGGCTATTTCGACGTGGTGACGCCCTTCTATGAAGGCATCTACGAGATGTCGCACCTGGCCATTCCGCCGGCGCTGCAGTCGAACATCGAGTTCGCCTATTACGAATCCGGCCATATGGTCTATGTCAATGAAGCCTCGCTGAAGGCTCTGCACGAGAACGTGGCCGCCTTCATCAAGAAGACGGCGAACGCCAAATGAGGAAGATCCTCTGCCTGCTGCTGGCGCTCTGTGCGGCTCCCGCGCTGGCCGCCAGCCCGCAGGACTCGCTGAATTTCCTGCTGAAATCCGACGATTTCCGCGAGGTTACCCCGGCGGATGGCGTGGTGATCGATCTGCGCTACGCCAGCACCAACAATTTCGTCGGGCAGGACATGTACGGGCCGTTCAAGCGCCTGTTCCTGCACAAGCGCGCCGCCGACAAGCTGAAGGCTGCCATCGCCCTGCTGAAGCACGAGCATCCCGGCTACAAATTCGTCATCTATGACGGGCTGCGGCCGCGTTCGGTGCAATATGTGCTGTGGAACAAGGTGGCGGGAACGCCGCAGGAGAAATATGTCGCCGATCCCAAGAAGGGCTCGGTCCACAATTACGGCTTGGCGATCGATCTGTCGGTGCTGGACGACAAGGGGCACGAGCTGGACATGGGCACCGGCTTCGACAGCTTCACGCCCCTGGCGGAGACTCAGCTGGAAAAGGACAAGCTGGCCTCGGGCGAGCTGACCGCGGCGCAGCTGGAAAATCGCATGATCCTGCGGCGGCCGATGGAAGAGGCGGGCTTCAAGGTGCTGCCCGAGGAATGGTGGCATTTCGACGCGCTGCCGGCGGATCTGGTCCGCAAGCAATTCACGATTGTGGAATAGGCGGAATCGGGCCTTTCGGATTGGCGAGTTCGCTCTTCAGCCAGTCGCGGAAGGCCCGCACGCCCTTTTGCTCGGCTTTGTCCGGGTGGCACACCAGCCAATAGGAAAAGGCGCTTTCCAGCTCGGTGTCCGACAGGCGCACCAAGCGGCCCTGGCGCAGATCGTCGTCGACCAGCAGGGATAGCCCCAGCGCCACGCCCTGGCCGGCCAGGGCGGCGT
Organism: Alphaproteobacteria bacterium; assembly: GCA_021325215.1. GTDB lineage: Bacteria > Pseudomonadota > Alphaproteobacteria > Rhodospirillales > Magnetospirillaceae > JAJPHO01. The sequence continues at coordinate 29,278 of JAJPHO010000027.1, forward strand.
CCAGCGCCATATGGATGCTTTCGAAAACCAGAATGCGGCGTACCTGCGTGGCCGGCAAACCGGCGGCGGCGAACCAGCGCGGCCAGGTCGGCAGGCCGGAATCGACGATGCTGCTCTCGTCATGGATCAGCGGCACCGCGATCAGTCCACCCGGCCCGTTGAGCTTCTCGCGGTAAGCTTCGGCGAAGGAGGGACTGCAGACCGGAAAGGCGGCGACGTCGGCCAGTTTCTCGCTGAACAACCCGCCATAGCCGCCGCGCCCATAGCGCAGGCCGACATCGACCGGCTGGCGGTTGAAATCGACCAGCAGGTCGCTGCCCGACACCCGCACCTGATAATCGGGACAGATCACATTGAAGCGGGCGAGGCGGGGGGCCAGCCATTTGGTGGCCAGCGACGGCATGGCCGAGACTTCCAGCATCGGCAGGGTCTGCACCGCCGTTTCGACCAGATCGCTCATCTGCACGAACAGCATGCCCAGCGGCGCCGCCAGGCGCTGTCCGGCCTCGGTAAGCCGCACGGCCCTGTTGAGACGCAGGAACAAAGGCTGGCCGAGCCGCTGTTCCAGCCGCTTCACCTGCTGGCTCACGGCGGCCGGGGTCACCCCCAGTTCCTGCGCGGCCTGGGCGAAGCTGAGATGGCGGGCGGCAGCCTCGAAAGCGCGGAGGGCGTTGAGCGGCAGCCAGCGGGGCGGTGTCGAGATCGTCATGTAAATGACTTTAAGGCCAGGCTACTTAGTTTTTCTTGTGGCAAATCTGGGCTTTTAGCGTTTGCTACAGCCTGTCACAGCGTGGTATGAGTACAAAAGAAGAACGTTTTCCCGGAGAACGAGTCTCATGCCGCAGGCCACCGGAACCTTCGAGGTCAAGACCATCCCTCAGCCGCCGGAAGATTCCGCGGGCGGCACGGCGATAGGCCGGCTGCTGCTGGATAAACGGTTCCACGGCGAGCTGGACGCGACGTCGGTGGGGACCATGCTCGGCGCGCGCACGCCGGTGCAGGGTTCGGCAGGGTATGTCGCGCAGGAAGTGGTGACGGGCACGCTGAACGGGCGCGCCGGCAGCTTCGTGCTGCAGCACTACGGCGTGATGACCAAGGGCGAATTGGAACAGATCGTCACGGTGGTGCCGGATTCGGGCACGGACCAGCTGACCGGCCTGTCCGGCAAGATGACGATCATCGTCGAGAACGGCGCCCACACTTACCGGTTGGACTATATTTTGCCGTGATTACCCATTTCGGGTAAGCTGGCCGGGCTAGTTTCGCCATCGAGGTTCGCCATGTCGGAAGAAATCGTCGGAGCCTATACGATCCAGTCGCGGCTGGAGCCGCAGACCCAGGTCGAAAAACTGGTGCGCCGCCGCTACGAAGTATGGTCGGACAAGGTCCTGGTTCTGCGCACCGTGCACGAACAGCAGGCCGTCCGCCGCGCCAACGAAGTGCAGGGCCAGGTCACGGTGATCAGCCACTTCGAGTGATGCCGGTGGCCGGGTTCACTCAGATCCCGGGCGGGGCGTTTTCCCAGCAATAGAATCGTCGGCCTTATACGCTTCCAGGAATTCCTTGGACGAAACCTCATCGGCCAGAGCCCGAAGCCTGGTCGCGTGTTCATGCCCCAGCACCATCTCCGTCCGGCGATTGGCCGAGGCCCACAAGGCCATTCCTTCGCTTAGGCGCTGGCGGCCCAATGCCGTCAACGACGCATGTTTGGTCCGCTTGTCGTGGGCATCCTGCCGAAGCTCGATCAGCCCGTCACGCACCAGAGGTCGCAGAGCGTAGGTCAGAGACGATATGCCTATCGTCAAGCGCTCGGCCAGCGCCTGCAGTGTCGGGCCATGCTCCCCGCCGAGAAGATCGGTCTGGGAAAGCAAGGCAAGCTGCGTTGCTTTCAAACCTGTCGGCGAGACGGCTTCGTCATAGAGGTGGCCAAGCCGGCGTGCGGCAAGGCGTAGCGCGGTGTGCGTACAGGCCAGCTCGCCTAAAGCGTCCTTCAACTCGATGCCCGGATCATCAATTACACTCATGGCTTTAAAATAGTTGGGTACCGCATCATTGACAAGGTCCGATTGCCTGAATATATGGTTGAGCACTCAATATTTGGGTGCACAACCTTTCTGGAGCAATCTCATGTCTGACCGCAAAATCGCCGTCGTCACCGGCGCGTCCTCAGGTATCGGCGCCGTCTATGCCGACCGCTTCGCCAAGCGTGGCTACGATCTGGTGATCGTAGCCCGCCGTCTGGATCGTCTGGAGGCTCTGGCCGAGAAGATCAAGAAGGCCCATGGCGTGACCGTGCAAACCCTGCAGGCCGATCTCGAAAAGGACAGCGACGTCGTGAAGGTCGAGCATTTGCTGTCGACCAACCCCGCGGTGCGCGTCCTGGTGAACAATGCCGGCCTCGCCCGCCTGAAGCCGCTCGAACAGTCCACGCTGGCGGAATCGCTGTCGCAGATCTCTCTCAACATCGTCGCCCTGACCCGTCTGACCCATGCCGTCCTGCCGGCCTTCCGCAAGCTGAATGAGGGCGTGATCATCAACGTCGCTTCGGTTCTCGGCATCCATGCCTGGTCTGCGAGCTCGGTCTATAGCGGCACCAAGGGCTTCGTGCTGAACTTCACCCGCGGCCTGCAACAGGAACTCGCCGAGACCGGCATCAAGGTCCAGCTGGTCAACCCGGCCACCACCGCGACGGAAATCTGGGACAATTCGGGCATTCCGATCACCGCACTGAACCCGGAAAGCGTTATGACCACGGAGAACATGGTCGACGCCGCCCTGGCCGGCTTCGACATGGGCGAGGCGGTTACCTGGCCGTCGGTCGCGGACTTCAGCTTGTGGGAAACCTACGACGAAGCGCGCGGCAAGCTGTTCGCCGCCACCCAAACTGGCAAGCCCGCTCCGCGTTACAAAGTCGGCTGATGTAACGCGGCTAAAATGCGCGTCGTCTGGTGTAAGGCCGTCGGTACGTGCGTCTAGCTTAACCATGCGCGTGCTCCGCCCCGCAGGCTATGCCCTCGGGGCGGAGCATCCGCAGACGCGGGGACCTTGCCGTCAGCGCTTTATCCTACCACCCCACCGCCGCGCCGACCGGAGACCGGCGATCGTTGGCGCCGTAGATCTTGCCATCGGACTTAGCCGACACTTTATCTCCGCCGACCACGATGGTCTCGCTGGCCCCGGCGATGGTGCCTTCCGACAATTTATAGCCCATGGCTTCGAGCTGGCGTGCGACCTGCTCGGAGAAGGCGCCCTTGTCATAGGCGATCACATCGGGCAGCCATTGCTGGTGGATGCGCGGCTGATCGACCGCTTCCTGCACCCCCATGTGATAATCGACCAGATTGATCAGCACCTGCGCCACCGAGGTGATGATGGTGCCGCTGCCGAAGCTGCCGACCACCACGGCGGTCTTGCCGTCCGGGCGGACCAGGATGGTCGGGCTCATCGAGCTGAGCGGCGCCTTGTTGGGCAGGATCTGGTTGTTCTCGCCGGTCACCAGCCCGACCGCGTCGGGCACGCCGGGCTTGGCCGAGAAATCGTCCATCTCGTTGTTCAACACGATGCCGGTGCCGGTCGCGACCACTTTCGAGCCGAACCAGTCATTCAGCGTATAGACCACCGAGACGGCGGTACCGTCCTTGTCGACCACCACATAATCGGTGGTGTGCTGGCCTTCACGCGCGGCGCCCGCGACCGAACCGAGCGAAGCGGACGGCGTCGCCTTGTCCTCGGCGATCCCGGCGCGGATTTCCTTGGCATAGGTCTTGTCGGTCATATGGGCGATCGGGTTCTGCACGAAATCCGGATCGCCCATGCTGCTGTTGCGGTCATAGAAGGCATGGCGCATCGCCTCGGCCAATACGTGGATCGAGGCGGCGGTGTGGAAGCCCAGCTTGCCGAGGTCATAGCCTTCGACGATGTTCAGCAGTTCGCAGATGGTGGTGCCGCCCGAGCTGGGCGGAGCCGCAGTGACCACCGTGTAGCCGCGATAGGTACAGGTCACCGGCTCGCGCTCATGCGGCACATAGCGCTCGAAATCGGCCTTCTTCAGGATGCCGTGATGCGCATCGCTGGCGGCGACGATGGCGTCGGCGATCGGGCCCTTGTAAAAGCCCTCATTGCCCTGCGCGGCGATGATCTTGAGCGTCTTGGCCAGATCGGGCTGCTTGATGATGGTCCCGGCCTTGGGAACATTCTTGCCGTCGGTCAGGAAGATGCGGGCGGCCTCGGGGTCCTTGGCCAGGTCCTTGAGCACTTCCTTGATGAAGTCGAGATCGCCGCCTTCCTTCAGCGGAAAGCCCTTCTCGGCCAGCTCGATGGCCGGATTGACCAGGGCGGCGCGGGGGAAGGTGCCGTATTTCTCGCGCGCCAGCTCGAAGCCGGCGACGGTGCCCGGGATGCCGGCGGCCAGATAGCCGACCTCGCTGAGGCCGGGGATGACATTGCCGTCCTTGTCCTGGAACAAGGTGGGCGTCGCCAGCTGCGGGGCGCGTTCGCGGAAATCGAGGAATTTGGTGCGGCCGTCGGCGAAGCGGATGGTCATGAAGCCGCCGCCGCCGACATTGCCGGCCGCCGGATGCACGACGGCCAGCGCATACCCGACCGCGATGGCGGCATCGACCGCGTTACCGCCCTTTTTCAGGACGTCGGCACCGACCTGCGATGCCAGATATTGGACACTGACCACCATGCCATGTTCACCCGACACGGCGGCCTGTTCGGCCATGCCTGCCCCAGCCGCGGCGAGCCCCAGAACCAGCAACGAGGCAACGACGGACTTGCGCATCTTTTCCTCCCACCCCAATGTCTTATTTGTGACATAGTCAGTGAATTATCGGGTTTCGGCAATGGGGCTTGGGGGAGCCACCGGAAGACTCCGATGACAAGAAAGTTTCACTGGCGCCGAGAGCGGAGCTGAGATTGCCTACGCTCTGGGACGGGGGGAGTTGGCGCGGGTGGTTATCCAGATAGACGAAGATCAGGCGAAGGAATTCACTTCTTTCGATGCGCTGACGCAGGACACCCTTCAGGTGATGCTGCTGCTCGGCAAGCTCAATGAGACCATCGGCGGCGAAATCGATCCCCTGCGGGTGAACAGCCTGTTTTCCGATCTGGTCGAGAAGGTCGGCAATCATTTCCTGCTCGAAGAGGAAATGATGGAGGCGAAGAATTATCCGGGCCGCATCTGGCACCGGGTGGTTCACCGTGAATTGCTCAACGAGATGCGCCTGGCGCTGGCCCAGATCTCCGCCGGCAAGCCGGCCATCGACCGTTCGCTGCTGCGCCGCGTGCGCACCGTCTTCTCGCTCGATTCCGAAGATGACGACGTGTTCCGGGCACGCGCGAAACTCGGCCTGTTCAAGGAAGTGCTGCCCGCCGTGCATCCGGCCGATCTGGCCGCCGCCTTGCCCGATTTCGACATCCAGCAGCGCAGCGACATTTTCGGCGACCTGCAGACCAACCAGGCGTCGGGCACGCTGGAAGAAGTCGACCCGAAGCTGCAGCGCGAGCTGGTGGCGTCGCTGACCATCGAGCGCGTCGCCGAGCTGATCGATTTCATGACCCCGGCCCAGGCGGCCGGCGTGCTGCGCAACCTGACCCCCGCCGAATGCTGGGCCATCATCCAGCAGCTCGGTCCGGTGCGCTCGCGCAAGGTCTCGGCGCTGATGGAAAAGCGCCAGAAGGAGACGCTGCTGCATCTGGCGACCCTGCGCTATATGCGCATCGAGGCCGATATGAACTGCGCCGTGCTGATGAACCGCTATCGCGAGCTGGCGGTCAAGGCGCGGGTGTGGCGCTATATCTATGTGATCACGGCGGACGGATCGTTGCTCGGCATCGTCGATGTGCGCGATTTGCTGATGGCGGCGCCGTCGGCGCGGGTCGACGAGATCATGATCACCAACATCGTCTCCCTGGGTGAACTGGACAGCGTCGACCACGCCGCCGCCCAGTTCGAACGCTATGATTTCGAGGCCCTGCCGGTGGTCGGCGCCGGCGGCAAGCTGATGGGCGTGCTGGTCGCCCGCGACATCATGACCGTCGGAGAGTGGTGAGGGCTCAGCGGCCTTTCACCACCACGCCCCGGAACACCAGCCCGAGCGGCACGCCGAAAATCATTCCGAGCGACAGCGACAGGCCGAGATGGGCAACGATCTCGTGCAGGCTGTGCTTCGTGCCGGGAAAACAGACCAGCATCGCCAGGGCGATGGTCAGCGCCGAGAAACCGGCATAGTTCAGCCGCGTCTGCTCCTGGCGCTCACGCAGAAAGAAGTGAAGCGGCGCACCGATCATCACGACCAGTAGCAGCCAGAGCGGAAAGCTTATCGAAGCGAGCATGGTCCGTACTCCTTCACGGGGAAACCGTGCGGGAGAACAGTAGCAAGCGGCGTGCCGACTCAAACGAGTCAAAGGGATAGCGTCAGACCGTCTCGATTGGTGCCGGCGAAGCGGCAGAATCTGCCGCGGCACATCGGGGCTCAGACCAGCGCCGGCAGCCCCACCAGTTCGTACCCCTTGCCCTCCAGCGCCTGCCGAAGATGGCGCGCGATCTCGACCGCATCCGGGCCGTCGCCATGCACGCAGATGCTGCCGATCTCGGTCGGCAGGCGTTTGCCGCTGGCGCAGACGATGGCGCCTTCGCTCAGCATGGCCTCGACATGGGCGAGGGCGTTGTCGGCGCCGTGGATCATGGCGTCGGGGCGTGAGCGCGGCACCAATTGGCCGTCATCGAGATAGGCGCGGTCGGCGAAGATTTCCTGCACCACTTTCAGGTCCGCCGCTTTTCCGGCGGCGGCGAGCGGAGAGAGCGCGGGAGCCAGCAGGATCAGATCGGAGTTGTGTGCCTTGATGGCCCTGGCGACGGTCTCGGCGATCTTGTCGTTCTCGCAGGCCATGTTGGACAGGGCGCCATGCGGTTTGACATGGGTGACTTCGGTCCCCTCGGCGCGGGCGAGGCCGGACAAGGCGCCGATCTGGTAGAGGATGATGGCCTCCAGCTCGTCCGCCGCAATGGTCATGCGGCGGCGGCCGAAGCCCTGCAGATCGGGATAGGCGGGATGGGCGCCGACGCTGACGCCGTTCTTCTTCGCCAGGCGCAGGGTGTTGCGCATCACCAAGGGATCGCCGGCATGGAAGCCGCACGCCAGATTGGCCGAGCCGATCAGCGGCAGGATCAGTTCGTCGGCGCCCATGCTCCAGGCGCCGAAGCTTTCGCCGAGATCGGCGTTGAGATTGACCTTCTTGCTCATATCCTCACTCATCCACGCCCGATACCGCGCCGCTGATCAGATTGGCGCGGTACAAGGCTTCATGATCGATTTCTCCGGCGGCGCCGGAGAGAGCCGCGCACCAGCGCTCGAAGGCCGCCTGGCGCTCCTTCAGCGCCGCGCGGGCTTCCCGGCGGGTGACGCGCTTGAACCGCACCGCATCGCCGGGCCGCAGATGGCCGAGGCGCGGCAGATCGGCGCTGATCACGGTGGCGATCTTGGCATAACCGCCGGTGGTTTGCCCATCCGCCAGCAGAATGATCGGCTGGCCGTCGCCCGGCACCTGGATGACGCCCGGCACGACGCCGTCGGTGGGGATTTCCGCGCCCTTGTCGTTATGGGCCAGGGCTTTGCCGGACAAGCGCAGTCCCATGCGGTCGCTGGCCGGTCCGACCTTGAAGGTCTCGCGCTCCAGCGCGTCGAGGCTTTCCGGCTGGAAATGGTCGTCCTGCGGGCCGGGAACCACGCGGATAGGGCCGTTCTCCCAGTGCCATTCCTTGCCCCGATGCAGCGCGCCGGGAGCGGAGCAGGGCAGGTCGCCGCCTTTTTCGAGAAAGCCGCCCAATCCGGCCCGGCGATAGGTGGCGCGGCTGCCCAGCATCGGTGCGCTCCGGATGCCGCCCGAGACGGCGAGATAGGCGATTCCCGTGCGCGGCGCGCCGATCTTGAGCTGTTCGCCCGCAGCCAGAACCACGGCGGTCCAGGGTTTGACCGGGCTTGTGGCGCCATCGGCGGCGATCCGCTGCGCAGACACGTCGCCGGCCAGGGCAACGGCGACGCTGCCTTCGTCGGCCGCCAGGATCGGGCCGCTGACCAGCAGTTCCAGGCCGGCCGCGTCGCTCGGATTGCCCAGCAGCGCATTGGCGCAAGCCAGCAGCACAGGGTCGAGGGCGCCGGCCACCGGCACGCCGAAGCGGCGCAATCCGAAGCGGCCGGTATCCTGTACCGCGACCGCCATGCCGGGATCGATGATGATCATGAGCGGTCGAACTCCGCCCGCGAGACCGCTTTCCAGCGCACCAAATCGCCCGGCGCCAGCAAGGCGGGGCGCTCGGTATTGGCGGGATCGAACAATTTGGCGGGGGTGCGCCCGACCAGGTTCCAGCCGCCGGGGCTGGTCCAGGGATAGGCGGCGCACATCGGCCCGGCCACCGCGACCGAACCGGCCGGAACGACGCTGCGCGGCGTCTTGCGGCGCGGCGCGCGGCACATTTCGGGCACGTCGCCCATATAGGCGAAGCCGGGCAGGAAGCCGAGCATCTTGACCGTTACCGCAGTCGTGGTCAGCGCTTCGATGAAATCGGCGGGTTTGCCGGCGATCTCGGCCAGATCGGGCGCGAACTCGGCATCGAAGCAGACAGGCAGAACCCATTGCCGCGGCTCGGGCCGCGCCGTCGGCATCGCGGCGGCGATCTCTTCCAGCGCCTTCAGCCAGGAATCCGGATCGGCTTTCAGCGGATCGAAATGCAGGGTGACGGACCGGATCGCCGGAACGGTCTCGCGGGCGCCGGGAAAAGCGCCGGCGGCGATCCGCTCATCGAGCGCGGCGGCCAATCCCAGCACGCGCTCGGCATGTTCTTGGGGCAATTCCAGCGTGATGGCCGAATCGCCCAGAAACAGCAGTCTCACCCGCGGCGCCAGCTCCGGTATTTGCGGAGTTCGGTCTGCATGTTCTGCCATTCTTCCTCGTCCTGCTTCTCCCGCTCGATGATCTCGGGATGTTCCCGGACCTGGCGAAGGTAGCGCATGGTGTAGGGAATAACAGCCTCACGGGCCACTTCGGTGCGGCCGAAATTGGTGACGAAGCTTTCCAGGAAGGTACAGTCGAGGCGCGGGAACACCCGGTGCGCGGTCAGCACCATGAAGTCGCCCCACGGATCGGGCAGCATGTTGATGGTGTCGATCAGATGGTCGCGCAGCGTCCCCTCGCGGATGTCGGGGTCGCCCATCGGCGTCTTTTCCTGGATGTAATAATCGTGGCAGGGCTTCCACAGCTTGTTGAGGGTCTGCCACCAATCATTGTTGGGGTCGAGCAGGGCGGTGAAGATGCCGATCTCGCGGTTGCCGATCTTCGGCATGTCGTAGACCGTCTCGGCCGAGGGCTGAAGACCGGAGCGGATCTTCTTGGTGTCCTCCTTGACCTTCATCACGGTGAAGCCCTGCACGCCCTGCGTCTCGATCAGGCGCAAGCCGTTCCAGGTCTGGCCCCATACCGCCAGCACATGGTCGGTGTTGCGCTTGCCCAGCTTGGAGAAGAAGGTCTCGTCATCGGCCATGGTGCGGTCGAAATTGGTCAGCAGCATCTTCATGCGCCGCGTTTCCCACAAAGCCGGGAAGATCGAGTCTTCGAGGATCGCTTTGAAATGCTTGGCGAATTCCGGCGAGGCGAGGAACGGCGGCGGGAGGTCGCGGATGATCGACTCGTTGCGGCGCTGGAAGAAGGTCAGCACCTTGTTGACCGAGCGCCAGATGGCGGCTTCGCACAGGGCCTGGAAGGTCGGGAATTCGGGAATCGGCGGCGGCGGGCGCGGCACGGTATATTCGAGCGGCTTGATGAAAAGCTCGAGATGGGGCGGCAGGATGCCGATCGAGCGCCATTCGCCGGTCACCGGCTGCGCGGTCGGCGCGGGGGCGGCCGAAGCGGCCGGCGCCGGCGCGGCGCCGTTCGCCTGGGCGGGGGCCGGCGGCACGGTGGCGGCCGGCTGCTGGGGCTTCAATCCCAGCGCCGAGGCGAAGGGCACCAGCCAGGGCGTGGTCACCGGCTTGGCGGCCTGCTGCGGCGCATAGGGCTTGAGCTCGATGATCTCTTTCATGATGTGGTCGATCAGCCACTCACGGACCATCTGGGCCAGCCGTTCGACATGGCGCTGGCGCTCGGCGTCGTCATAGGAGGCGCGGAAGCGGCCCAGCAGCACATAGAAATTGTAGGTGAATTCTTCGTGCTGGCGCTTGTGGTCGTCGAGACCCGGATAGCCGATCCGCTCCATATAGGCTTCTTCGGCGGGCAGGTGGGTTTCGACGTAGATCAGCAGCTCTTCGAAGATGTCGACGGCCGGCGAGACGTCGTTCTGCTCGAGTCCGCGCTCGATGAGGTTGAGCAAGGCGATGAATTTACGGTGTTCGGCGTCCAGCTCGGGATCGCCGATCTTCATCGTATCGCGCCAGACAATGCTCATATTCGGCGGCCCCCTTAACGCCAGCTGCGCCAACAGCGGACGCCATGATAGGGATGGGGCGGGTGTTTGACAACTCGTCCGGGTGATGTTTCAGGTAAAACAAACGCCGTTTACTTGGGGTTCAAAAAAGATGACAGGTTACCGACTACTGTATCTCACCGTGCCCAATGCCGAGACCGGCCGAAATCTGGCGCGGCGCATGGTCGAAGAGCGGCTGGCCGCCTGTGCGCATCTGTTCCCGGCGGGCGAGTCCTTCTATCGCTGGGAAGGCAGGCTGATGGAGGAGGCGGAACTGGTGATCGTCGCCAAGACGCGGGCCGATCTGGCCGAGGAAGCCATCGCGCGGATCGCCGAGTGGCATGATTACGAAGTGCCCTGTGTGTTGTCGCTGCCGATCGATGCCGGGTATCAGCCGTTCTTGCGATGGGTCGATGGTGAGGTTGGCGGATAGGACTGTTGGAACCGCAGAGGCGCGGAGGCGCAGAGGGGGTGTCTGGATACGGGGCGCCTGCGGCATTTCACCCAGGGATGATAGCCGCAGGCGCTTTAAAACTCTGCGTAACCTCTGCGGTTCAAATAACGCCGGGCAAAATCACCGTCGCCGTCGCCTGAGCCGCGATGCCCTCCTGGCGGCCGGTAAAGCCCAGGCCTTCGGTCGTCGTCGCCTTGACGCTGACGCGGCCGGCCGGGATGTCCAGCAGTTCGGCGACGCGGTCGACCATGGCGGCGCGGTGCGGGCCGACCTTGGGGCGTTCGCAGATGATGGTGATGTCGACATGCTGGATGCGCCCGCCGGCGGCGGCGACCAGTTCGGCGACATATTGCAGGAAGATCGCCGAATCGGCGCC
>JAJPHO010000093.1 GCA_021325215.1 Alphaproteobacteria bacterium
ATCCAGCTCTATCTGCCGCTCAATTTCCTCGGCTTCGTCTATCGCGAGATCAAGCAGTCGCTGATCGACATGGAGGCGATGTTCGTGCTGCTGACCCAGCCGCAGGAAGTCGCCGACAAGGAAGGCGCGCCGGAACTGGTCCTGTCGGGCGGCGAAGTGACCTTCGACGACGTTCATTTCGGCTATAACCCCGACCGCCCGATTCTCAAGGGCATCAGCTTCACGGTGCCGGCTGGCAAGACGGTGGCGATCGTCGGACCGTCCGGCGCCGGCAAGAGCACCATCTCGCGCCTGCTGTTCCGCTTCTACGACGTGACCGGCGGCGCCGTCCGCATCGACGGCCAGGACCTGCGTGACGTGGCCCAGCGCTCGCTGCGCAGCGCGATCGGCATCGTTCCGCAGGACACGGTGCTGTTCAACGACACCATCTATTACAACATCGCCTATGGCCGCCCCGGCTCGGCCAAGGAAGCGGTCGAGCATGCGGCCCAGATGGCGCGCATCCACGATTTCGTCGGCACCCTGCCGCAGGGCTACGAGACCAAGGTCGGCGAGCGCGGACTGAAGCTGTCGGGCGGCGAAAAGCAGCGCGTCGCCATCGCCCGCACCATCCTGAAAAGCCCCTCCATCCTGCTGTTCGACGAAGCGACCTCGGCGCTCGACACCCACACCGAGCGCGAAATTCAGCAGAGCTTGCGCGAGGTGTCGCGCAACCGCACCACCCTGGTGATCGCGCACCGCCTGTCGACGGTGGTCGACGCCGACGAGATCATCGTGCTGGAGGCCGGCCAGATCGTCGAACGCGGCCGCCACGGCGAATTGCTGGAGGCCGACGGCACCTATGCCGCCATGTGGCGCCGCCAGCAGGAAGCGGCCCATCTGCGCGAGGAATTGGCGCTGGCCGAGGTTTAAGCTTAGGACGCCCCGACGAGGGAAACCCCTTCCTCCTGCGCGGCGCGAACCAGTTGAGCGTCCAATGTCGCCAAGCCGGCTCGATTGCGCAAGGCAAGTTCCAGATAAGCGGCATCGTATACCGATAGACGATGCCGCCGCGCCAGACGAAGCACTTCCGCCTCATCCGGTGTACGGTCTTGCACGATACCGAGACGAGCCACGGCGAGCAAAAACCGCGCGCTGTCGTTCTCCCTCAGCCGCCCCCGGCGTTCATTCACAACCAAGATATTGCGGATCTCGAACCACCAGAGGGACGGCACCACCGCTCCGTCGTCGAGCAAATGATCCCGCGCGAAATCGGCGACCGGATGCTCCTCGTCCCGAAAGACCCAGCAGGCCGTGACAGACGCATCCAGAACGAATGGCATTAGAAACGCCGTCCCTCGTCCCGAGTTGAGATAATGTCCTCGATCGTGACACTGGCGGCCTGACGCTGGAAGCTTTTGATCGCCGCAATGGCTTCGGCTATCTCCTCGCGCCGCCCATCATGCTCGGGAACCAGACGAGCGATGGCCCGACCATGCCTTGTGATGACAAGGGTCTCTCCCCGTTCGACATCATCCAGAAGACTTGGCAAATGGGTTTTGGCCTCAGAGGCGGCGATCTCTCTCATGATGCTTTCAACCAGTCAATTCGACTAGTCAACCATATAAGGCGCACGTCGCACCCGTCAAGAAGCCCAGACTTGCGGACCTAGAACTTAAATCCGGACTCGACCAACAGCTTGTGGAATTCGCGGAGATGCTTTTCGGCCTGGGCCTTGTCCGGGATCGAGGAAATGAACTTGTCCTCGAAATTGGGCTGGCGCAGATGGCCCAATACGCGTTTCTGCGCCATATCCAGCGCCCGCCCTTTGATCAGCGAGCCCGAGGCGCAGAATTTGACCAGGCGCAGGGCGCGGAAAGCCAACGGGTCTTCGGGCCTGTCGATCTTCTCGATGACACCGCTTTGTTCGAGATAATCGACCAGAACGGCATCCGCGGCGGCGGCCAGCTCGGCGCGCAGCGCGTCGGGCACAGCCTGGCAGGCCAGGATGGCCTTATGGCAGCGGGTCAGCGCCCCCATGCGCTCCGCCGGCGCCAGGCGTGACGGCACCCAATCGTCGATGCCGCCCCGATCCTCGGCATATCGGCCGAGCATGGCCAGGATGATCTCGCCGAACATTTCGGCGGTCTTGGGTGCGCCGAGCAACGCCATCAGATAGAGTGTCGCCCTGGCCCGTCCGCGCAGTTCCGTCGCCATTTCGCCGATGGCTTTCTGCAGCCCGGCCGCACCGCCGATATTCTGCTGGCGTACGAAGCGATGGGTCAGCCCCTCGGCGATCGGCGGACCGCCAACCACCCCGTCGAAGCCGATCAGCCGGTTCATCAGCGTCAGGAACGCCTCGAATTCAAGCGCGGGTTCATTGCGCGACAACGGGTTGGTGCTGCGCAGTTCGCGGCTGACGCGATTGAACAGAGCTTCCTGCGCCTCGGGCAATTTCCCCACGGCGAACATCCGATTGAGGGCGCCGAAGGACTCGGCCGCGCCCTTCGGCGCCTCCGCCTTTCCCTCGGCGAGATCGCACATCTTGCCGAGCGCCGCGGCTAGATTAGCCTGAAAAGCCAGCAAATCCTGGATCGCGCCGGCCGGAATCAGCAGGTCGGCAACCAGCCCGTCGAGCAGCGCCCCATGCTGTTCCGCGCCGTCTTCAGCGGCCCAGAACAGCACCTTGTCGAGCTTGGCCATCCAGCCCCGCTTCTCCGCCAGCATCGTCGAGATCAGCAGGCGGGCCTGATAGTCGCGATCTTCACCACTCTTCCCGGCCTGGGCCATCACCTCGGCCAGGGTCAGCGCCTTGGGCGGTTTTTCGGGCGTGGCCTTGCGGGCGCGGCCCCACAATTTCTCCCAGGAGCGGTGCAGGAATTCGCGCCGCACCTTGCCTTCCTCGCCGCCCTGAGGCGCCTGCAGCCGCGCGATATGGTCGATCGCGTTCATCAGAAGCGAGCCCTTGTCGGCCAGGCGCTTCATCTCGCGGGCATTGTGCAAAAGCTCGGTCGGGGTCAGGAAGACTTCGTCGAGATAGGCCCTGAAAACCCGGCCGATGATCAGCCGGGTGGACAGGGTGAAGGCATCGGAGGCCTGGGTGCAGATCGGCGCCTCGGCCACTGTCGAGGTGGCGATTTCGCTCTTTTGCTGAGTCTTGCTCTTTTCGAGCAGCACCTTTTCGGAATGCAGCCCGTCCTGGCGCGCGACGTCGCGCACCACCCGCACGCCGGTATAATTGTCCTTGGTGAACAGATTATCGGCGAACTCGACCGCCGCGCCCTCATCGTCGATGATCGTGTTGAGGACCCAGCGCTCCCCCTGCAGCACCTGGACCTCGAAGGATGTCGATTTCGACACCATCAGCTTGCCCCGCCCGTCTGCCGGCGCAGCTTGGCCAACTCCCGCTGGGCTGGGGGATGACCGCTTTCGGCGGCACGGCGGAGCCATCGGCCGGCGGCCTCCTCATTGCGCTCGATTCCGGTGCCGGTCGCCAGCATCAGGGCATAATTGAACTGCGCCTCGGCCTTGCCCTGCTCGGCGGCGCGGCGATAGAGGCTCGCCGCCTCCCCCGGATCGGCCTCGGTTCCGACGCCCCGGCGCAGCATATTGGCGAGGTTGAACTGAGCGTCGGCATCGCCGTTTTCAGCGGCGGCGCGATAATGCTCGACCGCCTGGGCCTGATCCTGCCGTACGCCGGTGCCGGTTTCGTAGAGGGCGCCCAGGGCGAAATGCGCAGCGGCATCCCCCTGCTTGGCCGCCGCCTGGAACCATTTGGCCGCCACTTCCGGGTTGGGTGCGCCGCCGCGGCCTTGCCTGATCATGTTACCCAAATTGAACTGGGCGCGCGCATAGCCCTGCTGCGCCGCCTTGAGATACCAGGCCCTGGCCTCGGCCTCATCTGAAGGCACGCCCAGCCCGAGGTCATAGACCATGCCGAGGGCGCACTCGCCAAGCGCCGAACCGAGATCGGCAGCCTTGCGGTACCAACCGATCGCCTCCGGGAAATCGGGCGCGGCCCCATCCCCTTTGCGGCAGCGGTCGCCCAGGATCACCATCGCATCCGCCTCGCCCGATCGCGCCGCCGCCAGCAGCGATTCGGTGCTTTCCTCAAAGCAGGGATCGAGCGGGTCGGAGATGATTTCGGGCGGCGGAAGCCCCGGGGTTTCGATCGTGGCCGGGGAAACCTTCTGCGCCGTCTCCTGAGCCAGCAGGTCGGCGGCTTCGCAATGTCCCTGCTTCGCCGCCAGTTCCAGCCATTTCAGTGCCTGGGGCCGGTCTTCCTTGAGCAGGACCCGTCCCAACGTGAATTGCGCGAACGCGTCACCCTTCTCCGCCAGAAGCCGGGTATTCGTCAGCATTTCCACTTTCTTGGCCATGGCCAGACCCCATCAGGGCGGAAGGATTAGATCAGATTATGCGAGCCTCGCGCGCCTGTGACAACGATCACAGTAACCGTTTGATACACCAATATAATCGCGCCGAAACTATTACGGCTCTAATGTAGTTCGAGATTGTTGCCCGTCCGTCTGGATGGGGCTTCGCCGTCGGGAAGGGGAGTCCCGGCGCGCGTCAGGACAGCATGAGTACGGGCAACGGGACCGCAACCCGTTGCTTGGAAGCTTTTGTGTCTATCGATTTGCCTCTTTCCGCGAATTGGGCCGAGAAGGACTTGGAGTCCATTCTTTGGCTGGCGAGCTACCCTCGATCCGGAAACACTTTTACCAGAGTCCTTCTGGCGAATTATTTTCTGGCCGGAGAAGACGAGTTTCAGATCAACAAGCTGATCGACTTCATCCCTGCCGACACCTCCGATCTGCTCTGGGCCGATTTTGCGCCATCGGCGCCTCGTTCCGTCGAAGACACCTGGCGAACCCGGGCGAAAGTTTTCGACCAGTATCGCCGCTCAGGTAAAACCTCGGCCTTCTTCGGCCTAAAAACCCACTCCGCGAATGCCCAGGTCGCCGGCGTGTCCGGTTTCGGCTTCAGGCCCAACGACCGGGCCATCTATGTTGTCCGCCATCCCCTGGACGTGCTTCTCAGCTATTGCGATTACAATGGACGCGGCCTGGATCAGTCCATCGAGGTGATGTGTACCCCCGGCCTCTTCGTCAATGACGCACGGCCTGGCGCGCTCGAGGTCCGGGGATCTTGGTCCGAGCATGTTTCGAGCTGGCTTCTCACGCCTCCCTGCCCTGTCCTTCTCATCCGCTATGAAGAACTGCGCTTGCAGCCCGAGGAAAGCCTGAAAAGCATTCTTTCCTTTCTGGGCGCCCCCGTCGTGCCGGACAGGCTGAAATACGCCGTCGAAGCCGCGCAGTTCGACCGGCTGCGCCGGCAGGAAGCCGCCAACGATTTCATCGAAAGACCGGAAGGTACCCTTTCGGGCGCGTTCTTCCGCAAAGGAACGTCTTTGCAGTGGCTTAGAGAACTGACCCCCGAGCGCGCCTATCGACTCGCCGACAAATGCGGCGAGGCCATGCGGCGCCTGGGCTATACCGATCCCAGGGAGGTATTTTTCGACGGGCGGAACGCGATCGGCCCTGTCAATCTACGGCCTCCAAACAGCTAAGACCAACCGGTGGTATTGCTCATACGCCAATATAATCGCCCTGGTATTATTACAGTTTTATTATAGTCTGTGACCGTTGCCCGTCCGTCTGGAGAGGGCTTCGCCGCAGGGAAGGGGAGTCCCGGCGCGCGTCAGGGCAGCACGAACTCGGGCGACGGATGTGCAACCGTCGCAAGAGCCGAACAGTCATGTATTCTGCGCCTCTAACGGCCAATTGGGCCGGAAAAAACATGGAATCCCTTCTGTGGCTGGCGAGCTATCCCCGGTCGGGAAACACCTTCACCAGAATTCTTCTGGCGAATTATTTCCGCGGATCGGATGACGATTACGACATCAATCGGTTGGCCGACTTCATTCCAACGGACACCTGCGGTGCCGTGTGGGCGGGTTTTTCCATACCCTCGCCGGCTACGATCGAATCCGTATGGCGCATCCGCCCCGACCTTCTCACCCACTACCGCAAAACGGGTAAGGCGTCGGCCTATTTCGGCCTGAAGACCCATTCGGCCAATATCAAGATCTCAGGATCGCCCGGTTTCGATTTCAGACCCGACGACCGGGTCATCTATGTGGTTCGGCACCCTCTCGACGTCTTGCTCAGCTTCAGCGATTTCATGGGCCGGGACCGCGACTCGATCATCGATCTGATGTGCGCTTCAGGGACCGCCATCGTCATCGAACCGGACACGACTACGCTGGAATTGCGCGGCTCCTGGGCGGAACACACGGCGAGCTGGCTGTTGCGCCCACCCTGCCCTCTGTTCCTCGTCCGGTATGAGGAATTGTGCCTGAAGCCCGTCGCGACCCTGCGTAACATGCTCGCCTTTCTCGGCGCGCCCATCGATCCGGAGAGGGTCGAGCGCGCGGCCGCAGCCGCCAGCTTCGACCGGGTCCGCGATCAGGAGGCAAGCCGGGACTTCAAGGAAAGACCGGAGGGCACCGCCTCGGGAACTTTCTTCCGCAAGGGCACGATCCTGCAATGGCCGGCGGAATTGACCGCGCTACAGGCGAACCGGCTGGCTGACGGCTGCGGCGAAATCATGCAACGGCTGGGCTATACCCATCCGCGCGACGTCCTGCCGGATGGAAGCAACGCCATCGGGCCTATCGATCTAGCCCGCCAAACGCCCTAGCCCTTCCTTTACGGCGCCAAAAGGGTCGGACATGATGCCCGTATGTCCGCCGCCCGAAAAAATCCGAATGCCGTCATCGCCGAAGCGGTCTCCCTCCATCGGACCGGACGCCTGGAACAGGCGCTGGCGCTCTACCAGCACGTTCTGGTCCAGGAACCGGCCCATGCCGACGGCCTGCATCTGAGCGGGCTGGTCTTTCATGGCGCCAACCGGACCGTCATCGCCGCGGCCTTGATCCGGCGGGCCCTCGCGGTTTCACCGGCCCACGACACCTATCTGCTCAACCTGGCCACCGTCCTGGCCGGCCGCCCAGAAGAGCGCGCAGCGTGGAAAGCGGCCATCGCGGCATCTCCGGCCAACCAGACAGCCTACTCGGCCCTCGGCTATGCGTGGCACCGCGCCGGCCGTCCGGGTGACATGGCCGCGGCGATGGCCGCGGCGGCCCGGCTCGATCCGGTCAATGCCAGCCTGCAGGGCGATTTCGGCGGCGCCCTGATGATGGCCGCACGGCGGGATGACGCCGCCACGGCCTTGATCAGGGCCATCTGCCTCGATCCCAGCCGTGTCCAGCCCTACAGCAATCTCGGGATCATCCATAAGGACCGCCAGAATCCCCAGGGGGCCGCCAAGGCCTATAGCCTTGCCTTGCGGCTGCAGCCCGACTTCGCCGAGGCGCACAGCAATCTGGGTTTTTCCCTCCTGACCCTGGCCAAGCCGCGGGAGTCGGCGGAAGCCTGCCGCAGGGCGATCGTCAGCCACCCCGGTTTCGCCGCTGCCTATTGCAATCTCGGCAACGCTCTTCTGACGCTCCATCCAGCCCGCTCGGCCGCGGCCAGCCGTACCGCCTGCATCCTCGATCCGCGCCATGCCGAGGCGAGAAACAATCTCGGCATCGCCCTCAAGGATCTCGGGCGGATCACCGAGGCCAGGGCCGCTTATACCGGGGCGCTCGTGTTGAAACCCGATTATGCCGAGGCCTTCAACAATCTCGGCAACCTGTACAAGGATCAGGCGCACCATAAAAAAAGCGTCGCCGCCTATCGCGCCGCCCTGCGGGTGCGCCCCTCCTTCCCGGATGCACACAGCAACCTCATCTGCGGCCTGCATTACCATAGCGGCTCGGATCGGGCCTCGCTGTTTCGCGAGGCTTCGCTTTTCGCGGTGCAGCTCCCCTCGAAGCAGCGCATCCCCCGCGATATTTCGCAGGAGGCCGATCGCCGCCCCTTGCGGATCGGCTATGTATCCGGCGACCTGCACACCCATCCGGTGGGCTTCTTCCTGCTGCCGGTGCTGGCGAATCACTCCGCGCGGGCCGTCGAGACCTTCTGCTACAGCAACCGCCTGCTTGCCGACGACATGACAGGGCAGCTTCGCCGGCACGCCAATCACTGGCGCATCATCGCCGGATTGCCGGACAATGAGGCGGCTGATGTGATTCGCGCCGACGCCATCGACATCCTGATCGACCTGTCCGGCCACACGGCCTACAACCGGCTGCCGCTCTTCGCCCTCAGGCCCGCACCGATCCAGGCCAGCTGGCTGGGCTATTGGAACACGACAGGACTGCCGCAGATCGACTATCTCGTCACCGATGAAACGACCGTGCCCGAGCAGGAAGAGCGCTGGTACAGCGAAACGGTGCGGCGGCTGCCCGCCACCCGCTTCTGCTACGATCCCCCTGTTTATGCTCCGGAACCGGCCATCATCGAAGATAGGCCGATTACGTTCGGCAGCTTCAACAATCTGGCAAAGATCGCCTCTGGCAGCCTCGATCTGTGGTCACGCCTGCTGCATGCCGCGCCGGAAGCGCGCCTGCTGATGAAATGGAAGACCCTGGCGGACGCAAATGTCCGCGCGCAATTGCTGGCCGCATTCGAAGCGCGCGGAATTCCGCAAGCCCGGCTGGTCCTGCGATCGGCCTCCCCCCATGCCGACATGCTGCGGGAATATGGCGAGATCGATGTCGCCCTCGATCCTTTCCCCTTCTCCGGCGGCCTGACCAGCTGCGAGGCTCTCTGGATGGGCGTACCGGTGATGACTCTACCGGGGGAAGCGCCTCAGTCGCGCCAGACGGCCGCCTTCCTGAAGGCGATCGGCCATCCCGAATGGATCGCCACGTCACCGGACGATTTCATCGCCCGGACCGTCGCCCTCGCCGCTGCCGGCACACGCGCCACCGGGCCGCGGCGGGAGCTGCGCGCGCGGATGGCGGCATCTCCCCTCTGCGATGGCCCGGCCTTGGCGCGGAACCTGGAAGCGCTTTACCTCAGCATGGTGAAGGACGCCTCAGCGTAGCGCTTTGTAGTGCGCGATCAGGCCGTTGGTCGAGCTGTCGTGGCTGGTCACCGCACCCTCGCCTGCAAGCTCCGGCAGGATCGCCCCGGCCAGCTTCTTGCCAAGCTCGACGCCCCATTGGTCGTAGCTGTTGATCTGCCAGACGATGCCCTGCACGAAGATCTTGTGCTCGTACAGCGCAATCAGACGGCCCAGGGTGCGCGGATCGAGCTTGCGATAGAGCAGCGAGTTGGTCGGGCGGTTCCCGGTGAAGACGCGGTGAGGCACCGCGGCCTCCAGCTTCTCGCCGCTGAACCCGGCGGCGGATAGTTCGGCGCGGGCTTCCTCGGCGGTACGGCCCTTCATCAGCGCTTCGGTCTGCGCGAAGAAATTGGCCAGCAGCATGGCCTGGTGGTCGCCCATCGGGTTCTGGCTCTGCGCCGCGGCGATGAAGTCGCAGGGGATCAGGCGCGGCCCCTGGTGGATCAGCTGATAGAAGGCATGCTGGCCGTTGGTGCCCGGCTCGCCGAACAGGATCGGCCCGGTGGCGCAGGGAACGGGTTGGCCGTCGCGGGTGACGCCCTTGCCGTTGCTCTCCATATCGGCCTGCTGCAGATAGGCGGCCAAGCGGTTCAGATATTGATCATAAGGCAGCACGGCATGGGTGTCGGCGCCGAAGAAATCGACATACCAGACGCCCAGCAGCGCCATCACCACCGGCAGGTTCTGCCCCAGCGGCGCTGTGCGGAAATGCTCGTCCATCTCATGGGCGCCGGCCAGCATCTCCTCGAAGCGCTCGAACCCGACGGCCAGGGCGATCGACAGGCCGATCGCCGACCACAGCGAATAGCGCCCGCCGACCCAGTCCCAGAACGCGAACATGTTCTTCGTATCGATGCCGAATTCGGCCACGGCCTTGGCATTGGTGGACAGCGCGACGAAATGCTTGGCCACCACGGCGTCGCCCAGTTCCGCAACCAGCCAGGCGCGCGCGGTGCGGGCATTGGCCAGGGTTTCCTGGGTGGTGAAGGTCTTGGAGGCGACGATGAATAGGGTCGTTTCCGGCTTGCACCTCTTCAGCACGCCATGCAGATGGCTGGCATCGACATTGGAAACGAAATGGCTGGTGATGCCCGCGACCCGGTAAGGCGCCAGCGCCTCGACCGCCATCAGCGGACCGAGGTCGGAACCGCCGATGCCGATATTCACGATATCGGTGATCTTGTCGCCCTTGCCGCCGCGCCAGGCGCCGGAATGAACGGCCTGGCAGAATTCTTTCATCTGGGCCAGCACCGAATTCACCTGCGGCATCACATCGGTGCCGTCGACCAGCATCGGCCGCCCCGAGCGGTTGCGCAGCGCGACATGCAGCACCGCCCGATCCTCGGTCGAGTTGATGTGATCACCAGCGAACATCCTGTCGCGCCAGCCCTCCACATCGGCCTGACGGGCCAGATCGAACAGCAGCCCCATGGTCCGCTCGGTCACCCGGTTCTTCGAATAGTCGAGCAGCAGATCGTCCTGACGCAGCGAAAATTTGGTGAAACGCTGCGAGTCGGCGGCAAAGAATTCACGCAGAGTGTCCGGCGCGATCTCGGTGTGATGGGTCTGCAGAGCGCGCCAGGCGGGCGTTTCGGTCAGGCGGGGCATGGGGATGTCCAAGCAGAGGAGGGGACAGGGACGCTAGCAGAAAGAAGGGGGAAAATCTTCCCCTTCCCTTTCGGTGAAAATGGAGTAAATCCTAAGGTCCAGAGCAACAAAACAGGTGCAAGATGGTTGATCCGAAGAATGTCGACGAGGCTTACGCGCTGGTCGAGGAAGCCTGGGCCATTTCGGATGCGGCACGGGACTATGTGAAGACCGCCGGCGAGCGTGAAGTTCCGCTGCAGGAGATCGTCGACAAGGTGTTCCTGCCGTCGGGCAAGGTCGATGTCGAAAAGACCCAGAAGGAAGGCGGCAATAATCCGCCGAAGATCTTCCTGCAGTCGCCCTATGGCCTGCAGTACCGCCCCGACCATAAGGACTGGATTCCGTTCCGCCACGGTCCGCTGAACTTCCCGCTGATCTAAGGCGCCCTCATCCACCGCGGCGCTTCGGCATAGAGGGCCGGCGAAAGGTGATGAGAGTCGATGTTCCAGACCTTGTTGCCCGAGCCGTCCCCGGCATCGGTCGCGGTGTGCACATCCAGAAAATGCCAGTTCCGCGCCGCCGCACCGTCCCGTAGCAGACGGTTGACCATGCGGATCATGTCCAGGAAATCCCGGATCTCGCCGGGATCTTCCAGAGGCGCCAGCTTATAGGATGGGGCGGGTATGCCCTGTATGACGATGCTGCGCGGCTCGATCAGCGCGGAAATGCGCGCAAGCCACTCTAGATAGCCGGCGACGGTTTTCTCCGCCAGGGGGCCGACCGGCCGGTTCCTGGTCCGATGCACATGCCACAGGCCTTCGTCGGGCCGGCAATCGATCTCCCCGACCGTCATCAGCAGGTCCGCCCCCCGCGGCAGGCGCGCCAGCCGCTGCTCGAGCACGGCCCGGCGATGATCACCGGCCTCGTCGGTCAGATGGTACATCTTGAGCCCCATCGAAAAGACCGGCCGCGCGACACGGTCGCTCCCGAGCCAACGCAATCTCATATTGGCAGGCGCCAGGGAGTGGGACTCACCGACCACGAACAGCGGAACAGGCACCGCTTCCATCCCGCCATACAGTGCCGGATGCCGCACAGTATGGTCCAGCAGGGCCGATATGTAGCGCAGGAAGACGAGGGAATTGCTCCTGTCCCCGTCCCGGGCGAACTTCACCAGGGGGAAGAATTGGGAGGATGCCGCCAACCCGCTCTCCAGCCGCCCGGTGAGCCAGTAGCACAGCAATATGTGGAAGGCCAATGTCCTGGCAGGCGCGGCTCCCCTCTGGTTTCCCGCCGCCCAGCCCGCCCCATAGTGCGCAGCCAGGCGGAGCAGAGGCTGCAGCGACAGATCGAACATCTGCTGGAAACGCCCCTGTTCGGCGGCGACCATCGCCAAGGCGGCACGCGCCTCGGGAAAATCGGGCTGCAATGCCAGGGCCGCGCGGCCGACGGCCTCGGCCTCGGGAAACCTTCCCTGCAACAGCAGGGATGCACCCAGATTGGACATCTCGCGGGCAAAATGAGGCCGCAGGCGAAGCGCCCGCCGATGAGCCCCCTCGGACTCCCGTCGGCGGCCGAGGTCGCTGAATGCGTTACCGAGATTGGACAGGCCCTCGGGACTATCCGGCTTCAGGATCAATGAACGCTGCGCCGCGGCCAAGCCTTTGGCTGGCTCTTCCAGATCGTTGAGGCTGTTTGCCAGGTTGCACCAGGCTTCCGGTTGATTGGCCCGCATCTGCAAAGCATGGCGGCAGGCCTTTTCCGCCTCGACCGGGTGCCCTTCGCTGTTCAGGGCGTTGGCGAGATTGCTCCACGCATCGGAGAAATCCGGCTGCAAGCAGACGGCCCGCCGTAAAGCCAGGACAGCCGCTTCGGCTTTGCCGTCATCCCGCAAAGCCAGTGCCAGATTGCTATGGGCCGCGGCGGTTTCGGGGCTTCTTCGCACGGCACGGCCAATTACGGCGGCGGCCGCGGCGTTGGCGCCATTACTATAGAGAATCACGCCGAGGAGCTGCAGAGCGCCGTCATGATCCGGACGATCCGCCAATATCCGCCGGTAAGCCTGATACGCCCCGGACAGGTTCCCCGCCCTGTGCATTTGCACGGAAGCCGAAAAATCCGGAGCCCTGTTCTTGTTCTTCGGCAAAACCCTGTTCATCGCTGTCCGACACACTCCGCAATCTGTCTCTTTATGCCCGGCGGATCACGCCCTCAGCAACAAAAACCCCGCCGGTTTCCCGGCGGGGTTCTGTTTACACGGTCCTGCACATCTCCCCTCCCGCCGAAGCGGAAGGGGATTTTTTCTCCGAATTAGGAGATGACGATGTGCGCGGTGGTCGCGCTGGCAACACCATGGGTGGTGCCGACGAGTTCGACCAGCTCGCTGGTGGCAGCGGTACCGGTGTTCTCGTACACGTAGGTGTTCGTGCCGACGACGAAGGTGTTGTAGCCGTCGGTGGTGATCGCACCGGCGATACCGGCGGCGATGCTCGACACGGTGCCTTCGGCGTTGATGCCGCCGTTGATCGCCGCGGTGGCGAAGGCAACGGTATCACCGGTCGCCAGACCGGAGATGAAGGTGAAGGTCGAGGTGCTGGCGCCATTCGCCGCCGAGAAGGTCACCGTAGCCGAAGCATGGGTGCCAGTCAGGGTGATGGTGTCCGCACCGCTGCCGACCGTGATCGAGTCGGTGTTGCTGGTGTTGAGGCTGTCATTGACGGTGATCTGGTTGGCACCATTGCCCAAGGTGATGACGGCCGAGCCCGAGCTGGCGGTACCGGTCGCATTGTCGTGGGTCAGCGAGATGGTGTTAGCGGCATTGTCGCTGGCACCGCTGATGCTGATGGCGCCGGTCTTGCTGTCGGTCAGGGTCAGCGAGACCAGACCGGTCAGGTTGACGGTGCCGGCAACGTTGTCGGTCAGGCTGGTAACGGTCAGCGCCGAAGTACCGGTGCTGGTGTTGCTCAGGCTGATCAGAGCCGCGCTCGAGGTGGCGCCGGTCAGGATGGTGAACGCACCACCGCTGTCCGAAACCAGCAGGTTGGCCGAGGCAGCGTCGCTCAGGGAGAGAGTCACGGCCGCGGTGTCGCTGTCCGCCAGGGTCAGGGTGCCGGTGTAGAGGTTGGTCAGGAAGAGGGCTTCCTTACCGGTACCGGTCATGTTGATGGTGGCCAGCGAGGTGCCCTGGACGCCGGTCACGGTGCCGTCGGTCAGGGTGGCGCCGCCGGTGTTGTTCAGGGTCAGGCTGGTCAGGTTGCTGTCGGTCACGTCGCTGATCAGCAGGGTGCCCTTGACGCTGCTGTCGTTGACCGTCAGCGAGGTGGCGTTGGTCAGCGCGGAAGCAGTGAAGGTCACATTGCCGGCCGCGGTGTCATTCACGGTGACGCCACCCAGCAGGGTGTCGGACAGAGTGAAGGTGGTCGCGGCGGTGTAGGTACCAGCCAGGTTCAGGGTGGCCAGGGAATTGTCGGCCACGAAGAAAGCGCTGGTACCGGTGCCGGCAGCGTTGTTGGTGATGGTCAGAGCGGAAGCGCCGTCGACCCAGTCGGTGCCGGCGCCGATGGCCGTACCGATGTTCAGGCCGGCGTTGCCGGTGATGGTCAGCGAGGAGATGCCGCCCGACACGCCGCTATCGAGCGAGTCGATGGTGTTGGTGTAGGTGGCGTTCTTCAGGGTCGACGCAACCGTGACGCTGCCGACGGCGGCGGAGGTCTTGTCTTCCAGAACCAGGCCGACGACGGTGACACCGGCAGTCAGGGACGAGGTGCCCACATTGACGGTGGCGCTGTCGCTGGCGCCCGACGAGTCGGAAGTGTTGTAGGTGATGGTGTGAGCGCCAGTGGTGGTCGCATCGATCGACAGCGCACTACCGGCGGTCACGTTGGCGAAGGTCAGCGCGCCGGCCGAGTCGGCCGAAACGTCGATCGCCTTGTAACCGGAGAACGGAGCCGTGCTCAGATCGTAGGAGCCGGTCGACGAAGCGCCGGTGCCGAACACGGTGAAGCCAGTGACGTTGGCGCCGGTC
Organism: Alphaproteobacteria bacterium; assembly: GCA_021325215.1. Classification (GTDB taxonomy): domain Bacteria; phylum Pseudomonadota; class Alphaproteobacteria; order Rhodospirillales; family Magnetospirillaceae; genus JAJPHO01. Next base: position 14,612 of record JAJPHO010000093.1, read on the forward strand.
TTGGACGCGGTGAACGCGGTGGAGGCGGCGTTGAAGATCACTTCGTTGCTGGTCGAGGTGCCACCGGTGATGGTCTTGGTGGCGTCGGTGGTGATGGTCACGGTTTCCTTGCCCGTGCCCTTCGAACCGTCGAACGAGGTCACCTGGTCAGCCAGAGCGACCGAGACCGAGCCGCTGCTGCTGTCGACAACCGAGGTCAGGTTGGCGAGCGAAGCGAACTGGCCGCCATCCGACAGGCCGGCGGCGCCGGTGACGGAGACGGTGGCCAGAGCGGTCAGGGTGCTGCCGGCGGTCAGGGTCAGCTTGCTGGCGCCCGCGACGGTCAGGGTCTTCACCGCGGCGGTGTCGAGCTCAACGGCGGAAGCCGAGCTGCCGGTGGTGATGTTCAGGGTGGTGTAGTCGCCCAGGTTGTCCTGGAGGATGAACGACTTGTCGTTGTTCACGACCAGGCTCAGGGTGGTGGTCGGGGTCGCCGCGGTGGCTTCCTGCGAGATCAGGACGGTCGAACCGGCGGTGTCGACGTCGTTGACGGTCAGGGTGCCGAGGCTGTTGTCCTTGATGGTGACGTTGTGCGCGCCATCCAGGCCGTCGATGGTGACGGTGGTGATGATGCCGTTGGCGCTGGCGGTGCCACCGCCGGCGGTGGTGTTCAGATCGGTGATGGTAACCGTCTGATCAGCACCGGTGCTGGCGCGGGTCTGGGTAACCGACACGGTGGTGGTCGCGTCACCGCCATTGATGGCGATGCCGGTGCCGGCGCTGGTGAAGGTCGAGTTGTTTTCGATCACGGTGACGGTGGTGCCGCCATTGACGGTGAGGCCGACGCCAGCGCCGATGTTGGCGGCGACGGTATCGGTCACCTTGACCGAAGTGGTGTCGCTGACGGTCACGGTGTCGATGTTGGTGTTACCGGCGCCGGCGCCGGACACGGTGATCGCGGAGAACGAGGTCAGGCCGCTCAGGCTCGACGCGTCGACGGTAACCGCCTCGGCCGAGGTCAGGTTCAGGGCCTGGATGTTCGAGATGGTCACGCCGGCCAGGGTCAGGGGAGTCCACAGACCGCTGGTGGTGGTCGCGACGGTGCCCAGGTCGGACAGGTTCAGCGAGTTGCCGGTGCTGCCGGCGGCGCCGATGATCTGGTCGCCGACGGTGAAGGTCGCGCCGGTGCCGTCAGCGGTGCCGTTGACGGCGTTGTTGTTGCCGGTCAGGTTGATGGTGTCAACGCCGGTGGTCAGCGCGGTGCTGGTGCCGGTCGGGGTGGTGACGATCGGGTTGATGGTCACCGGGGTGGTGCCGGTGGCGACCGACGAACCATAGCTGCTCAGCGCCGAAGCGATGTTAGCATCGACCTTGCCCTGGTACTCGGGGGAGTTGGTGAACTCCTGAACCAGGATCGAGTTACCCAGGCCCGAGGCCAGCTGGGCGTTGTAGAAGGCGACTTCGGTCGCGGTCGGCGAACGGCCGAGGATGTTGAGGTACAGCAGGGTGACGACGCTGCTGGCCGAAGCGGACGCGAACGCGAATTCCGGCGAGTTGGCGAAATCGGAGGCGATCTGGTTCCAGACGGCCTGCGAAACGGCGGAGGCGCCCTGGCTGATCTGCGAAGCGGTCAGGCCGGTCTCGGCGATGTTCACGTAGTAGGCGATTTCGGTGCCGCCCGGAGCGCGGCCCAGAGCGCCTTCGTAGTAGCGCACAACCTGCGAAGCGATCGAGGCCTCAGCGTTGCCAGCCATGGCGGAAGCCAGCCCGGCGATGGTCGAGTAGGACGAATTCAGGTTCGACAGGGCAACCCAGCCGGCCGCATTGGCCTTGGCGGCGGTCGCCGATTCGAACAGGACATTCTCAAGCAGGGAAATTGCTTGGGCGGAAGTAACGCTCATAAGTGCCTCCAATAGCACGGGCCGAAAACTTTGTTAGCGTACGGGGCGCACGGATTGCGCACCCATGGCTGTACAGTGACTTTACATGACCGAAAGCAAGCGCGGCGTCAACAACAAATTGAATGGGTTCCGTTAAAATGCTGTGGAAAAACGATTTTGCCGTTTCGCCGAGACGCCCGCCCCCTTGGCTCGGACCGCACTTTCCGCGGGAATTCTTATAAAATCGTTTAAAAGCCGCCCCATTTTTGTGACGCATTTTTCACCATATGCGGTCCCGACATTGACGAAAGCGCCGAATTTCGCTTTGTTGGCGCCACCTTTCCTACCCGAGCAGGAGCCAATGCGCCCTCTTTCGCCGGTGACCGGCATGGTGGCCGCCCTGTGGCGCTACCGCCAATTCATCCGTACCTCGATCCGCGCCGAGCTGCAGGGGCGCTTCGCGCGCTCCAGTCTCGGCGCCCTGTGGCACATCCTGCATCCGCTGGCCCAGGCGGCGATTCTCGCCTTGGTGCTGGCCGAGGTGATGGGGATGCGCCTGCCGCAGATGACCGACCGCGCCGCCTATCCGGTTTACCTCATGGCCGGCAACGCCGCCTGGGGCCTGTTCACCGAGATCTTCAATCGCTGCCTGAGCGTGTTCATCACTTATGCGGGCAGCCTGAAAAAGATCTCGTTCCCGCGCCTGTGCCTGCCGGTGATCGTTTGGGGAAGCGCGCTGGTCAATCACGCCATGCTGCTGGCGGCGATCTTCGTCGTCTATATAGCGCTGGGCCATCCGCCCACACTCACCTGGCTGGCGCTGCCGCTGGGCGTACTGCTGATCTCGATGTTCGCCTTCGGGCTGGGCCTGCTGCTGGGCATCATCAATGTGTTCGCGCGTGACGTCGCGGAAGTGTGCGGCATCCTGCTGCAGATCTGGTTCTGGCTGACCCCCATCGTCTACAGCGCCGAGATCGTGCCCGAGCGGTTCCGCTGGCTGCTGGCGCTCAACCCGCTGGCGCCGCTGGTGCGCATCTATCAGGACGCTCTGCTCTACAACCGCTGGCCCGACCTCGGCACCCTGGCGGTGCCGGCCGCCCTGGCCTGTTTCTTCGTCGTGCTGGCCTTCGCCCTGTTCCGTCGCGCCAGCTCCGAACTGGTGGACGCGCTATGAATAAGCCGGTCGTTCTCACCGTCGACGGCGTCGGCAAATGCTATACGTCCTATGGCTCGACCGCCGCCCGCATCCTCAGCTGGATGGGCTTGCGCATGAAGACCACGGCCGAGCATTGGGCGTCGCGCGGCGTCTCGTTCCAGCTGCATGCCGGCGAAGCCATGGCGGTGATCGGCAATAACGGCGCCGGAAAAAGCACGTTGTTGAAGCTGATCACCGGGACGGTGCAACCCACCGTCGGCGTGGTTTCGTCCGCCGCCCGCATCAGCGCGATCCTGGAACTGGGGTTGGGCTTCAATCCGGAATTCACCGGCCGCCAGAATGTGCGGTTCGCCGCCGGACTGATGGGCATCGACAGCCGCCGCATCGACGAGCTGATGCCGTCGATCGAGGAGTTCGCCGAGCTGGGCGCCTTCTTCGACCAGCCGCTGCGCGTCTATTCCAGCGGCATGCAGGCCCGCCTCGCTTTCGCAGTCGCCACGGCGGAACGGCCCGACCTACTGATCGTCGACGAGGTGCTGTCGGTCGGCGACAGCTATTTCCAGCATAAGAGCTTCGAGCGCATCCGCCGGTTCAAGAAGGACGGCACGGCGCTGCTGTTCGTCACCCACAGCATGGTCGATGTGCGCGCCCTGTGCGAACGCGTGATCCTGCTCGACAAGGGCAGCGTGCTGAAGGACGGCCCCGCCGACGAAGTCACCGACTTCTACAACGCCATGGTCGCGGCGCGCGAGAACGACAAGCAGGAAGTGCTGCAAAAGCGCGACGAGAATGGCTGGCTGAAGACCACATCGGGCACCGGCGAAGCGCGCCTGGCCCGGCTGGTGCTGCTCGACGCGATGTCCGGCGCCCCGGTCTCCACCGTGATGGTCGGACAGGATCTGATCCTGCGCGCCGAGATCGACATCAATGCCGACATTCCGCAGCTGGTGCTGGGGTATATGCTGCGCACACGCGAGGGGCATGTGGTGTGGGGCACCAACACCTGGCACACCGAACAGCCTGTCGCGACCCCCAGGGCCGGCAGCAAGATCGTCTTCGACCTGCGCTTCCCCTGCCGCCTGGGCCCCGGGTCCTATTCCTTCTCGCCAGCGCTGGTCAGCACTGATACACATCTGGTCAACAATTACGAATGGACGGACAACGCTCTGGTGTTCGACGTCGTAAATACAGGACACACCTATTTCATCGGGACGAGTTGGCTCGATGGGCAGTTCGATATAAAGCTGGGTTGATTTTCACCACGAAGACACGAAGACACGAAGAATAGAAAGATGGCGGAAAGCCGGCAGTTCGACGAGATCAGCAACAAGGTTATCGGCTTCGCCATAGAGGTTCATCGGACGCTGGGGCCGGGACTGCTGGAATCGATCTATGAACGCTGCCTCTGCCACGAACTCGAGCGAAGCTCCATAAGCTATCGGCGTCAGATGCCGCTCCCGATTCGCTATAAAGGGGAGGATCTGGACTGCGATTACCGTCTCGATCTCGTGGTTGAAAATTCGCTTATCGTAGAAATAAAATCCGTAGAGAG
>JAJPHO010000107.1 GCA_021325215.1 Alphaproteobacteria bacterium
CCGACCGGTCGGAGCGCGTGGTGCTGGACGAGGTCAATTTCCGTCTGCAGGAAGGCGAGATCGTCGCCCTGCTGGGCAAATCGGGCTCGGGCAAATCGACCCTGCTGCGCATCATCGCCGGGCTGGTCAAGCCCAATGGCGGCGACGTGCTCTATCGCGGCAAGTCGATCAACGGGCCGGCCCACGGCATCTCGATGGTGTTCCAGTCCTTCGCCTTGTTCCCCTGGCTGACCGTGCAGCAGAATGTGGAGCTGGGGCTGGAGGCGATGGCGGTGCCGCCCGAGGAACGCGAAGAGCGCGCCACCGAAGCGATCGACATCATCGGCCTGGGCGGTTTCGAAAGCGCCTTCCCGCGCGAGCTGTCCGGCGGCATGCGTCAGCGCGTCGGCTTCGCCCGCGCTTTGGTGATGCAGCCCGACATTCTGCTGATGGACGAGCCCTTCTCGGCGCTGGACGTGCTGACCGCCGAGACCCTGCGCGGCGATCTGCTGGAGCTTTGGCAGGAGCGCAAGATCCCGACCAAGGGCATCCTGTTCGTCTCGCACAATATCGAGGAAGCCGTCACCATCGCCGACCGGGTGCTGATCTTCTCGTCCGACCCCGGCCGCGTGAAGGCCGAGATCCCGGTTCATCTGCCCCATCCGCGCGACACCGAGGCGCCGGCCTTCAAGCAGATCGTCGACGAGATCTACGGCATCATGACCCAGCAGCCGCAGCGCGCCGCCGGCGCCGCCGCCGAGCCGCTGTCGCTCGGCTACCGTCTGCCGGAAGCCACGCCCTACAAGATCGAAGGCATGCTGGAAGCCCTGGCCGAGGAGCCGCTCAACGGCAAGGCCGACCTGCCGGCCCTCGCCGACATCCTGCAGCTGCCGGACGATACCTTGTTCCACCTGCTCGAAGCCGGCCGCATCTTCCAGTTCATCAAGGTCGAGCATGGCGACGTGGCGATGCTGCCGCGCGGCCAGGCCTATGTCGACGCCGAGGACGATGTCCGCAAGGAAATCTTCGCCGAGGCCATGCTGACCAACCTCTCGCTGGCCGCCCATATCCGCCGCGTGCTGGACGAACGGCGCGACCATCGCGCGCCGGAAGACCGCTTCCTGCAGGAGCTCGAGGATTACCTCACCGACGACGAGGCCGAACGCGTCCTCGAGACGGTGATCAATTGGGGCCGTTATGCCGAGATCTTCGACTACGACTATACTTCGGGCGTGCTGAGCCTGCCCGAGGAGGACGAAGAGGAAGAAGAGGCCGCGGAAGAAGAGCTGCCTCCGCCCAACAGCGCTTCCTGAAACAATCTGTGACAAAATCGGGGCGGCGCGTCGTACGGCTGAAACACGCCGCCCCGATACTCCGGCCCCATGGTCCGCTTTCTTCCCCGCCGGCGCGCCGCCGCCGCTGCGATCGCTATTCTTGTCCTGGCTGGCGCGGCCGGGGGCGGCTGGTATTGGTGGCATGGCAAAAGCGCCGCGCCCCGCTATGTCACCCAGGCGGTAACGCGCGGCGACATCGAGCGTAGCGTGACCATGACCGGCACCCTCGATCCGGTCACCACCGTTCAGGTCGGTTCCTACGTCTCCGGCATCGTCAAAGCCCTGGGCTGCGACTTCAATACCGAGGTCAAGATCGGCCAGGTCTGCGCCCGTATCGACCCCGAGCCGTTCCAGCTGGTGGTCGAGCAGGACAAAGCCGATCTCGCCACCAGCGAAGCGCAGCTGAGGAAGGATCAGGCCGCGCTGACCTACGCCAGGCAGTCGCTGGACCGCGATACGCGCCTGCTGACCGACGGCGTGGTTTCGGCGGATCAGGTCGATAGCGACCGCAACACCGCCGCCCAGGCCGAAGCGCAGATCGCCTTCGACCACGCCTCGCTGATCGAGAAGAAGGCCGTCCTGCGCGCCGCCGAGGTCAACCTCGCTTATACCGACATCGTCTCGCCGGTCGAAGGCACGGTGATCTCGCGCAATGTCGATGTCGGCCAGACCGTGGTGTCAAATCTGCAAAGCTCGACCCTGTTCCTGATCGCCAAGGACCTGACCCGGATGCAGGTCGACACCAATGTCGCCGAGGCCGACATCGCCGCGGTCAAGGTCGGCCAGCCCGCCAGCTTCACGGTGCAGGCCTTCCCCGACAAGGAATTCGACGGCGTCGTGCGCCAGATCCGCCAGGCGCCGGTCACGGTGCAGAGCGTGGTCACCTATGACGTGGTGGTCGATGTCGCCAATCCCAAGAAGCTGCTGCTGCCCGGCATGACGGCGGACACCCATATCATCACCGCCCAGGCCAAGGACGTGCTGCGCGTGCCGCTGCCGGCGATCCGCTTCGTTCCGCCCGACATCGCCAAGCGCCGCGCCGAAATGCGCGAGAAATGGCAGAATGGGGAGCGTCCGCAGCGGGCCGAAGGCGCCCCCGCCAATCCCGACCGTCAGGCTCGCCGCGGTCCGCCCGGCAGCCGCGTCTGGGTGCTGAAGGATGGCCAGCTGACCGCCGTGCCGGTCAAGGTCGGCCTCGATGACGGCACCCTCGTCGAGGTATCGGGCGAAGGCCTGCAGCCGGGCGACAAGGTGGTGGTGTCCGAGCAACGCGACACCGAGACGGCCTCGCCTTCCGTCACCCGCCGCACCGGCCAGAACCAGCAGCGGCGCCCGCCGGGACCGGGCGGCGGCAGGTTCTGATGTTATTTCACCACGAAGACACGAAGGCACGAAGGCAGAGAAGAAGAAAAGCGCCGCAGGCAATCACGCCTCTGTCCCGAGCCCGCATTGGGCAAGAGGAAAGACTGCCTGCGGCGCTTTTCCTCCCTTTTTCTTCGTGTCTCCGTGTCTCCGTGGTGAATCAAGCCTGGTCCCGCGAAGACCGGCCGGTTCCTCGCACGATGGCTTGTGTCGGTCCAGGGCCTCATTTTCACCACGGAGACACGGAGACACGGAGAGACACGGAGAAAAAGGAGTGCCTGCGGCGCTTTGCTTCCTCCTCCTTCGTGTCTTCGTGCCTTCGTGGTGAATCGAAACCCGGTCGGAAGCGGCGGAAATGACCGCCCCCGTCATCAGCCTCGACCGCGTCAGCCGCCTCTATCGTTTGGGTGACGTCGAGGTGCGGGCGCTGGACGATGTCAGCCTGACCGTCGAGCCCGGCGAATTCGTCGCCATCATGGGCACCTCCGGCTCGGGCAAATCGACCCTTATGAACATTCTCGGCTGCCTCGATCAGCCCGACAGCGGCCACTACCTGCTGGAAGGGGTCGACACCGCGACCCTGTCGGAACCCGACCTGGCCCGCATCCGGGGCCAGCGCATCGGCTTTGTGTTCCAGAGCTTCAACCTGCTGACCCGCACCGCGGCGATCGAGAATGTCGCCCTGCCGCTGTTCTATGCCGGCCAGACCGAGGGAAGCTTGGGACGGGCCCGCGACGCGCTGGCGAAACTCGGCCTGGCGGAGCGGCAGAAGAACCATCCCAACCAGCTGTCGGGCGGGCAGCAGCAGCGCGTCGCCATCGCCCGCGCCCTGATCAACGATCCGGCTATCCTTCTCGCCGACGAACCGACCGGCAATGTCGATTCGCAGACCTCGGCCGAGATCATGAACGCCATCACCACGCTGAACCGCGAACAGGGCCTGACCGTGGTGCTGGTGACCCATGAACCGGACATGGCCGCCTATGCCGACCGCGTGGTGGTGCTGAAAGACGGCCGCATCCAGTCCGACACGCGAAGCCGCGAAAGCCCGCGCCGCATCCAGCCGGCGGCAAAGATCCACCGGCCCGGGCGCTGGGAAGAGATCCGCTCCTTCATCGGACTGGCTCTGCTGGCCGCCTTGCGCGCCATCGGCCGCCACAAGATGCGCGCCGCCTTGACCATGCTGGGCGTATTCATCGGCGTCGCCGCTTTGATCGCCATGGTGGCGGTCGGCGAAGGCGCGCGTGCCGTGGTCAAGCAACGGCTGGCCAGCTTAGGCACCAATCTGCTGATCGCCACGCCGGCCAGCACCCGCTCGGGCGGCGTGCGGGGCGGTGCCGGCAGCACCTCCAGCCTGACCGTGACCGACGCCCAGGCCATCCTCGAAGAGGACGAAGCGGTCGCCGACGTCGCCTGGGTCGCCCGCCAGAACGCGCAGGCGGTCTATGGCGACGAGAATTGGGCGACCAGCGTCCAGGGCGTCACCCCGTCCTATCTGTCGATCCGCAATTGGGCCGTCGCCTCGGGCCGCGACTTCACCCCCGAGGACGAGCATGACGGCGCCATGATCTGCATCCTCGGCCAGAGCGTGGTCGACGCTCTGTTCGGGCAGGATGCCGATCCGGTCGGCGCGACCGTGCTGGTCAAGTCGGTGCCGCTGACGGTGGTCGGCGTGCTGGCGGTCAAGGGCAATTCCGGCGGCGGCCAGGATCAGGACGATGTGATCCTGACCCCTTTCTCGACCTCGCAGCAGCGCATCCTGGGCGTCTCCACACCCTCCGCCAGCGTCGCGGCGGCGGCACAGAGCGGGCTGGTCATCAGCCTGGGCGGACCGCAGAGCAGCCCTTCCAATCCGTTCGGCATCCAGCCGCGCCTGGCCGGCTTCGTCAACGCGATCTACATCCAGGCGCGCGACGGCGGGGTCACCGACCAGGCCGTCGATCAGGTGACCAAGACGTTGGAACGCCGCCACCGCATCAAACCCGATGCCGACGACGATTTCACCGTGCGCAACCTGACCGAAATCGCCGAAGTGGCCGAGCAGAGCAGCCGCGTGCTGGAGATCCTGCTGGCCGCCATCGCCTCGATCTCGCTGCTGGTCGGCGGCATCGGCATCATGAACATCCTGCTGGTCTCGGTCACCGAGCGCACCCGCGAGATCGGCATCCGCATGGCGATCGGCGCGCGCCGCGTTCATGTGCTGCTGCAGTTCCTGGTCGAGGCGGTGCTGCTGTCCGGCATCGGCGGCGGGGCCGGCGTGCTGACCGGCATCGCCGCGGCCAAGATCATCTCCTACGCCGCCGGCTGGCCGACCCTGTTGTCGCCGCCCGTGATCGCCGGCGCTTTCCTGGTCTCCGCCGTGATCGGGGTGTTCTTCGGCTTTTATCCGGCGCGCAAGGCGGCGCTGCTCAATCCCATCGACGCGCTGCGCTATGAATAAGCTCGCTTTCTCTGCCGCTCTGCTGATGCTTGCCGGCTGCGCTGTCGGGCCCGACTATCAGGCTCCCGCCGATCCGGCGCAGCAGGGCTATGACCTCGCCGACGTTCCCGCCCAGGAAAAGGCCGGCGTCGCGGGCCCCACGCTGATCGCCGGACCGGTGCCGGCCGATTGGTGGAAACTGCTCGGCAATCCCGCCCTCGACCGCACCGAGGAGCAGGCCCTGGCCGGCAACGCCACTTTGTCCGCCGCCAAGGCCAGTCTGCGCCAGGCCGAGCAGGTGGTGATCGAGGCCAAGGCCGCCTGGTATCCGCAGGCCGATCTGTCCGCCGGCGTGCAGCGTAACGGCTCGGGCGGCTTCACCGCGGCCGGCGGCGGCACCAGTTCGGATTTCTTCTCGATCGGACCGAGCTTCAGCTATATGGCCGACCTGTTCGGCGCCACCGCGCGCGCCGTCGAGCAGAGCCAGTCCCAGGCCGATTCCCAGCGCTGGCAGGTCGAGGCGGCTCGCCTCACCCTGGTCGGCGGCGTTGCGACCGAAGCGCTTGCAATAGCGTCGGCCCGCCTGCAGATCGCCACCGCCGAGGAGATCCTGGCCAGCGACCGCAAGAACCTGGCGATGGTGCAAAAGCAGTTCGAGGTCGGCAAGGCGGCCCGCGCCGACGTGCTGACCGCGCAAAGCCAGCTGGTCGGCGACCAGACCCAGATCGCCTCCCTGCGCCAGCAATTGAGCGTCGCCCGCCATGCCCTGGCGGTGCTGATGAGCCGGACACCGGCCGATTGGACGCCGCCCGACTTCGCCATCGACGATTTCGCCCTGCCCGCCGATCTGCCGATCGCGGTGCCCTCCGAACTGGTGCATAAGCGCCCCGACATCGCCGCCGCCGAAGCGCAGCTCCATGCCGCCAGCGCGGCCATCGGCGTGGCGACGGCGCAGCAATATCCGCAGATCAGCTTGTCGGCGGCGGTGACCCAGCAATCCGAGATCGTCGGCACCCTCTTCAACCCGTCCAACAATCTGTGGAATGTCGGCGCCAGCCTGACCCAGCCGATCTTCCATGGCGGCGCGCTGGAAGCCCAGCGCCAGGCCGCGGTCGAGGCCTATCAGGCGCAGCTCGATACCTATCGCCAGACGGTAATCGCCGCGTTCGGCCAAGTGGCGGACAGTCTGAGGGCGCTGGAGCATGATTCCGAGTTGCTGGCCGACGCGCGGACCTCGCTCGACATTTCAGCCTCGTCGCTGGCCCTGCAGCGCTCCAGCTATCAGGTCGGCAAGACCAGCCTGCTGCAATTGCTGACCGCCGAGCGCGCCTTCGCCCAGGCCAAGCAATCGCTGGCCACCGCCAAGGCGCAGAAATTGACCGATGTCATTCAATTCTATGTCGCGCTCGGCGTAACACTGTGAAACCAAGTCACCCCTGTTTCGCCATGATCCTGCGCTTAGATTATCTTCGTCGATTTCTTGGAGGACCAAGATGAAATTCACGGTTAAGCAAAGCCTGCTGGCGGCGGCAGCCAGCCTGACCATCGGTCTGACGCCGCTGCTGGCCTCGGCCGAGGACCATTTTCACCACGAGTTCCACGAGCATGAATTCGCCCGCTTCGCCCCTCATGACCGCGAAGTGTGGCTGGGCGGCCATTGGCATCACGAATGGCATAATGGCCGTCTGGGCTGGTGGTGGTTCGCCGGTGGCGTCTGGTATTTCTACGACCAGCCGGTCTATCCCTATCCGACCGTGGTGTCCGAGGTGACGTTCGCCGAGCCGGCCGCCGTGGCGCCGCCGCCCCCGGCCGCGCCGACCTATTACTGGTGCGACAATCCGCGCGGTTATTACCCCGCGGTGCAGAGCTGCGGCATGCCCTGGCGCCCGGTCGCGGCCACGCCGCCGGCCGCCAACGGGCCGCCGCCCGGCGCTGCGATTCCGCCGCCCAACCAGCCGCCGCCGCAATAAGTCAGAACCCGTAAGCTTCCTTCATCGCCGGGTCGCGCGCAGCGACCCGGCGAGCGAGGTCGACGATCACCTTGGCCTGTTTCCAGGTGGCGTCGTCTTGCATTTTGCCGTCGATCATGACGGCGCCGCTGCCATCCGGCATCGCGTCAAGAATCTTCACCGCGAACTTCACTTCAGCGGCATCCGGGCTGAACACCCGTTTGGCGATCTCGATTTGCCTGGGATGCAGCGACCAGGCTCCGGCGCAGCCCAGCAGGAAGGCGTTGCGGAATTGCGCCTCGCACGCCGCATCATCCGAAAAATCCCCGAACGGGCCGTAGAAAGCCTTGAGGCCATAGCTCTGGCAGGCATCGACCATCTTGGCGACGGTGTAATGCCACGGGTCTTGCTGGAACAGAGTGCGCGGCACGCCCTCGCCCTTGGCATCCTCCAATACACCATAGAACGGATGTCCGCCGCCGACCCGCGTCGTCTTCATGCCGCGTGAAGCGGCGAGATCGGCCGGGCCCAGGCTCATGCCGTGCATGCGCGGGCTGGCGCCGGCGATGGCGTCGACATTGGCGACGCCCAGGGCGGTCTCCAGGATGGCGTGGATCAGGATCGGCTTGCCGACCTTGTGCTTCGCCTCCAGCTGAGCCAGCAGCTGGTCGAAAAAATGAATGTCCCACGGGCCTTCGACCTTGGGCAGCATCACCACATCCAGCTTATCGCCCGCCGCCGCGACGATCTCGGTCACATCGTCGAGGAACCAGGGGGAATTGAGGCAATTGACCCGCACCCACAGGCCGGTCTCGCCGAACTCGTTGGCCCGGGCCGCGTCGATGAAGCCTTTGCGGGCCGCTTCCTTGGCATCGATGGGAATGGCGTCTTCGAGATTGCCGAGCAGCACATCCACGTTGCCGATCATCTCGGGCAGGCGGGCACGCAGCTTGTCGTTATGCGGCGGAAAAAAGTGGATCATCCGCTCCAGCGCCACCGGCAATTCGCGCCGGGGCTGCGGCGCCCCGATGGCCAGCGGTTCGTAGAACTTGCGGGGCGGCTTCATGGGAGACCTCAGTCCAGGTGAGTGTGCAGTCCGGTCACCAGGTCAGCGTAGTCGGGCTCTTCCTCGGGGGTCAAGAAACCGTGGCGGATCAGGAAGTCGATCAGCACCAAGGCGACGTTGAATTTGAAGGAATAGCCCTCGCGCAGCAAATTGAGGATCATGCCGCGGCGCATCAGCATGAAGCGCTCCATCTCGCCATCGACCGCCGTCGGCTCGAAATCGTCGGGCATCAGCATGTCGTAGACGAACAGGGTGTCGCGCTTGAGGCCGCGCCCATCCTCCATGCAATAGGTGATGACACTGACCGGCTGGGCGCGCTTGATCATCGAGGGCTCGATGCCGGCTTCCTCCCCCGCCTCTTTCTTCAGATTCTCGATCAGGGTCAGACCGGCCGGCTGGCCGCCCGCCACCATATTGTCATACTTGCCGGGCTCGACCGATTTGTCGGCCGAGCGCTTGCCGATCCACAGCTGCAGATCCTGCTCGCGCCGTTTCAGCACCATGCCGTTGACATGGATGCCGAACGCCTTGATGCCCAGCAGCCCGACGGCGGCCCGGTCGATCTGCATCACCGGCTCTTCGCCCCATTTGGTCACGACGCGGTAATCCTCGTCGCGCAGTTTTTCGATCAGCCCCTCCATCGCCAGGCGCTCGGCGATCGGGCGGAAAGCGGCGGTGCGGTCGGCGGCGGTGGCGTAATGGCCCGACAGAGCGATCCGGTCGTCATGTTCGACGAAGAGCTTGGGGAAATCGGACAGGTAAAGCGCCGTTTCCGGACGCATCAGCCCCAGCAGCTTGTCGCCTGCCATCAGCGGCAGGAAGTCGGAGGGTGTCCAGCGGTTACAGCGCCGGATGTGATCGATCAATGGCATGATGTGACAGTGGCCGCGCGGCTGGTTTCGGTCAAGTGGAGCCTTGGTAACGGCTTGTTCTTTCTCTCAAAATCACCGTCCGAACCAACGTTGATTTTCACCACGAAGACACGAAGGCACGAAGACGGAAAAAGCGCGAAGCGCAGTCATTTCTAAAGCCCACAAAACCGTCGGGTCAGGAGAATGATTGCCTGCGGCGCTTTTCCTTCCTTTTCTTCGTGCCTTCGTGTCTTCGTGGTGAAAAAGCAAACTGCGCCCCCGCCCGAACAGCTTGTCCCTGGAAACCCACCTTTGTAGACTGCGCGCAAAATCGATTAGGAACGCCGGAATGACGGATTTCGAACGCAAGACGCTCTCGGACTGGGAAGCGCTGGCCGCCAAGGACATGAAGGGCGCCTCGCCCGAAGAACTGGTCTGGAACACGCCGGAAGGCATCGCGGTCAAGCCGCTCTACACCGCCGAGGATCTGGCGACGCTGGAGCATCTTGACAGCCTGCCGGGCTTTGCGCCCTATATGCGCGGCCCGCGCGCCACCATGTATGCCCACCGGCCCTGGACCATCCGGCAATATGCCGGCTTCTCCACCGCCGAGGAATCCAACAAGCTCTACCGCGCCAATCTGGCCGCCGGTCAGATGGGCCTGTCGGTGGCGTTCGACCTGGCCACCCATCGCGGCTATGACAGCGATCATCCGCGCGTGGTCGGCGATGTCGGCAAGGCGGGCGTGGCGATCGACAGCGTCGAGGATATGAAGATCCTGTTCGACGGCATCCCGCTCGACAAGATGAGCGTGTCGATGACCATGAACGGCGCGGTGCTGCCGGTGCTGGCCGGCTATATCGTCGCCGCCGAGGAACAGGGCGTAAGCCAGGACAAATTGTCGGGGACCATCCAGAACGACATCCTGAAAGAGTTCATGGTCCGCAACACCTACATCTATCCGCCGGGTCCCTCGATGCGGATCGTCGCCGACATCATCGAATACACGGCCAAGCATATGCCGAAATTCAATTCGATCTCGATCTCCGGCTATCACATGCAGGAAGCCGGCGCGACCGCGGTGCAGGAATTGGCCTTCACCCTGGCCGACGGCCTGGATTACGTGCGCGCCGCCCTCGACAAGGGCCTGGCCGTTGACGAATTCGCGCCGCGTCTGTCCTTCTTCTTCGCCATCGGCATGAATTTCTTCATGGAGGTCGCCAAGCTGCGCGCCGCCCGCCTGCTGTGGGCCAAGCTGATGAAGAAGTTCGATCCGAAGAATCCGCTGAGCCTGGCGCTGCGCACCCATTGCCAGACTTCGGGCGTGTCGCTGACCGAGAAAGACCCGTACAACAACGTCATCCGCACCACCATCGAAGCGATGGCGGCGGTGCTGGGCGGAACCCAAAGCCTGCACACCAACGCGCTGGACGAGGCGATCGCTTTGCCGACGCCGTTCTCGGCGCGCATCGCCCGTAATACGCAATTGGTGATCGCCGAAGAGACCGGCATTCCCAACGTGGTCGATCCGCTGGGCGGGTCCTATTACGTCGAGTCTCTCACCGCCTCGCTAGCGGCGGCGGCCGAAAAGCTGATCGAGGAGGTCGAGGCCCTGGGCGGCATGACCAAGGCGGTCGAGACCGGCATGCCGAAGATGCGCATCGAGGAAGCCGCCGCGCTGAAACAGGCGCGCATCGACCGCGGCGAAGAGGTCGTGGTCGGCGTCAACAAATACCAGCCATCGGAAGAGGCGCCGGTCGAGATCCTCGAAGTCGACAACGCCAAGGTGCGCGAAGCTCAGCTCGGCCGCCTGAAGAAGATCAAGGAAACCCGCGACGAGGCCAGGACCACCGCCGCGCTGAAGGCCCTGTCCGATGCGGCGGCGGGCGGAGACGGCAATCTGCTGGCGCTGGCCGTCGAGGCGACCCGCGCCCGCGCGACCGTGGGCGAGATCTCCGATGCGCTGGAAAGCGTGTTCACCCGTCACCGCGCCAATAACCGGACCATCTCCGGCGTCTATGGCGGCAGCTTCGACGGCGATGACGGTTTCGCCAAGGTGCAGCGGGACATCGCCGACTTCGCCGCCGCCGAGGGCCGCCGCCCGCGCATGCTGGTGGTCAAGATGGGCCAGGACGGCCACGATCGCGGCGCCAAGGTGATCGCCACCGCTTTCGCCGATCTCGGCTTCGACGTCGATGTCGGGCCGCTGTTCCAGACCCCGGCCGAGGCCGCCCGCCAGGCGGTCGAGAACGACGTGCATGTGATCGGCGTCTCGAGCCAAGCCGCCGGCCACAAGACCCTGGTGCCGCAGCTGATCGCCGACCTCAAGGCCGAGGGCGCCGGGGACATCATGGTCATCGTCGGCGGCGTCATCCCGCAGCAGGATTACGACTTCCTGACCCAGGCCGGTGTCGCCGCCATATTCGGCCCCGGCACCAACATCCCCGACGCCGCCGGCAAGATCGTGGCACTCCTACGGGCCAGGGGTCAGGCGGCGGCTTAGGGTTAATTTTTCACCACGAAGACACGAAGGCGCGAAGAACCAAAAGCGCCGCAGGCAGTCATTCCGTTCCCCCAGGATTGCCCGGGAAGAAGGATGATGGCCTGCGGCGCTTTTCCTTTCTTTCCTTCGTGTCTTCGTGTCTTCGTGGTGAAATCGACGCTGAGACCGCCGATACCGCCGGAACTTGAATTCCGCCGCCCGCACCGCAATCTCCACCAGATCTTTGTGAAAGCCGGACAAACCCATGGCCACCCCGAAGCGTAACCATTTCGCGACCCTGCGCAGCCTAGCGCCGTATCTTTGGCCGAACGAGGGCACACTGCGCCTGCGGGTGGTGGGGGCGATGCTGTTCCTGACGGCGGCGAAGCTGGTCAGCGTGGCGACGCCGATGCTGTATAAGCGCTCGATCGACGCCCTGACCCCGCATGGCGACATGGCCATCGCCATACCGGTCGGGCTGGTGCTGGCTTATGGCGCGGCGCGCATCCTGTCGCAGGCGTTTGGCGAAATCCGTGACGCCATCTTCGCCAAGGTGGGGTCGCGCGCCATCCGCATGGTCGGGCTCAGCGTGTTCCGCCATCTGCATGCGCTGTCCCTGCGCTTCCATCTCGACCGCCAGACCGGCGGCCTGTCGCGCGTGATCGAGCGTGGCACCAAGGGCATCGATTTCCTGCTCAGCTTCATGCTGTTCAACATCCTGCCGACGCTGCTGGAAATCAGCCTGGTCACCGTGGTGCTGTGGCGGCTTTACGACATCCGCTTCGCCCTGACGGCCTTTACCACCATCGCCATCTATATCGCCTTCACACTCTCCATCACCGAATGGCGGACCAAATATCGGCGCCAGATGAACGAGACCGACCAGGAGGCAAATGCAAAAGCCATCGACAGCCTGCTGAACTTCGAGACGGTCAAATATTTCGGCAATGAGGGACACGAGGCCGAGCGCTTCGACAAGTCGCTGCTGCGCTATGAGAAAGCCTCGAATACCAGCAAGGTGTCGCTGTCGCTGCTCAATATCGGCCAGGGCGTGATCATCGCGCTGGGCCTGACCGCGATCATGATGATGGCGGCCCAGGAAGTGGTGACCGGCCGGATGAAGGTGGGCGACTTCGTGCTGGTCAACACCTACCTGATCCAGCTCTATCTGCCGCTCAATTTCCTCGGCTTCGTCTATCGCGAGATCAAGCAGTCGCTGATCGACATGGAGGCGATGTTCGTGCTGCTGACCCAGCCGCAGGA